>DUCT01000222.1 GCA_012959665.1 Myxococcales bacterium | reverse complement strand
TGGCCGGGGGCAGGGGCGACGGGTTGTTTTCCCTGAGTTGCGCGATCAGTTCCTGGAAGCTCGGGTTTTCTCGGAGCAATTGGCGCCCCGCCGCCCGAAGTCGGTCCACGGTTTCGTTTCCCAGCACAAAAGATGTAGGAAGCAGCTTGAAATATTTTCGATCCTCTTCCCTCGGAAGGGCATCGAAGCTGACTTCGATCAATCGTGCTTCTACGGGGGCACCCGTATCCAGAGTGACGAGGCGGCCGAGCTGGCTGACGGAGTCCTCTGCGAGGATGAGGGTCTCCAGGTTGTAGCGGCGTATCTGGGAGCCGGAAACCGAGTTCATCAAGGCCGCGAAGGAGGGGGCGGCAGAGCTCAAGTCGATTTTGGGGTTGGGATCGGTCTCGGCATTGACCACGATCAGCATGAACTGTTCGGGAGGCCTGATGCCCACTTTTTCGATCAAACGATCGATGCCACCTGCCGCAGAAGTCAGCTCGATGGCGAAGCGCAGTCCAAGGTTGTCGGCGATTCCCCCGTCCAGCAGGTGTATAAACGGGCGCTTCTCGGTGTTCATGAAGCCTGCGAATGAGCGCGCGGACAGGTAGCGCCGCCGATCGCCGCCTTGGGCGTTCAGAGAATTCGCGATCCAGCTGGGGAGCTCGAAGCCGCAGGTTCCCGCGTAGTTCCGCAGGGTGATGGGGCTAAGGAGAACCGGGACCGCCGAGGAAGCGGCCACGGCGGTAGCGACTGGGAGTTTGTCCAGATCCGAGCAAATCAAATCGAATTGCCCCTGGTTGAAGGTAAAGCGATATCCGTGGGAGAGATCCGTCGCATTGATGTGAATGTCGGGCCCGTTGGCGGCGGCCAAGTCGGCAAAGGTCGCTTTGTCGAAGACGTTTCGGTTGTAGTAGTCGAGAGCGAGCATGCTGCGGGTGTAGGAGGGCGTTATCAGGCGGAGCATGTTCCAGGGGCGGAGTGCCTGGAACAAGAGGGCTCGCTGGATGTTGCGGTTGAGGAATTTATCACCGAAATCCTCGAAAATGCGGTCGCCGAAAAGCCCATAGTAGGCTGCCGGGAAGGAACCCCCGGAGACCGCACTGATGGTGTCGATCTCGTCGAGGAGTCGCCCGGGCTGGCCATCGACCTCGATCACCGTATCCCGGAGTTCTTCGAGGACCCCATAAGCAAAGGCGGCGGCTCGCGTTCCGCCGCCGGAGAAGGCCAGGCTTAGCCATACTCTCCCCAAGGACTCGCGCGAGGCGCGGGTGAACGGACGATATCCGGCCTCGGGGTCGATTCGCTCCAGGGGGGAGTTCACTGTCTGTAGGCCGGCGCAGCTGCAGAGCGCCCCTAGGGTGGCGAGGCTGAAGAGTAGTCGTCGTTTTCTCACAGGCTCTCCTTAGGACTTTCAACGGGCTGGCATTGGCGCGTGCTGCACGTGGGTCTGTGGGACTCAGTGATGTAAATATAGGGCGAGATGAGCATTTGAGGCTGAATTTCGGTTCGGTCACAGGGATTGTGCAAAAAATCGTGGGTTCGAAAAATCGGATTCTCCAGTGAGCCCGGGCGGGGCAGTGCCGAGCGTGCGCGGAATACATTGGTTTCGGAACGATCTGCGCTTCCAGGACAATACCGCGCTCGCCGCGCTGTCAGAGCGCGTGGAAGAGTGGCTTCCGATCTTCGTGCTCGACCCAAGAATTTTTTCGCGAATGAATTCGGGCCAGCCCCGGGTGCGTTTCTTGCTGGATTGCCTGGATCGTCTGGGCGAGGAACTCGCGAACCGCGACCCGCCCCGTTCCGACCGCGTCGTTTACCGATCCCGGGAGATTCGCTCCCTGGGAGGAGGGCATCCAACAGTGGGGGATGGCAATGGGCGGCTTCCACGGGAACCGACGCCCAGCCCTATTTTCGAATCGTCAACGCGACGACCCAGGGACAGCGCTGGGACCCCGGTGGACGCTATGTTCGGCGCTGGGTCCCGGAATTGCGCGATGTGCCCGATCGATCCATACACACCCCCCACGCGGGAGAGTCCCCGGCAGGCTATCCGCAACCCTCGGTTGATCATGCCAAGCGCCGAGAAGTTGCACTGGACCGCTTCAGACAGGCTCAAAGCATCGGAGCCAGGAAATGAATGCGAAAACAAAGCCCCAGTCGACCCCTCTTCGTTTGGGGATCTCGTCGTGTCTTTTGGGGAACAAGGTGCGTTTTGATGGAGGTCACAAGCGGGATCACTTCTCTACGGAGCAGCTTGGCCAGTTCGTCGAATGGGTTCCCGTCTGCCCGGAAGTCGAGGTCGGAATGGGGACGCCGCGACCGGCCCTTCGCCTGGTCGATACTGGGGAGGGGGTTCGCATGGTGGAGATCAAGTCGGGCCTCGAACATACCGCTGCCATGGAGAAATATTCGGTCAAGCGTGTCCGGACCCTGAAGGAACTCGGGTTGTCCGGCTATGTGCTGAAGAAGGACTCACCGAGTTGCGGGATGACCCGGGTCAAGGTGTACGGGAAGAAGTCGATGCCCGCCCGGAATGGCGTGGGCCTCTATGCTGGGGCGTTGATGGACGCCTATCCGGAGTTGCCCGTTGAGGAGGAGGGTCGGCTTCGCGACGCCAGGCTTCGGGAGAATTTCATCGAAAGAATTTTTGCCTACCGCCGGGTCTGCGATCTCTTCGAGGGGCGTTGGTCGGCAGCGGATGTGGTGCGATTTCACTCGGTGCACAAGCTCCAGATCATGGCGCACTCGACGGTGGCGTACCGAGAACTTGGGCGCCTTGTTGGGGAGATTAAAGGCGCGCCGCGGGCTGCTTTCCGTGACCAGTACCGGGGCGGGTTCATGGCTGCGTTTGCCCTGCTGGCGTCCCGTGGACGAAACTCAAATGTCTTGCAGCACGCAGCCGGGCACTTGAAGAAACACTTGGATTCCGCGTCTCGGATGGAATTGGCCGATATTGTGAATGAGTATCGGACCGGGTTGATTCCCCTGGTTGTCCCCGTCACGCTTTTGAGGCACTACGTTCGTAAGTATGAAATTGAGTCCCTGATAGGACAGCTTTTTCTCGACCCCCATCCCAAGGAACTCATGCTCCGAAATCACGTGTGACTCGTTCTGCTCGGCGACGGCTAGAACTGGAAGTAGATGAAGTCGCCCCCGACCCCCGAAGTGACGATCGCCCCGCCGATCAGGACTCCGAGCACCGCGCCTTCCAAGGCGCTTCCCCACGGCCTTTGAGCGAGCCGACTCCTCAGGCTGGGTAGTTGGGTGCGCAGGGATCGTTCGGCTCCATGGAGCAGGACGCAGAATCCGATCACCGCCATCTGCATCAGCGGAAGGCCGAAGGTGTTGGTCCCCGTAAAAAGATGACCAATGAACTCGAGGGCGGCCGCAAAGTCCGCGGCTCGGAAGAACACCCACGCCAAGCAAGTGAGATGGAAGAAAATCAGGATACGCGGAATGTCCCCCCAACTCATGGGGGTGTCCGGGGTGGTTCGGCGAAGTCCCAGGCCCCGGTGAATCACCAGAATCAACCCATGGATCCCTCCCCAAATCACGAAGTTCCAGCTGGCTCCATGCCAAAGGCCGCCCAGTAGCATCGTGAGCATCAGGTTGATGAGCGTTCGCGTAGGCCCCCGGCGGTTTCCGCCCAGCGGGATATAGAGGTAGTCGCTCAACCAGCGGGAGAGGGTGATATGCCAGCGGCGCCAGAACTCCGAGGGGTCGCGGGAGAGGTATGGCTCCATGAAGTTGAGAGGAAGTTCAAAGCCGAGAAGCAGGGCGATTCCCCGCGCCATGTCGGTATACCCGGAAAAGTCGTAATAAATCTGGAACGCGAAACTGTAGAGAGCAACCCAGTAAAAGACGGGGGCTTCGACACCGCGAGCGTCGAAGACAAGATCCGAAAAACCCGAGAGCAGGTAGTCGGCGAGGATCACCTTCTTGGCAAGCCCGATGCCGAGAAGCCAGAAGCCGCGGCGAGTCCGCTCGGCGGTGATTTCTCCGCCTCTCGCGAGTTGGGGGAGGAACTGGGCTCCACGGAGAATCGGCCCCGCGACGAGTTGAGGAAAAAAGGAAATAAAGAGCGCATAGCGGGAGAGGCTGGGAAGCTCTGGTGTTTCTCCGCGATACGTATCGATGCTGAACGCGAGGATTTGGAAGCTGTAGAAGGAAATGCCCAGGGGAAGGAAGAAGTCGGGAATCGCCGGTGACACGGCGAAGACGCCCTCGAGGACGGGAAGCGCGGTTCCGACGAGCATTGCGGCGTATTTGAAAAAAACCAGCAGCCCCAAGGTGAAGGCAATCGAGGCCCCCAAGTAGAGTCGGGGGCTCCGACCTCGGGCAATGCCGTGGAGCAGGGCATAGTTGACGGCGATGTCCGCTCCGAGCAGGATCAGGTACGCGGGAAGCCAGAGCGTGTAGAAGACGAGGCTCGCGCCAAGAATCAGGGGATTGCGGTACCGCGTGGGAACCACGCGGTAGAGGCTCAACACGGCGAGGAGGAAAATTGCGAATTGGGGGCTGTTGAAGAGCACTATTTTGCTCTCCCCATCTCGGCGGCCTCGGCCCGTTGCGCGTCGAGTATCCCCTTGTCCAGGATGTAGCGAGCCAGGGTCTCGGCCAGTTCGGTTTGGGCCTCGATCTCGTCATCGTGTCGGAAATGCCCAGACATGTCGCTGAAGTGGTTGTCTGGGAAGGCGGTGTGGAGATCAAGGAAGAAACCGCCGCTGTTCTCCACGGCTTCCCGATAGGCATTCACCGAGCGCCTGAGCTTTGGGGCCTCGACCACGCCGACCTTTTCGAGGTGCTGGATGTTGACTGGATTCAAGTAGACGAGGACAGGGATCCCCGCCTCGGAAAAAACCTGAACAGCGGCGCCGATGAAACGGACCGTGGGATGTCCAGAGTCGATTCCATCGAGAGCGCTTCCGAAATGTTCAATTTCGCCGAGCCGGTTGTAGCGGTCGGGTAGATCGGGGTGTTTGTGGCTCTTGAGTTTTTTCAAGGCCGAGACTATCCCGAAGCCTTTTTCGGGCTGGGTCCCGGTGAATTGCGCCAGCCATTCTTCCGACTTGGCTCTGAACTTGTCGATTCGCGACAGGTTGACCCGAAGGTCGCGCCACTGGCTTCCCGGGTCGGCCCGGACGAGCAGTTGATAGAAAAGCAACTCGTCGGCGGTCAGGCCGATATCGTCGATGGGCATCGTCAGAGTGCTGGGGATTCGCTCGGCGGCCATCCACCCCGCGAGTTCTGGGCGGGGCAGGGATCGGCGCCACCGCTCCGAGGCGTGGGTGAGGCTAACCGCCCAGACGATCAAGTCGGGCCGGCTTGCGGCAATTCGATCCGCGAGGAAATAGTAGGCCGTGGGCCCCAACGCGAGGAAGGCCAGGTTCGTGACCGCTACCGGCGGGGCCGGGGGCGATGAACGCGCGAGAGCCTGCTGAAGTCGGTCTGGAACTTTCTCGTTCACTGGGTAGAAGTCGACGGTTGAGTCGCCGAGAACCGCAATTTGTCTGGGAATTGTTTCGAGCGCTTGCTTCTCGAGCTCTTCGAGGTTCGGGAGGATCCTGTCCATCACGCCGATGGCGGTCTGCCAGGGCTGGGCCGGAAGTTGTCCGGCGAGGCTGAAGACTCCGAGGATGACGACCAGGGCTGAGGTCAGGAGGCTGCCGGCAAAGAGAAGCGAACTCCAAAAAATCGGGGGCTTCGGGGGCATTCCCGCTCCTTCAGGATCCTTTCCGGCCAACCGGTTTTACTCCCTGGGGTTTGCTCCATAGCCTTGCAGATTCAACCCGCTTAAGGGGTTGGTGATGAAGCACCATCCTACCGCGCCCGCATCCCGAAGGCGATTTTTCCATCTGTCCTCATGCATTGTGGGGGATGGATTGTCGGGGATGCATTGTCCGGGATGCATTGTCGGGGATGCATCATGCGGGATGGATTATGAGGGGATGGATGAGCGGTTGAAGATGACGCGAAACTCAGCGACCTCGACCAGCGACCTCGACCATCGGCCTCGACCATCGGCCACCCAAGGATCGCCGGTGGTTCGATCGCGAGTCCTGGAAGATCATTTTGGGTCGATTGGAAAGAGCAGCGCATTGGGAAAGTCGGTATGATGGCCATTATTGCTCGAATCGTTGCAGAGCACGTCCGGACTTCCTCCTTGGAGGCTGGATGAAGTGAGGCCGGGGGACGAAAAAGCCTCAACGGTTGGCGCTTGGAGACCAGAGCATGTCGGGGATTATGGGAGTCGATCGTGCTTCATCCTCCCCGTGCCCTATCGCCTCAGGGCCGCTGGGCAAAGCGCGGAGGGCGAGGGGATTGAGTCGTTTCCTTCGTTTTATCGGGTCTCTTGGCTCGGCTGGGTTTCTTGTCGTCTCGTTGATTCTTGCCGCTTTGCTCGCTGGCTGCGGCGAGTCCGCGGACACCCGGCTTTCCGAGTCGCTCCCTGGAGAATCCGAACCCGGTCGGGAGCGCCCGGTTGTGTTGGACATGGTTGAAGATCTTCCGGCGGCCTGGGTCGGGTATGAAACCTTGGGCTCGGTCTTCGACCGACGGGAGGAGGCGAGGTTTACCCAGGGCTGGTACACGCTTCAGTACGTCGATGCTCAACGGCGCGCTATTTGGTCGAAGGGGCCGAAGTCTGTCGTGGAGATCGTGGTTCTGGAGGTCAAGGATCGCAAGCTCACCCTGGATCTTGCCCCCCTGGACGCCCGGGGCAAGCTGCCGCATCAGAACATCCGGGTGTTCTGGAACGACGTGGATCTCGGACGCTTCCTCTTGGGTTGGGAGAGGCAGACCCTGGAAATCAGCTTGCCCGCCGAGGCGCAACGACCGGGTCTCAATCGGCTGGTCATCGCACCCCTCTATTGGATCAGCCCGATCGCGGTGGGGCTTTCCTTCGACTCGCGCCAAGTGGGGGTCAGGCTCTATGACTTTCAACTGTCCGGGACAGGGCGCGAGCCGGCCAATTCCCAGGAGCGCGTCTCCGCCGAGGGGAATCGGATTCTTCAGCCCCAGAACTCGGTGATCGCCTGGCATTACGTGCTTCCTCAGAGTGCCCGCCTCAAGATGAATCTCCAACGGGGAGCCCGTTCGAACTCGAGCGGCGGTCTTTGGCAGGTGGTCGTGCGGGCCGAATCGGGGGCGGAAAGTGTCGTCGCCGAACTGGCTGCGGAGGAGTTCGGCGAGCGGGAATTGGATATCGACCTCGCCGATTATTCCGGACAGATGGCGGCCATCCAGGCCATTTTCCGGCCCTATACGGGCGGCGACGGCGAAGGCACGATCCGCCTGGAGCGCGCGCGCATCGAAGGCGTCGAGTTCGAACAGGACGTACTGCTGTCCCTGGAGCGCAAGCCGTACAACGTGCTGGTCGTGCTTTTTGATACGCTCCGCGCCGATTACCTGGAGCCGTACGGAAGCCAGACCGTCAAGACCCCGGCATTGACCCAGTTCGCCCAGCGCGGTTTCAGCTTTGATCAGGCCCACGCGAATGCATCCTGGACACGGCCCTCGGTGGCGTCGCTCTGGACGGGCCTGCACCCGTCGGGGCATACGGTGCTGGATCCGAACTCATCGCTTCCCGAGTCGGTTCCCTATTTGCCCGAGTTGTTCGCCGAGTCGGGTTACCTGACCCTGGCTGTGTCGAACAATGCTCACTTCTCCAAGGAGTTTGGGTTCGGTCGCGGCTATGCACACTTATTCGACTACTTCGCCGAACGGGACAGCACGCTTCTCGAGGCGCCCTCGCCCGAGGCTCAGGCCGGGCGGGTCTGGGACCGATTCCTCGCCCAGGGCTTCGAGGCCCAGGATGAGAAGCCTGTATTCGCCGTGCTTCACGAAATCGATCCGCACTCGCCCTACGCGGCCCCGGCGCCCTACTCGGAAATGTATGATTTTGGATATTCGGGAAACGTGGATGGCTGGTTGAAGGAATACACGGAACACCTGCTTGTCTTCAAGGCGGTGAATGACCACGGTCCATGGCTCGATGAGTCCGCCAAACGCGAGATCCGTTCGCTCTACAGCGCAGAGGTCAGCTTCATCGATGGGTATTTTGGTGCGCTGCTGGAGCGCCTTGAGGCGTCGGGGCAGCGGGATCGAACCCTGGTGGTTTTCCTCTCCGACCATGGAGAGCAATTGTTCGACCACGGGATATGGGGCCACGGTCGATCGCTCTACCAGGAAGAGGTTCGAGTCCCGTTGATTTTCTCCCTGCCTGGGGTGTTGCCCGAGGGAGGGCGGAGCGAAGCGTTGGTGCAGCTAGCCGATGTGGCCCCAACGCTGCTCGACATGATGGGCCTGGCAGTGCCGGAAACAATTCACGGCAAGAGCTTGCTTCCCGAGATGCTGGGCATGCCCGCCGCCGCGGGTTCTCCGCCCTCGATTTATGCTTGGTCCAATCTTTTGCTCTATGACGAGGGCACGAACTACTACCGCTCGAAAAAACTGACATCCCTCCGGTTCGGTGAGTGGAAACTCGTGCGAACGAGCCAGAGAAAAGGGCAACTGCATCATGCCTATGAACTCTACGATCTGGAAAACGATCCCGACGAGAAGAACGATCGATGGGCCGAGAGGCCGGTTGCCGCGCATACCCTGCGGCAGATGCTGGAATCAAAGATCAGCCTTGATGCGAAAATGCAATTTTCTCCCGTGGAGGCCGAGCCGTTGGATTCGGAAGTGCATGAGAATTTGCGCGCACTTGGCTACGTGGAATAGGGCTACGTGGAATAGGTGCTACGTGGAATAAGCGTTACGTGGAATAGGCGCTGGCCAGCGGGGCTCTGAGTTTCATCGCCTGCCTTCTAGCAGCAATAGTTTGGATGAAGGATACTGGGCCGCGGCGAATTCGTCTGGGCGGAGTGGTGCACAAGGCATGACAGAGAGCGATGACACGAATGGACCCGCGGCCGAGGTCTCGTCCGAGGATCACCCCCGCCTGACCCTGCTGATCCCGGCCTACAACGAGGCTTTGCGCATCACGGCCTCGCTTCGCGAGATGGACGCGTACCTGGCAGGGCGCCCCTATACGAGCGAAATCCTGATTGTCGATGATGGCAGTCAGGATGAAACATCCGCGGTTGCGCGAGAGGCGGCCATGGGTCTCTCGACGCCCGTGCGATTCCTGGGGTACACGCCGAATCGCGGCAAGGGGTATGCGTTGAAGGTGGGCTTCGAGGCGGCCCGGGGCGAGCAAATCCTGTTTACGGACTCGGACCTTTCGACACCCATTCGGGAGGTCGATCGGTTGCTCGAAAAGCTGGATGCCGGCTTTGAAATGGTTATCGGAACTCGGAAGAGCGCCCAGGCAGTCATCGCGGTCCACCAGCCCAAGTTTCGTGAACTGATGGGGAAGGCCTTTACCTTTCTTGTTCGGCGAATGCTCATCGACGTCTCGGATGTGACCTGCGGTTTCAAGGCCTTTGATGCCAAGGTGGGTAAGAACCTGTTCGGACTCTCGCGGGTGCATGATTGGAGCTTCGACGCCGAGATTCTCTTCCTGGCCAAGAAACAGGGGCGAAGACTGGTCGAGGTGCCCGTCTATTGGGAGGATCAGCCCGGGACCAAGGTCAGCATGCTCCGGGATGGGTTAATGGCCTTCATCGGGCTCCTGCGGATTCGCGGCTATTCCCTGCTGGGCCGCTACGCTGCGCTCAACCCCCTGGGCGAATACGGGGAGCGTTGGTCGACGAACCTGGACGGCCGGGGAGGAAAGCCGGCTTGATGGCGAGGGATCCCGTGGAGGCCCAGCGCGAATTCTACGCGTCGCGCTCCCACGCCCATCTTCAACCCCAGGCCACGGACGTCTATTCGGCCCGGTTGGTGGCCCGGCTAGTCGAGGAAATGGGCATCAAGCCGGGGGCGAGGGTCCTCGAGGTCGGCGCGGGGTTTGGCCGATTTACGTTCGAGTTGCTCAAACATTGTGAGTCCCTGGTGGCGCTGGATCTTTCGGAAGCGGCACTCGCCCGTCTGGTCGAGGCCCGTGACGATCGCGGGGTGTCGTCCGAGCGCTGCCGACCGCATTGTGCGGACCTTCAGCAGTTGAATGTCGACGCCTTGGGGGGGCCTTTTGATTTCGTGGTGGGCTTTTTCATCCTGCATCACCTTCCGGATTACCGGGCCGCCATTGCCCGGTTGGTCTCATGCCTGGAGACCGGCGGGCGGATGGGCTTCATTGAACCCAATCGGCGCAACCCCCTGTTTGCCGCCCAGGTGGCATTTTGCGAGGACATGACCTGGGCCGAGGAGAAGGGCATGTTCCGATTGAGTAGCCGGGGCGTGGAAAGGGCTTTGGCTTCCGGTGGCCTGGTGTCATGCGCCACTCGGCGCTTCGGATTTTTCCCACCCCAGATCATCAACCGATTTACCAAGGCGGCTCGGCTGGAGGAGGGGATTGAAAGAATGCGGGTCTTTGGGCCGCTGCTTCCATTCCTGTTGCTCAGCGCACAAGCCGGCCAGGACGGGGGAGGGCAGGCTCGGTGAACGATCGCGAATTCGAGCTCCTTGACCGGATCGAGGAGAACCACTGGTGGTTCGTGGGGAAGAGGAAGATCCTGAACGCACTTCTGGCCCGGGATCCCGGCGAAGGTGTTCTGCTTGATTTGGGTTGTGGCACCGGCGGAGTTCTTCGCAACTGGATGTCTCGGCGGCCCTGCGTGGGGACCGATCGTTCGGAGTTGGCGCTTCAGATATGCAAGAAGCGGGGTTTCGAAACCCTGGTCCGGAGCGACCTGAACCAGCTTCCCTTTCCGAAGGGCAGTTTCGACACGGTCCTGCTCCTCGATGTCATCGAGCATCTGGACGACGATATCGCCTTCCTTGAAAACGTGGCCGATCTCGTGGCCCCGGGAGGCCGAATCGTCGTTGCGGTGCCGGCGTTCCAGTTTCTCTGGAGCAAGCACGACGAGACTTTCGAACACCGGCGTCGCTATTCGGCTGGGCAACTCGAGGCGGTGATTCGCGCGGCGGGGCTGACTCCGGAACGAAGAACCTATACCAACGCGCTTCTTTTCCCGTTGGCCGCGCTATGGCGAATCCTTTCGTATCGGCTGGGCCTGGGCCGCTTCGCACCGGAGACGGATTTCTGGGCGGTGCCCGCTTGGCTCAACGGTTTGCTTACGCGTCTCTACGATCTCGAGGCGTGGCTTCTGCTCCGCTTCGATCTGCCTGTGGGCGTTTCGCTGGTGTGCATCGCCCGTCGCGACGGCCCGAACTGATTCGAGGGATCAGGCGACGCCGTGGGGCCAGCGGCGGTCGGCCACCCAGGCGGCCAAGCCGAGAGCGCTCGCGCCCAGGGCGATCCAGAGTCCAAGGGAGAAGCTGCTCGGCGCGAAGCGGTAGGCAATCACGTGCTTGCCGGGCGCGAGTCCCACGCCGCGAAAAAGTCCATTCACCCGGACGATGGGGGTGGGGATGCCATCGACCTCGGCTTGCCAGCCCGGGTAATCGAGATCGGTCAGAACCGCGAGGCAAGGCTTTGGGCAGTCCGTTTCGATCACTACCGCCTGGGGAGAGAAATGAGTGATTCGGCTTTCTTGGAGGGTCGGCTCCTCGGGTTCCGCCTGTTCTCCCCAACCCACCAGAGTAGGCGGCAGTTCCGCGGTGGTGCCCGACACCACGGCCATCGTTCGCGGCGAAAAACTCTCGTCGCGTATGGCCCGGATCGCCGTGGCCTGGTCCGAGGCGATATGGATATGCTCGACGGTGTAGGCCCGGGGCAGGGCGCTTTCGGTTTCGTAGACCTTGACCGAGCCCAGGCGCGCTCGAGCAGGACCGAACCGCTCCTTGAGTTCAGGAAGCTGGTCGACGCGGCCGGGTTCGAAGGCCCCGTAGAAGCGCACGCTCATCAGGTCAAGGAGCTGCGGGTCGATATACGCGGCATGGGGGCGGTCCCGGGTCAGAATCGTGGAGTTTCCGTGCCAGGGAGTACTTCCGGTGTATTCAAAATAATCGAGGTAGCCACGATAGAGACTGGGTTCGTAGTCGCCGGCGACGAAAATTTGATTCATGGACCCGGCCTTCAGCAGGAAGCCCGGCGCATAGAGGTGACGCGTCTCAAAGTAGATCCGCTCTCGCCCGGGCCGGGCGCGTAGGAAGTCGATCAATTCCTTGGGCGCTCCCCGTGCGTTTTCGTGGCTCGAGGGATGCGCGGAGTTCAGGCGGGTTCGCATGTACGCGTCGCCCGCGATGATGAAGACCAGAACAAAGCCCAAGACAGGGGCCGCCCATCCTGGCGTTTGTCTTTTGGCGACGAAGGTCGTCAGACCTTGGACGCCCAATCCCAGGAGCATGGCGGCGCAGAAGGCATAGAGAAAAGCCAGGCGGATGGGCCCGCGAAAGAGGGCAGTCAGGGGCAAGCGGTAGTAGACCTCGAAGACCGGGCTTTGGGGGCCGAGCATGAGCAGTCCCGTGCCCAGGGCCGAAAACGCGAAGAAGATCCAGTAGCCCCTGGCCCCGGGTACGAGCAGGCCGCAGAGGGCCAGGGGGAGGAAGAGGGCGGGCAGGGCCACCCGCCCCAGGACCGGCCCGGCTGGGTTCGCCATGGCCACATCGACAAGATCCCGGGTGGCTCCGTCCACCAGGGCGTTGGTCAAGATGAAGGGGAACGAAGCCTGCTGGAGGGTCAACCCCTGAAGACCGCGGGAGGCTTCCTGAGTGAACTCGAATTGCGGGAGCAGCAAGGGCATCATCCAGCCCAGGGCCAGTGCCCCGGACAGGCCGAGCAGCAGCATGACCCGAAGCCGAGCGCCCGGAGGGGTCAGGAAAAAGAACGAGCCCAGGGCAAAGAGCCCGCTGAATTGAGCGATATACAGAAACAACTGGGGGTAGCCCCCATAACAGGTCAGGCTCGCAAAGAGCGCCAATGCCAGGGCCCATTTCAGTCGGGCCTCGGAGAGCAGGCCGTGCAGCGCCCAGAGGATGGCGGGAAGCCAGGCCTGGGTGGAGAAATGCACCGACATGTAGAGCCCCAGGAGCATGGGCCCCGAGAGCATGTAGGCCAGGGCGGCCGCGCTGCTTGGGGCCAGTCCCAGGCCGAGTCGCCGAGCGAGCAGTGCGGTGAAGAGGCCCGCGAGAAAAAAATGCAGAACGGCATGAACACCCAGCGCGGTGTTGGCCTCGAACAGGCCCATGATCAACAGATTTAGGGGATAGAGCGCCCCGGTGACCGGGAGGGCCAGGAAGGGCTGCCCCGCCATTTGGTAGGGGTTCCACAGGGGGAGCCGGCCGGCGTTGACTTCGTTGTGGATGAATTCGGCGACGGGGTGAAAATAGCGATAGGTGTCGGATTGAATCAGGGTTCGGTGGACGTTCGGGGCATCGAACTCAATGCGGTGGAACCAGAGGATGGCGGCCAGGAGCCCCATTGCCAAGATCCCCAAGATCGCCAGTGTACGCGCCGTCTGTCCCTTCGTTCCCGGCTCGAGGGCTGAACTCAATGCCAGGCCACCCGGGCAAGACCGAGGGTCGAGCAGTAGAAAATATCGCGATCACTGCCCGGGCTCAGGAACATTCCGTTGGCGATTCGTGAGCCGGTGTACACCCGGTCAACCAGTTCACCGCTCTCCAGGTCCACGACCACCAGGTCGTCGCTTCCGCTTTCGGTGAAGTCATTGATCACGAGTTCGCCCGATTCGGGAAAGACCACGGGCTGCATGGAGGGCCGCAAGGCCAGGGTCCAGGCCACGGAGAGGCCGCTCCCCGAGGTATCGACCCCCGCCAAGCCGCCGCGCAGGGAATCCCAGCAGACCGCGCGATTGAGTTCCGGGACGTGGACCGGTGGCGCGATAATGCCGCCGCCCTCGTTGCCGAACGGAATGAGGCTTTCCACTCGGCCGTCGTCGAAGTCGATGCGGAGGCCGCCATGGTGCCGCCTACAAACCACTGCCCTGGATCGCGCTCGATGGCCATGATGTTCCAGCGCCCGGTGTTGCGAAAAACGACTTCCGCGTCGCCCGAGGTCGCATCGAGTCGGCCCGCCCGGGCCTTCTGGCGACGATTGCCCCCGCACTCCACGGGCCAGGCCGAAGGCCAATAGCCGGGTTGGGGTTTCTGACGATCGCTGTCCGTCATGGGCAAGATCGTATCCGCCTCGAGTCGCTCCGGCCAATGTTCGCGCCGCTGTATACTCACCGAGCTTTCGGAGCCGAGAGCCCGGGAACTGAGAGCCGGGGAACTGAGAGCTGGGGAACTGAGAGCCGGGGAATTGAGAGCTGGGGAACTGAGAGTCGGGGAACTGAGAGCTGGGATCCGGACAGGCGCTGGCCAGGGATTTGCCAAGTCGAAGAATGCAAGAGGTGCTGGAAAATTTTAAAGCGACGGACGAGGTCGGATGCGCCGACAACCCGGGGAGTGTCGAAGAAACCAATGGGGGAGGGCGTGGCCGATAGCGTCGTTGGCGAAGGGCCGAAAAAAGGCCTGAGAGGTGGGGCACGTGAATCCGAACGGCCGTGATGCCCAAGCCTCGGCCAAGGCAGCCGAGGCGATTCGGGTCGGTCTCGCTATTCGTGTGGGCTTTCGCATAGGCGAAATTGAGTCCGAGGTCACTCGAGAGCCGCTGACCCTCGCCGCCGGGTTCTGGCTCCTTGTTGGGGCGGCGATCCTTGCCTCTCCGATGCTTGGCCCTCCGGTCCTTGCCTCTCCGGTCCTTGCCTCTCCAGTCCTTGCCTCTCCAATCTCTCCCCCGGCCACTTCCGCCCCCTCCACTTCCCTCCCCTCCACTTCCGCCCCATCCACTTCTCCCGCATCCACTTCCGCCCCGCCGAATGTCGTTTTGATCATGGCGGACGATCTGGGCTGGCGCGATGTGGGCTTTCGGGGCAGTGAGATCCGGACGCCGCAGATCGACAGGATCGCGACCCAGGGCATTCGCCTCGAACGCTTCTACGTCCAGCCCATCTGCAGCCCCACCCGGGCCGCGGTGATGACGGGCAAATCGCCGGCGCGCCTGGGCATCGTCCAACCGATCTCGAAGCTCGATCCGACCGGGCTGCCCCTGGATGAGAAAATCCTTCCCCAGTATCTCGCCGCCGTGGGCTACCAGGCACTGATGGTGGGCAAATGGCACTTGGGCCACCGACAGAGACGCTATTTCCCCCAGGCCCGGGGCTTCGAGCACTTCTACGGTCATGTCACCGGGGGCATTGGCTATTGGGATCACAACCACGGAGGGGGGCACGATTGGCAACGCAACGGCGTGACGGTTCGCGAATCCGGATACGCGACCCGCTTGATTGCCGACGAGGCCCTGCGCCTGCTTGAAACTCGGGACAAGGCCCGCCCGACTTTTCTATTCGCTTCGTTCAACGCGCCACATCTCCCCAACGAGGCCCCCGAGGCCACGATCGCCGCCTACCCGGAAAGCTTGGACGCCCGGCGAAGAATTCACGCGGGTATGGTGGCCGAACTGGATACAGCGATTGGGCGAATCCTGGCCAAGCTCGAGGCCGAGGGCATGGGGGATGACACCCTGGTCTGGTTTTTCAGCGACAACGGCGGGCTCAATCCCTCGGCCAACCCCGAGGGCCTGGTGAGCGCGATGAATTTTCTAGTGTCGATCTTCGGAGAGCCCCTGCCGGTGGAAGCCCTGGAATTTTTGCGCACCAATGTCCAGGACGGCGCCAGCGACAACGCCCCGCTAAGGGAGGGCAAGGGTTCGGTGTACGAGGGTGGCATCCGGGTTCCTTCGGCGCTCTGGTGGCCGGGCCATACCCGGCCGGGCACGAGCTCGGTGTTTGTGACCGCCCAGGATGTGCTGCCCACGCTGCTGCAGGCCGCGGGGGTGTCGGAGATGATCCCGTCGGGCCTGGACGGCGTCGGCCGATGGCGCGAGATCCTCGAAGGCGAGAACACGGCCGGGCAGGGCGCTCGCCCCCCGGACTTTCGCGTCCAGGGTTTAGGGGGCGTGGCGTTGATCCGCAGCCCGTGGAAGCTGGTGGTTCCCTCGCCCCCGCCTTTCGGTGATCCCAAACCCGAGCTCTACGAGATCTACCAGGACCCAGAGGAGAAGCGGGACCGAGCCGCCGAGCAACCTGGGCGCGTGGCCGAACTGCTTGCCGTCCTCGAGGCCTGGCCTCTGGGGCCGGAAATCCATGCGCCCCTGACCCAGATCTTCTTCGATCCAGACGCCTTCGGCGGAGGCGAGGAAGACCGGGAGCCCTGGGCCGAGGCGGCGGAGTAGGGGAATCTTGGCGGCTCTCGTCTCCGGGCGGCTGGAACCGCGGATATACCTGCCACAGGGAGGGCGAAGGACCCGCTTCTCCAAGGAAGGTTCTAAAGCTCACCTTTTGGGGCAGAGAACCCGGGTAGACGATCGAATTCACTGGTAGAATGGCGCGGCCAAATAAGGGAGCCCCTTGAGCCTTCATCAGCGCCTGACAAAAGAGATCCAGCAAGGGCCTTCGGGTCCAAAAGTCGGGGCGTTCTTCGATCTCGATCGCACATTGTTGGCGGGCTTTTCGGCGGCGTCCTTCTTCTTTGAGCGGCTCCTGTCCGGACGCATGGCGCCCAAGGAGGTGGTGGATTCCCTGCGCGGCGCCCTGAGCTTTGGCCTGGGGCGCACGGGCTTCTCGGGCATGATGGTGGCCACCGCCGCCGCCTATCGCGGCCTGGCTGAGGAAGTCCTGCTCGAGATCGGCGACGAGGTCTTTGCCAAGCACCTGGCCACCCAGATCTATCCCGAATCCCGGGCGCTGGTGGAGGCCCACCAGGCGATGGGCCACACCGTGGCCATTGTCTCTTCGGCCACCCGTTACCAGGCCGAGCCCCTGGCCAAGGAGATGAACATCCCCCACGTGCTCTGCACCCGGCTGGATGTCGAGGACGGCGTATTTACTGGCCGGGTCGTTCATCCCACCTGCTGGGGAGAGGGCAAGGCCGAAGCGGGCCGCCAGTTGGCGGAATCCCACGATCTGGATCTGGCCCAGAGCTTCTTTTATACCGACAGCGACGAGGATATGCCCCTGCTCGAGATCGTGGGCCGGCCGCGTCCCCTGAACCCCAACCGGCGCCTGGCCCAGATTGCCAAGGAGCGTCACTGGCCGGTGCGCCGCTTCAGCAGTCGCGGCACGCCGGGAGCCGAGGACTGGGCGCGCACCGCGTTGGCGTATGCCAGCCTGGCGCCTTCCCTGGGCGCGGGTTTGCTCGCGGGCCTGGTGAGTGGCAGTCGCCGGGAGGCGATCAATACCGGCGGCGCGCTCTTTGGCGATCTCGCGACTTCGCTCTCCGGCGTGGACCTGCGCGTGGAAGGCGAGGAGAACCTCTGGGCCCAGCGGCCGGCGGTTTTTATCTTCAATCACCAGAGCGGGCTCGACTTGATCTTGATGGCCAAGCTCGTGCGGCGCGACGTCACCGGTGTGGGCAAGAAGGAATTGCTGAAGAATCCACTCTTCGGCCCCTTGCTGGCGGCCAGCGGCGTGGTCTTCGTCGATCGTTTCAACACGGCCCGGGCAATCGAAGCCCTGGAGCCCGCGGTGCAGGCCCTGGGCGACGGCCTGTCCCTCGCGATTGCGCCCGAGGGCACGCGCTCCCTGACCCCGCGCCTGGGCGCCTTTAAGAAGGGTGCGTTTCATATGGCCATGCAGGCAGGCGTTCCCATCGTCCCCGTGGTCTTCCGGAACGTGCTCGATGCCCTGCCCAAGGATGCCCTAGTGGTCCGCCCGGCCACCGTGGAAGCGGTGGTACTTCCGCCGGTGCAGACATCGAACTGGACCGTCGAAGGACTCGACCAAGAGATCAAGGCGATCCGCGACCAGTATCTCGAAGTCCTCGGGCGCTAAGGGGAAGGACTTCGGATGCAGGGTGAGGCGTCGGAGGGGAAGGGCAAGCACTCCCCGGTGGCTGATTCCGGAACGCCTCATCCCTTGGCACCTCGTCCAGAGGAGGCTCCGGTCTGGCCTCTCTCGGACGGTGTCAGTCGGGTGGTTTTTTTGCTCGATGTCGCCAGCGGATTCGAGGAGACCTTGCTTCGGCGCTGGATTGTTGAGGCCAATCCCGACCCCTCGAACGACGAGGGCCGTGTCGAGATCCTGAAGATCCCATGCTCGCGGAGACCCCGGGGCGGGCTCGACCCCCGATTGGAAGCGACTCTGGCGGCAGGGGATGATCCGCTCTTTGCACCGTTGCGGGTGGCCTGGTTTCCTGCGCTGCGCGATGGACGACGTACGGCACGCTGGTCGGATCTGCTGAAACTCGGCGATCCCCGTGACCCCAGTCGATTGCGCGCGCGTTGGGTGCATGCCTTCACGGCCGACCGCTGGCGCGTTGTCGCCGGCGAGCCCGCTCTGGCCTCGGAGTTGAAGGCCCGTTGGCGCAGTCCCGACCAGGCCTCTGCGGGAGCCACCCAGGGGCTGGCGGATTTCGTTGCCCGCCAGGCCGCTCTGGCCCTGGAACGCGGGGAGCGACGGCTTCGCGGTGCCCGCTACAAGGTGCCGCGTTTCGTCCATGAAGAAGTGCTTTCGCGCCCGGCCTTGCGCGGGGAGTTGGCCAGGCTGGCCGGACAACTCGGTCAGGACGAGGCCCGGGTCGGCCGCGATGCCGCTCGCTACCTGAAGGAGATCGCCGCAACCCACAGCCCCTTCGTGATCGACCTTGTGGTGCAGCTTTGGCGCCGGCTGACCCAGCGGGGGTACGACGAGTTGATTCGCTTCGACCCAGCGGCGGTGGAGCGCGTCCGCGTCCTGTCCCAGCAGCATCCCGTGGTCTTCCTGCCCAGCCACAAGTCGAACCTCGATCATCCCGCATTGCAACTGCTTCTCCACGAGCACGGTCTACCCCCGAACCACACCGCCGGGGGCATCAACATGAACTTCTTCCCGGTGGGTCCGTTGGTCCGGCGCAGCGGAACCTTTTTTATTCGCCGCAGTTTCAAGGACCTTCCGGTCTACAAAGCCGTTTTGCGTCACTACATCGACTACCTGATCGAGAAGCGCTTCCCCTTGGAGTGGTACATCGAGGGGGGCCGGTCGCGTTCGGGAAAACTGCGGCCTCCGCGCTTTGGCATGTTGGCTTACGTGGTGGATGCCTACTTGCGCGGACGAAGCGACGACGTCTACCTGATCCCCGTGGCCATCGGCTACGACCAGATCTCGGATGTGGGCGACTACGCGTCCGAGCAGAGTGGCGGCGCCAAGGAGACCGAGGGATTCGCTTGGCTCCTGCGCATCATCCGGCGGCTCGGTCGAAGCTACGGGCGAATCTTTGTGGATTTTGGTGAGCCCCTTTCCCTGGCCGCGAGCCTCGGGCCCGCCAATCCTGCGGCGGATCCCGATCCCGACGAGCAGAACCTCGCGGTGCAGAAGCTGGCCTTCGAGTGCTGCGTGCGCATCAACCGGGCGACGCCCATCACCCCGATCTCCCTGGTCTGCCTGGCGCTGCTCGGCCGTGGGGATCGGGCGCTCTCCGCCGACGAAACCGTGGTGGGTCTCGCGAATTTGGTGGACTACGTGGAGCGCCGAAAACTGGCCACCACCGAGCCCCTGGATCTCCGCACGGCCGAAGGCGTAAAGAGAACTCTCGAAGCGCTGACCGAAAGTGGTCTGCTGGTGCGCTTCGATTCGGGGCCGGAAACCGTTTACCGCATTGCCGAGGATCAATATTTGTCGGCGGCGTACTATCGCAACGCCGTGATCCACTATTTCGTGAGCGGAGCCATCGCCGAACTGGCCCTGGTCAGCGCTGGGGAACTCGCCGAAGGCGACCGGCTGGCCCGGTTCTGGCAGGAAGCCATGGCGCTCCGGGACCTGCTGAAGTTCGAGTTCTTTTTCGAAGACAAGCAAACTTTTCGGCAGGAGTTGGGCCGTGAGATGGCGCTCCATCAGGGCGCTAGTGGAGACTGGGAGAACCATCTGAGCCGCGGCGCCGAAGCCACCCTTGAATTCCTCCAGCAGATCCGGCCCCTGAGCGCCCATCGGATCCTGCGCCCCTTCCTCGAGGCCTACCGGGTGGTGGCCGATGCCCTCTGCCGCGCCGACCCCCAGGCAATCATTGTGGAGGAGACCTTTTTGGAGGACTGCCTTTTGCTGGGAACCCAATACGCCCTGCAACAGCACGTGAAACGCAAAGAGTCGGTTTCCAAGGTTCTCTTCGCCACGGCCTTGAAGTTGGCGGACAATCGCGGTCTGCTCGAGGCCGGTGTCCAAAACCTCGAAGCCCGGCGCAAGGAATTCGCCGAGGAGATACGCGGGGCGATTCGCGGGGTCGACGCCATCGAGGTCCTAGTCCGCGCACGGCACGCGGGGCTTTTCGATTGAGAAGCGAGTTCGCTGCTGAGTTCGGCTTCAGTTCACCATGCGCTCGCGCCCTTCCCAGTAGGGCGCGCGGAGTTCGGTTTTGAGGATCTTGCCGCTGGGGTTTCGGGGAATCGCTTCCACCCGGTCGTAACTCGTGGGGCACTTGTAGGCGGCCAGACGCTCTCGGCACCATGCCTTCAATTCGTCGTCATCCGGCGGCCCCTCGGGCGCCAGGACCAGAACTGCCTTGACGGTCTCTCCCCATTTTTCGTCGGGGACTCCGATCACGGCCACGTCGGCGATGCCGGGGTGCTCCATCAGGGCATTTTCGATCTCTGCGGGATAGATGTTCTCGCCTCCCGAAAGGATCATGTCCTTGACGCGGTCATGAATATAGAGATAGCCATCGCGCAGGAAGCCCGCATCCCCCGTGCGAAACCAGCCCAGGCCGTCGTTGTCTCGGCCCTCGGGATAGGCCGCCGCGGTGGCTTTCTCGTCGGCGAAATAGGCCTTGAGATTCTGGGGACTGCGGGTCCAGACCTCGCCGACTTCGCCGTCCTCGCAGTCGATTTTCGTATCGGTGTCGACGATTCGCAGTTCGACGCCCTCCATGGGCTTCCCTGCCGAGCGAAGCAGGTCGGCCTTGGGTCCACCCGGATCGTGGTCCTCGAAGCCGAGCAGAGTAATGGCGCCGGTGGTTTCCGTGAGTCCATAGACCTGGACTAGGGCGACCTGGGTCGCCTTCATGGTGCCGACCAGAACGTCCTCGGTGATGGGGGATGCGCCGTAGACGATGCTGCGCAGGGATGAAAAATCGGTGGTCTCCAGGCCGGGGGTCATGAGCAGAAACTGAAAGACGGCGGGCACCAGCAGGGCGTTGGTGATGCGGTGTTTCTCGATGACCCGAAGGATTTCGGTCGGGTTCACGTCGCGGAGGAGCACGTTGGTTCCGCCATTGTAGAGGCCCGCAAAGCCCCAGCCGCTTCCGGCAATATGGAAGAGCGGCATGGCGACGAGGTTGACGCTCTCGGTGTCGAAGCTCCAGGCCTTGGAGGCGACGCCCAGCATGCTGAAAAAATTGCGGTTGGTGAGTTCGACGCCCTTGGGCAGCCCCGTGGTCCCCGACGTATAGAGCTGGTAGCAGGTGTCCTCCCATTCGCAGGGGAGCATGGGGTCGACGTTTTCCGCGGCGCCGTACCAATCGGAAAAACCCAGTCGATCGCCTTCTGGACCCTCGCTCACCAAGACGGTCGGGGGCGAGTCGAATTCCATCTGGTCGACATGGCCCAGGAATTCGCGTCCCACGAGGAGCACCTTGACCCGGGCGTGGTTGAGGATGTAGGCCATCTCGGGCGGCGCGAGGCGCCAGTTGACCGCGACGGTCACCGCCCGGGCTTTGGCAGCGCCAAAGAGCAACTCGAAGTACTCGGGCACGTTCTTGTCGAGGAAGGCCACGCGGTCGCCGGGTTCAATCCCGGCGGTGATCAGCGCCTGGGCGATGCGATTGGACGAGGCGTCGAGCTCCGCGTAGGAAATGCTGCGATCTCCAAGAACCAGGGCGGCTTTGTCGCCCTGGGATTTTGCGAAGGCTCGGGGCAGGTCGGGGATCGACTTGAAGCTTTCGGACTCGGACATAGACAACCTCATGACCTGTTCGTAGCGCCGGGTTCGGGTGCCCCCGGCGAGTTGGGGAGGCGCGCGGGGCGCGCCGTGGATGGAGGGTTTGGGGCGGCAAAGCATAGCGATCCGGTCGGGGGATGGTGGGCTTCCTGGGTTTGCACAGGCGATCTTTCCGGTGACCGAATCCGGCCGGGGGCGGGTTACTCGGAGCGTGCCAAGATGTCGCCGCAGAGGCCAAAATCAGCGACGAATCCGCGCGGGAAGTGGCCAAGATCGTTATTCTATTCGGGCCTTTAGCGAGGCTCTCCCCGCCTGTCCCCGCCCGTCCCCCTCGTCGCGGCCGGACCGAAATTGTTCTTGAATTTTCAGGGCGAGAAGCGCAGGGTTATGGAAACACAGCATCCGGGTTTGATTGCGGCTGCGCCGGCGGGTTTCCGACCCGGCATGACCGGGTACTTGACATGGAGGGTTGTTGCATTGCGTCTGTCGTTTGAGTTCCAGGGTCAGGTTCGTATTGCGTGGGCAACGGCTGCCTGTTCAGTGTTCGCGATGATCTTCATGATGACGGGGAGCGCGTCCTCCGAGCCGGCGTCGAGACTTTTTCTCCAGCAGGTGTCTCCGCACGGCGCCATCGTGAAGTGGCGGGGTGATCCGGGCCAAGTGTGTTATGCCCGAAAGTTCAAGAAGTTGAGTCGACCCGGCAAGGCCCGCTGCGTGGATGGAATTCTCACCGAAGGCAACCACTTCGAAGCCCAAATCACGGGTCTCAAGCCCGAGAAAACCTACTTCTATTCCGTAGCCGGGCAGATGGAGGCCGGCCAAAATTTCCAGACGGCGCCGAAGTCCAAGCGCCGCGGACGCGGCCGGGGCGGACGCGGGGGGCGTCATGGTAGTCACCGCAGGAGCCTTGATCACCACGACGACCACGACGACCACGACGACCACGGAGACGACCACGGAGACGACGACGACGATGACGACAACGTGCACATGTGGATCGTCGGCGATTCGGGGACCGCTTCGGATGGGGAGCACCCGGGCCAGGCGGCGGGCGTGCGCGACGGGTTCTACGCCTATAACGCGGCTCACGGTGGCGAGCGGCTCGACCTGTTTCTGATGCTGGGCGACAATGCCTATACCAAGGGAACGGATCACGAATTTCAGGCCGCGGTCTTTGATCTGTATCGCGATATTCTCAAGCAGACCGCCGTTTGGTCCACCATTGGCAATCATGAAATGGGGGTGGGTAACCTGCCCGCCTTTGGCGCGTTCAATGCGGGTGGCCTGAGTGTTTCGTCGGACCCGGGCAGCTATTCCGATGGAGATCCCGGGACTCCCGACGAGGGAATGCCCTATCTCGACATCTTCTCGTTTCCCACTGCGGGCGAAGTGGGCGGTGTGCCGAGCGGGACCGAGCAGTACTACTCTTTTGACCACGGGGCGGTACACGTAGTCAGCCTGGACTCTCAGTTGACCGCTCGAGACCCGGCGCAGCGCGAGGCCATGCGAACGTGGCTGATCGCGGACCTCTCGAGCAATCGAAGCGATTGGACGGTGGTGATCTTCCATCATCCCACCTATTCCTACGGCTCGCACAACTCGGATAGCGATTCTCTGCTCATGCAATCTTTCGCCAATTACCTCGATCTCCCCATGGTGACCCTACGGGAGGAATTTACACCGATCTTTGACGACTACGGGGTCGATGTCGTGTACGGGGGCCACAGCCATAGCTATGAGCGTTCCTATTACTTGGGGGGCTACACGGGAGACGCCGTGGACTTTGATCCGGCAGTCAACGCGGAGTTGAACCCAGCCGGGGAGCCGGCAACGGGTAACGGCCCAGATAAGTACACTCAGGTCACGGCCAGTGGGCTGGACGACAAGACGGTCTACACCGTGGCCGGCAATTCGGGAAAGGCCAGTTCGGCGAATCCTGCCATCACGCCCAACTTTCTGCAGTTTCCCGCTCACGTGCCGCAAGCCGCGGATCCCGAGGGGCGCAGGGGGCTGAAAGTGCGCGGCTCCGTGGTTCTCGATGCCGGTGAGCATCGGCTGCGGGCGCGCATGATCGACTCGGACGGGGCCATCCTCGACGAGTTTACGATCCTGCGATCCGACGACTGAAAGGTTCGGGTGTTCGGGTTGGGGATTGGGTCCATGACGCCTCGCAGAGTCGGCGAGGGCGGCGGGGTTTTGCGCCGTGAGAGACGTGGGCTTCGTGTCGCCGGTTGCGTGGCCTGGGTGGTGTTGGTGGCGTGGATGCTATGGGCCTCCCAGGCCGCCGCTCATCCGAGTCTCGAGGAATGGATTTCCACCTTGAGCGCTCGGCTGGAAGCTGCCCCACTCGATGCGACCCTCTACCGCGAGCGCGCAGTCGCCTATGCGAATGAGGGACAGAGCGCGCGGGCGCTGGCCGACTTCGAAACCGCAGCCGAACTGGGCGGTGTATTGGGAGTGGCTCTCGACCGCGGGATGCTTCTCTACAAGGTGGGCCGCTACGACGAGGCGCGGAGGGATCTTGGACTGCATCTGCAACGGTTTCCCCGGGATGTTGCGGCATTGGAGTACCGCGCCCGGGCGGCCCGGGAGGCCGGGGATGGTGCCGCCGCCCTTGTGGATTTCGAGGCTCTCTTTGCGGTGGAGACGAACCCGAACCCGGGCCATTACCTGTCGGCTGCCCAGATTCTCGAAGAAATGAAAGGGGCCGGTTCCGGTCGCGCCCTGGAAATGCTCGATGCCGGAATGCAGAAAGTCGGCCCTGTGCCCCAACTTCAGCGCCGCGCGATTGCTCTCGAAGTGCAGAGTCAGCGCTATCAGGCTGCCATCGTTCGGCTGCGAACCCTTGAAAACGGACTGGGGGGTGGGCCAGACTGGAACATCGAACTGGCCGAATTGCTGATTCTCGTCGATCAGGAAGCCGAGGCGCGTAGACACCTTGCCGAGGCCTCCGCGCAACTCGAAGGCCTTCGACTCACGCCGGCTCGCAAGCGTTCACTGGCCAAACTGGAAGGCTTGCAGGCGCGTCTGGGGCCATGAAGGGGCTGGAGTTGTTCGGCTAGGGGCGCCCGATGAGCAGTGCCATCAAAGCGAGGCAGCCGATCACGAAGGCGCCGAGCGCTTTACCTTGCAGTTGCGGGACGCTGAAGGGCGCGAGGTTGAGGCCGGCCAGGGCGATCATCAGAACGGCCAGAATTACCGGGTAGCGAGGACCCCAGCCGGGCGACGCCAAGTACAGAAGCGCGAAGACGAGGATGCTGTAGTCGGGTGACAGACCGCGCCGGGGTGCCGAGGGGACGAACTCGTAGCTGTAGCGAACCGCGATGGCTGCGAGGTGCATTCCGGCGACGAGCCAGACCGCCCAGGAAAATCCGCCGAGGATCAAGAGCATGAGCGCCGGGAAAACTCCCTTGGACACGAAGTCCGCGTAGCAATCGAGATGCGCCCCAAACGTGCCCACGGCCGCCGGTCGATCCGGGCGCTGGCGGGCCATGCGTCCATCGAGTTGGTCGATCAGGATGGCGAGGAGGCACAGGGCCAGGGCCGGGCCGAAGCGTTCCTGGATGCACAGGCCGACGGCACCGAGGCCCGCAGCCAGGCCTGCGAGGGTCATGAGGTTGGGCGCGTCCAGTAGGAACACGGCCAGCCCATGCGCTTGCTCATGGTTTTCGGGTGGGGTTGTCAGGGGGTTGCCTCTTGGTTGGGGCGGAACCGGATCGAACCGCCGCATTCAGTGCTCGCGGGCGATCACTCGCTGAAGCAGTTTCAGCGCGGGTCCTCCGTGGCGGAGTGCACTTCTCAGTGGCTGCGGTGCTTCGGGAAAGTCAGATGGCACCGTGCTATCAGTCCGCGGGCAAAACAGAGTAGCGAGTCCGCACGACGGCGACCCGCTCAGGATCAAATTTCTGGGGCGATCCGGAGAGGCTGAGCCAGGGAAAGGTCAGGGTGGGGATGGTCAAAAAAGGAAGCGGCGAGGCGCAAGCCCCACGCGGCGGGGCGGGGAACGACCCCGAGGCGCCGGGGGGAGACGCCGCCTTTATGGCCACGGGACTCTACGGCACCGATATGGAGAATTCCTTCTCGGGCGCGCTCAGTTTCATGCGCCGCCGCTACAGCCGAGATTTCGTCTCGGCCGATGTAGTTGTCTGCGGAATTCCGTGCGACATCACGGCCTCGAATCGCCCCGGGGCGCGATTTGGGCCGAGGGGTATTCGCGCGGCCTCTGCGGAACTGGCTTACGGCCCCGTTTGGCCTTGGGGCTTCGACCCTTTGGATCGGCTTGCGGTCATCGACGGTGGGGACGTGGCCTACGCGGCGGGCTCCCTCGCGTCCATGTTGGACGCCGCGGAAAAATATGCTGCTGCCGTACTGGCCGGTGGGGCATCCATGCTCAGTCTGGGCGGCGAGCACCTCGTGTCTCTCCCGCTGCTGCGGGCCCATGCGGCTCGCTACGGCCCCCTGGCCCTGGTCCACTTCGATGCGCACTCGGATACCTGGAGCGACGAAGAGGAACTCGGGCACGGCAATATGTTCTACCACGCGCTGGGCGAGGGCTTGATCGACGTGGAACACTCGGTGCAGGTGGGTATCCGAACCCACAATGCCGAGACCCATGGCTTTCAACTGCTCGACGTCGATTGGGTGCACGACCGGGGACCGGAGGAGGTTGGCCGCAAAATCCGCGAGGTGGTGGGCGAGGGTCGCGCCTACCTGACGTTCGACATCGACTGCCTGGATCCCGCATATGCGCCAGGAACCGGAACACCAGTCGTGGGAGGACTGTCGACGCGTTTCGCACGGAGGGTCCTGGGTGCTCTCGCTGGGGTCGACTTCGTGGGGATGGATATCGTCGAGGTTTCCCCGCCCTACGACGCCTCGGACATCACGTCTCTGGCCGCCGCCACCCTGGCTCTGGATTATCTCTGCCTGCTCGCGCTGGATCGTCCCGAGCCGGAAAGCTGACGCCGGGCTTCAGCGCACGAGCAGGCGCGTGCAGTGGGAGCACTGGATCAGTGCATTCTCGGGTTCCGCCAACATACGGCTGAGATCGACCCGGGGTAGGCTGACCCGGCACCCCTGACAGAGTCCGTCCCGGAGGGACACGGCGGCTTTTCCGGCGAGTTTGGGTTTTTCGCGCAGGGCCTCGTAGGTCTCGACCAGAGTTTCCGCCAGGCTCGAAATGGGTTCGGCACGCTGGTCGCTCAGCGCTTTCAGTGCCGCGTCAATTCTCTGCTCGCCGGCGCGGATGGCCGCGCGTAGATCTTCGCCCCGCTTCTCGGCGCCGGCATGCAGTGCCGCCAGGCGCTCGAGTTCGCCATCCTGGGCTTCGATCTCCTCCATGATCTCAAGTTCGCGCTCCTCGAAATTTTCCTGCTTGGACCGGGTCAGGCGGAGTTCCATCTGGAGGGATTCGAGTTCCTTGGCCGCTGTTACTTCGCCCGAGTAGAGGCGAGCCTCGACATCCTGAGCACTTGCGGCGACTCCGGAAACTTCGCCCGCGACTTCGCGTTCCTTGCGGGCGAACCCATCACGCTTTTCTCGGGTCGATGCCTGGAGGCGATCGTTGGCGACAATTTCGGCCGCGCATGCTTTGAGGGCTTCGCGTTCGGGCAGGCCTTCGCGCTGGGCCCGCAGGCGATCCGTTTGGAGATCGAGGTCCTGGAGTGCGAGCAGGGGGTCGAGCAGCGCCATTTCTTTTTTTCCTCGGCGGAGCGGGAGACGGTAGCCCTCTGAGGGTATGACAGGTGCGGCGCGCTGGCCTCTACAGGGCGACGATCCAGTCCGCTCGGGCAATCTTTGCGACGGTTTGTGCGGACCCGCAGGGGGAGGAAAGGCATGCGCACACCCGCATGACGGGTTGGGGGTTTTTGTGGCTGGCATTTCTATGGAGGCGCGCGTCGCCCGGGAAGCCCCATCCGAGGCTGGTTCGCTGTTGAGCGTCGTCCGGGCGGGCTAAGCTATGCACCTTCGAATGCAAAGGGAGGAGGCAGTCGCGATGTCCGATGGATCGACACAAGATGAGGGACCGAACGCACAGCAGGCCAAGTACTGGAACGATGTGGCCGGGCCCAAATGGGTCGCGCTCGCCGAAGCGATCAATGGCCAGATCCAACCCATCGGCCATGCGGCGATGGAAAGGGCGCGGATCGAGCGAGGCCAGCGGGTGCTCGATGTGGGTTGCGGGTGTGGTCAGACCAGCCTTGAACTGGCCCAGCGCGTGGGTGAGCAGGGACACGTAGACGGACTCGATCTCTCCGAGCCGATGTTGGCCGAGGCCCGTGTGCGCGGCGCGGAGTTAAAGAATTTGCAATTCACCGCCGCCGATGTGCAGGTCCACGGGCTGCAGGAGGCTGCCTACGACCGAATTTTTTCACGTTTTGGCGTGATGTTCTTCGACGATCCCGAAGCCGCCTTTGCGAACCTGCGCGGGGCGCTGGCTCCGGGGGGACAGTTGACCTTCGTCTGCTGGCAGGAGATCGGGAGTAATCCTTGGATGGCGGTTCCTGGAGCCGCGGTGGCCTCGCTTGTGGAAATGCCGCCGCCAACGGATCCCCATTCACCCGGTCCTTTTGCTTTCGCCGATGCCGAGCGAACCCGCGGAATCCTGAACGGAGCGGGTTTCGAACAGGTCGAATTCGAATCGCTCGAGGTACCGCTGACCATCGGCCGGGGGATGACGGATGCCCAGTTGGTCGAATTCTCACTCCAAATGGGACCCGCTGGGGCCGCCATGCGCGAAGCCGACGAGGCCCTCCGCATCCGCTTGCGGGCGGCGGTGGCCGAGGCCATCGAGCCTCATAAGGGGGCTGAAGGCCTCGTGATGGACTCAGCGGCTTGGATATTCTCGGCCGCCTGATCACGAGCACCGAGTCGTCGCGTTTGTCCGTACCTGCCGAAAGGACCGCCGCATGGGGATGCTAGAGGATCTCACCCTCGATCGGATTCGCATGGCCGCGGACCGGATCGCTTCCCACGTGGTTCGAACGCCGTTGCTTTGTTACGAGCGTGACGCAGATTGCGAACTCCTGCTGAAGCCCGAATCCCTTCAACCCACTGGGGCATTCAAACTTCGCGGTGCAATCAACAAGATCGCGACCTTGGCTGAGGATTGTCCCGGGGTTGTTGCGCATTCGTCTGGAAATCACGCCCAAGCGGTGGCCTGGGCCGCTGCGCTTTTCGATCTGCCCGCAGTTGTCGTCATGCCCAATGATGCGCCCAAGATCAAACGCGCCCGGACCGAGGCCTCGGGAGCCGATGTCGTGGTGGTGGGGCCCGACAGCGATGAACGGAGTGCCCGGGCTCGGCAATTGGCCCACGAACGGGGCTGGGCTCTGGTCGAACCCTACGACGACGTCGAAATCGCTGCGGGGCAGGGGACCAGTGCACTGGAATTGATCGAGGATGCCGGGGAACTCGATCGGTTCTATGCCCCCATTAGCGGCGGTGGTCTGATGGCGGGGTGCGCCGTAGTGGTGTCGGCCCTCTGCCCCGACGCGGAAATCATCGGTTGTGAGCCCGAGGACGCCGGGGACACTCGGGCCTCGTTGCAGGCGGGCAAACGCTGCACGATTCCGCCGCCGATGTCCATTGCCGATGGGTTGCGGGTGCGACGCCCGGGAGAACAGACGTGGCCGGTGATTCGCAAGCGGGTGCACCGCGTGGAATTGGTCACCGACGACGAGTTGCTGGATGCCATGGCGTGGGCACTGCATGCCCTGCGCTTGGTGCTGGAACCTTCGGGTGCCGCATCCCTTGCCCTGGCATTGCGCGAGGGAAAGGGGCGCTGCGGCGTGTTGCTCTCCGGGGGAAATGTCGACCCGAAGCACCTCGAGGAAGCGGCGAATCGTGCGAGTAAACTCAGTTAGAAGCACCCGGCTTGTCGGTGGGGGATTGGGCTAGGCTTCGCCCCTCACTGAAAAGGAGCTGTTCATGGTCGATGTAATCAAACTCGGAATCAAGCGACCGGTGACCCAGCCCCTGCTTCCGGATCCCGATCCCCGCAAAGCAAAGTACACGCTGATTTCGGTGGACGATCACCTGATGGAACCTCCTGAAACCTTCGAGGGCAGGCTTCCCGCGCGACTGCAAGCACGTGGTCCCAAGGTGGTGGAGACCGAGGAGGGACACGAGATCTGGATGATGGACGGTCAGCCCTATTTCCAGGTGGGCTTCATGTGCGTGGCGGGTCGGCCAAAAGAAGATCACCGGGTAGAGCCCGCCCGCTTCGATGAGGTTCGCCCCGGTTGTTACCGGATTCACGACCGCATCAAGGACATGGATATCGGCGGGATCCAGGCCTCGGTGAATTTCCCGTCCGGGGTGACGGGCTTTGGGGGCACGCTCTTTAGTCTGATCGACGATCGGGAGTTGGGCGTGGCCTGTACTCGGGCTTGGAACGATTGGCTCTTCGAGGAGTGGTATTCCCCGTATCCCGACCGCATCGTGCCACTGGGGATTACCTACGTCACCGATCCGGCGTTGGGCGCTGAGGAGATTCGGCGCAACGCGGCCCGGGGGTTCAAGGCGGTCACGATTCCCGAGCAACCCCATCGCCAGGGCTTGCCGCCGGTCTTCGATGAGTACTGGGAACCCATCATTCGAGCCTGCGCCGAAACCGGTACAGTGCTCAACCTGCACGTGGGCTCCTCGGGTTTTCCCGATATGCCGCCCGGGGCACCGATGCTGGAATTGGGCGGGACACTGTTTGCCCAGGTGGCGATGACGTCCTGCTCCGAGTGGCTGTGGAGCGGTTGGCCGGCGCGTTTTCCCGACCTTAAAATTGCCATGTCCGAAGGCGGAATCGGCTGGGTGGCCATGCTGGCCGACCGCCTGGACAACCTGATGTCACGTTCGGGATATGGTCAGAACTGGCCCGACAAGAAGTGCTCGCCCAGCGATGTCCTCCGCCGAAACTTCTGGTTCTGCATGATCGACGACCCCTCGACGATTTCGACCCGCCACGCCATTGGTGTCGAGAATATTCTATTTGAATCCGACTATCCCCACGGCGACGGAACCTGGCCCGATACTCAAACGGTCATGGAAAATGTTCTGGGCGATTTACCCGTAGAGGAGATCCGGATGATCACCCACGAAAATGCGGCGGCATTGTATGGCCATCCGCTGCCCGAGGTCTGCCTCCCCTAGACGCGAAGGGCCGGAGAATCCAATTCTATGTCGATCAAGTTCCTTCAAGACGCACGCTCTCACCCCGCTCGGGACATGGCGATTCGCTCGATCACGTGTGCGGAAAGCAAGAACCGCGAGGGCTGGCTCGCGCTCTGGGCTGCCGATGGAGTGATTCAGGATCCGGTGGGCATTTCGCCGCTGGATCCCGAAGGCCAGGGACATCAAGGCATTGAAGCCATTACCGCCTTCTACGACAAAGTGATTGCCTCCGCGGATCTGCGCTTCCAGATTCGACAGAGCTTTGCGTGCGGGGACGAGTGCGCCAACGTGGGGACGATCACCACCCGGCTGGGGACGCTGGTCTCGCGCACGGAACTGGTGATGGTCTATCGCTTGAATGCCTCGGGTGAACTGGGCTCCTTGCGAGCCTTCTGGGAATTCGAGGACACAGCGGCCGGTGTGTACTGACCCATGCGGGTGGGTGTCTATCTCGATCTGCGCAATCCCGCCCCATGGCGCCGACCCTGGGCGGACCACTATGCGCGTAGCCTCGAGTGGATCGAAGAGGCCGAGCGCCTTGGGGCGGACTCGGTCTGGCTCTCGGAACACCACTTTTTCGAGGACGGCTATCTCCCCCAGCCACTGACCTTTGCCGGGGCGGTGGCGGCGCGCACCCGGCGTATGCGGATCGGAACCGCGATCCTGTTGGCGCCGCTTCGTCCAGCGCTTCAGATCGCCGAGGAGGCGGCCGTAGTGGATTGCCTGTCGGGTGGGCGCCTGGATCTGGGTCTCGGGGCGGGTTATGTCGCCCGGGAATTTGATGCCTACGGGGCGGATCTCAAGCTCCGCTACACCCGGACCGATCAGCGGATTCGGGAAATTCGTGCGTTGCTTGCCGGTGGGGAGGTGACTCCGCCACCCGTGCAGGCGCCGCTCCCCCTCTGGCTCGGCTACCAAGGGCCCCAGGGCGCTGCCCGAGCGGGGCGCTTGGGCGTGGGCTTGCTGACCCTGAATCGTGCTTCCCTCGAGCCCTACCGCGCGGGCTTGCGCGAGGGGGGGCACGATCCCGAAAGCGGAAGGATGGCCGGCCTGATGGGCGCAGTGGTGAGCGATGATCCGGAATCCGCCCGGGAGCGGCTTCTGCCGCATATCGCGCACCAACTGAACACCTACCGGGAGGCCGCCGCCGGTCGGGCGATTCGACCGATTACCACCGAGATGCTGCGCGACCCGGCAGCGCCCGGAAAAGGCTTTCAGGCCACTGAGGTCCTGACGCCCGGAGCGCTGATCGACCGGGTCGCCGCCCAGGTGAAGGACCTGCCGGCCCATGAAGTCTATTTTTGGCTGAGCATTGCGGGGATGCCCGACGACCTCGTCCAGCGCCACCTGGAACTGCTCTGCGGCGAGGTCCGACCGGGACTGGCGCATCTTGGTGTTGGCGGCGTTGGAGTCGGAGCCTGAGTTGAAGGTGGCGCTGAAGGTGGCGCTGAAGGTGGCGCTTAAGGTGGCGCTTAAGGTGGCGCTTAAGGTGTTGGCGGTGGCGAAGGCCCGGCCCGAACCAGACGCTTAGTGGCGCAGGGCGCTGGCGGTTCCCAGGGCGACCCGGGTGCCGTCGGTTTTCTCGACCCAGACATCGCAATGGACCCGTGTAGCCGTGCCCTCGGGCTCCTCGTCTCGGATTTTTCCCTGGGTGACCACTTGTTCATCCACCCAAAGCACGTTGGTCAGTTTGAGCGACATTTTTCCGCCGCAGAGCCATCCCTCCTCGAAGCTCTCGTGCATTACCTGGGAGACGAAGCACGTCGACATCATGCCCTGGACCACGATATTCGGAAAGCCGAGTTTCAGGGCCTGTTCGCGGCTCGTGTGGTAATTGGCCTCGGGACCCGAGAACATCCAGCAGCGCCGCTCGTCGATGGTCTTGTGAAATGAGACCAGGTCGGGCCCGGTCGCCGAGGGAAAGGGCGGGCGGGGTTGCTTCCGTTGTGCTGTCTCCTTATCGACGACGAACTGGTCCTTCTCTTTTGTGCCGCTGTCCTCGGGTAGAAAAGACTGGTGGGTACGGCTACGGACCAGCAGGCGGGAATCCTCTTCGTCGAAGAGATCGGTCTCGTTCACAACGTAGAGTCGACCGCGTTTGTGATACCGCTCGGTGATGGTGGAGACCGAACGCACGCGACTCCCCACCCGGATGGGGGAAAACATCTCCCAGTCCTGTTGGGCGTGGAGGTTCCCAAACAGGTTCTTGAGATACCAATCGCCGACAAAGGAGTAGCACTCGGAGTGATGGAGCAGGGGAGGGGCCCACTGGGCGTAATTGACGTGGGAATCATCCAGGGCCTGGCTGTAGAAATCGACCACCTCGGGTGTGATGTCGTAGGTGTTGCTGCCGCAAAAACGACCTACGTGGGCCGGTTCACCGAGTAGATTGGTCATGCGCTCCTCCTCGCTCGGGGGATCGGAATCGTCGCCCGAGCCCCGATGCGATAGCGCGCCGAGGCGTGTATTGCCAAGAACACGCGGGGCGGCGCACTTGCGAAGACTTGGTCCCGATGCTCTCATGCGTGGTCGCGATGTGGTCGCGATGTGGTCCGGTGCAGTCCGGGCTTTCGGGTCAACCCCGGCGGGGAAGATTCCAGGAGGAGAGGGCTCGATGGAGGGCAGCGAGGATGGAGCAGGAACCCAGAACCCAGAGCAGCACGCTCTGTCCGATGCCACCCGGAAGTTGATCGAGGCTGTGCGCTTGAGCACCGCATCGCCGGAATCCCTGGCCCAAGCCCGGGCCCGGGTGGAGCAGGCACTGGAAGTCCTTGCCCCGCACACCCACAAGGGCCCCTACGCCCAGGCCGATTTGCTGGGGGGACTTGGCGAGTTCGAGCGGACTCAAGACCCCATGGAGCTCTTCCCATACAGCCCCGTGATCGGCAGGGGGAATCCCATTGCGCCCCCCATCGAGTTCACCCTGCAAGGGAACGAGATCCACGGTCTCGGTCGCTTTGGCGCCCAGTACTGCGGGCCGCCGAACCACGTTCACGGGGGCGTGGTTGCCGCGGTCATGGACGAGTTGTTGGGGGCGGTGAACGTGGCAAATGATCTGGGGGCGATGACCGGAACCTTGACTGTTCGCTACAGCCAGCCCACGCCCCTGTTTGAGGAGATCCGAATGCGGGGTCGGTCCGCGGGCACCGAAGGCCGCAAGGTCTTCGCCGAGGGCCAGATGTGGCATGGCGACCGCTTACTGGCCGAGGCCGAGGGCATCTTTATTCAGGTGCGCGACGACATTCGGACGCGCCTGGGCTGGGCCCAGCGCTGATCTGAGCCGGAAAGACTCGGTTCGGGGTCCTTCCGCCCCCCGCAGTGAGCCCCTCCCCGGTAGGCCGAGCTCTGCTCTCAGTGCCTTGAGCAGAGTTTTGCACGCCAGCGATCCGGTTCCAGCCTTCATTCCGACTCTCTTTCATGCAGGCCTCGGTGGTAGCTGGGGGTCTGAGTAGGTCGGCAGGATGTTTCGGACTGAGCCGAGACGCCACCGACCGTCGGGAGAGAACAGCATGGCCTTCACGACGCGGAGCCGAGAATGGATTGACAATTCAACACCCTTTTACGTTTTGATTCTGGGCGTTGGCGTGATTTTTTCGATTGTTGGGGGAGTGGCGCAGTCGGCCCAGGCGGACAGTGACTCGGACCGTGACCGTGGCTCGGGTTCTCGCCGACGGGTGGAACTCCCCCAGGCGCTCACCGATGCAGATTTTCACCCGACCGGACCCCAATTCGAGGAGAAGGTTGAACTTGGCCGGCTACTCATGTTCGACAAGGTACTCAGCGGCAATCGGAACATTGCCTGCGCGACGTGCCACCACCCGACGACCGGGACCGGCGATGGGTTGGCGCTGCCGGTTGGCGAAGGCGGATTTGGCCTCGGGCCGGCTCGAGACAGCAATGAAGGCGCGCTTGCCCACGTCGAGGGTCGGGTTCCGCGAAACGCACCGCCGGTGTACAACCTGGCGGCGCGGGAGTTCACCGCGCTGTTTCACGACGGTCGGTTGGCCGTCGACTTTTCCGAGCCCTCGGGCTTTGTCAGTCCTGCTGGGGACCAGATGCCGGTGGGCTGTCACGTGGACCCCACACCGCCGTGCATCGAGAATATTCTTGCTGCCCAGGCTCTTTTCCCCGTGACCTCGGGCCTGGAGATGGCGGGTCAACCCCACGAAAATGCGGTGGGTGCGGCGGGCCATGCGGGAACGCTGGCGGGACCCGGGGGCGTATGGGACTTGTTGGCCCGGCGCCTGCGCGAGATCCCCGAGTATGTCGAACTCTTCAAGGCGGCGTTTCCCGCTCATGTTCGGAGGGCCGAGGATGTCACCTACGTCGATGCCGCCAACGCGATCGGAGCCTTCGAGGCCGCGACCTGGCGAAGCGATCAAAGCGCCTTTGACCGCTATCTCCGGGGCGAGAAGGGCGCGCTGAGTCGAGACCAGAAGAGGGGTATGCGCCTGTTCTACGGGGACGCCGGTTGTGCGGGCTGTCACAGTGGATCGCTTCAGACCGATCAGGAATTTCATGCGGTCGGTATGCCGCAAATCGGGCCGGGCAAGGGGGATGGGATCTCGGGTCAGGAGGATTTTGGTCGCTATCGCGTCACGGGAAGGGACGAAGACCTCTTCGCTTTCCGAACACCGTCCTTGCGCAATGTGACCGTTACGGGTCCCTGGGGTCATGCAGGGGCCTACAGCGATCTTCGTAAAGCTGTCGTGCACCACCTCGATGTGGCCGGAGGCCTGCAGGGCTACGGGTTTGATGCCCGACTGGCATTGGACGCCGACCAGACTTCCACCGATTACCACGTGATGCAGAGCCCACCCCTGGTGGATGCCTTGATCGAGGAAAGCGAGGTCGATCCAGTGGAACTGTCCGACGAGGAAGTCGATCGGCTGATGGATTTTCTATTCGCGTTGACGGATATGCGAGTGCTCACCGACCGCTCGGAGATTCCTTTTCGCGTGCCCAGCGGTCTGGCGGTTGCGGATTGACAGAAGCGATGAGCCGAGGGTTCGGATGGTCTCCAAGAGCCAACGTGAACCCAACCTAAATCCAATGTGAACCCAACATAAACCCAACATAAACCCAACGTAAACTCAATGAACGTCCAGAAGGAGAAGGTCAAGATGTGCGGAATCAAGCGAGTGATGTCGAGTCTGTTTCTATCTCTGTTGCTGATCGGGGGAGGGGCCGTGATGGCGGACGACGATGACCGTCAATCTTTTGTTCGGTTGTCTGCAGAAGCGCCGAGTGGTTCGGGCAATAGCGTGCGAGACGATTGTGGGGGAGATTTCCAGAGAGCCCGGGCTTCGTTGCGCTGGGAGCAGGAGGATGGCGAGACTCGGCTGAGAATTCATCTGAATCATGGTCGCCCCAATACCCTGTATACGGTTTGGCTGCGGCAGAAGGGCAAAGATCGCGACGGCTGGGGATTCGGGGGAAGCCCGGTTACCGGAGGGGGTTCAACGGCGCTGGCGCCTTCCGAGGCACTGGAGTCGCTGGTGACCGCGACCGGACCGGGAAACGGGAGTCCAGATCCGGCCAACGGTTTCTGGACAAATGACAGGGGTCGTGGGCGCCTCGTCCTGAATCTTGACTTCGCCTTTCCGGGAGGCGCGTATCCGTTCCAGCGCGCCGATTTGTCCGTGGCGTCCCTGGATCGACTGGCGTCCCTCTTTCCCGACTATCGGCTGATCCCCATGGCCATCGTCGACGCGCGCGAGATCGAGGCGCCCTTCACCCTGAGAATTGCGTCCCACTGCACGGACGACCTTTCCCACGGACTGACCCCGGGCAATCGGGAAGGGTGGTTCGACTGGCCCCAATGAGTCGAGGCAAGTGACTTCGAACGGTCCGCATGCCCGGCGTCGGGGAATCTCAGACCCCGGCGGGAGGGCGGCGGACTTCGCCCGGGGAGGCTTGCCTCCCCGGGTTTTTGTTCGGCTTTTCGCCTCTTCTCAAGGTCGTAATCGAGGCAGCACCTTGTCGACCAGAAGTTCAAGGCTGGGCCACGCCAAATCGGGAGGGATCCCGCCGCACAGGGGGTGGCTGACCCAGATTCCCTTGGCGCGGATATGCGCCTCGGCCTGGTCGGGCGTGAGAATTCGGTAGATCCCCTGGGCAGCCCGGAGTTCTTCCACGTTTTCTGCCCACTGACCCGTCTTGCGAGCGCTTTCTTCCCCCATCCAGCGGCCGTAGAGATTGGCATCGTGCAGCAGGTAGGGTCCGATTTCTGACCAGGTGCGGTCCGGGTCCTCGCTGACGAAGCCTGCGGTGATGGCGCCCGGCTCGGGATTGACGAAGAACCCGGGTGTCTGCTCCGCTTCGCGGCAAGCTTCGAGGTAGATCCCCTCGAGATCGCGATTGATTCCGCCGGCGATCATTCCGAGTCCGAATCGAGCCGCGCGTCGGGCGACGACTTCGCTGTTTCCTCCCATGAGCAGGGCCGGACCACCGGGGGTGTGGGGTACGGGGGTGACGTGCACCGCCCGCCCTTCGAATTCAAAGGGCTCGCCCTTCCACGCCTCCCGGAGGGCTTCGATGGAAGCTTCCATGCGTCGACCTCGGCCCGGAAAGGATCGGCCAAACATCGCGTATTCTTCGGGCCGGTAGCCCACGGCGAGGACATAGGAAACCCGGCCCCCGCTGACGATATCCAGCACTGCCATTTCTTCGGCGAGACGAATGGGGTCGTGGAGAGGAAGCACGAGGGCCGCGACTTGGAGAGCCACACTTCGCGTGCGCCCCGCCATGGCGCTGGCGAGCAGGAGGGGCGAGGGCAGGTAGCCGTCCTCGCTTCCATGGTGTTCGGAAAGAACCAGTTGGACGCAGCCCTTGTCCTCGCCCCAGGCCGCCATGTCCAGTGCGGCGCCGTAGAGTTCGGTGGCACTCGCCGGGCCGAAATCAGGGGCGCGCATGTCGAATCGCATCAGAAACACGCTGACCTCCTCGATGAGCAGTATGGAACACGCGGCCGGTCACGCCAGTTCTGGGGATGAGGATGCGGGTGATTGGGTGCCGATGATTGTGTGCGGATGGTTTGACTGTTGGGAAGGACGCGCTCGGTCCCTTTGACCCGGGTTAGGGAGCGGTTTTCCCAGCTGCCCGACCCTGCGATTTTCCGCTGCGGACCCGGAAATCGAGGCTAACCTAGCCGCGCTTCCGAGCGAAGGGGCCGTAAACGAGAGCCTCGGCTGGGCGCAGTCGGGACCGAGTGGAGCGAATCGATGGACTTTGGTTTGAGCGACGAACAGGAGCTTCTCCAGTCGACCGTACGCGGTTTCGTAGAGAATGAGTGTCCCGCCGGGCGACTTCGGGAGCTTTTCGATGCGGGCACAGGGCACGACGATGCCTTGTGGACGGGTCTCGTCGAGATGGGGCTCCCTGGGCTGACCATCCCCGAGGAGTACGGGGGAGCCGGGATGGAAATTCTCGATCTCGCCCTGGTCTGCGAGGTCCTCGGCACGGGCGGTGTGCCCAGCCCTTTCCTGGGGCATGTGCTGGCCTCCCTGGCCCTCGACATGGGAGGGAGTCCGGCCCAGAAATCCCGGTGGTTGCCCGGACTCGCCGATGGTTCCCGCCGAGCCACTTGGGCTCTCTGCGAGGCGGGGAGTGGCTGGGAGCCAGAAACCTGGCATTGCCGTTGGGCCGAGGACTCGATTTCGGGAACCAAGCTCTATGTGCCCCATGCCGACGGGGCGGACCTTCTCGTGGTGGGCGTTGAGGGTAGTCGCCTGGCCGTGGTCGATACGGCGGGGGCCGGGGTGCGGATCGAGAACCTCGAGGGGATCGACCGCAGTCGTCCGGTCTTCCGGGTCGACTTTGAAGGGGCGCCCTGCGAACTGCTCGCCGACGATCCGGCTGTTGCCCGCCGACTTCGGGATGCGGGCCTGGTTTTGCTCGCGGCCGATGCCTTCGGGGCGGCCAGTCACCTGATCGACTTGGCCGTGGAGTACGCGAAGACGCGAGAGCAATTCGGTCAGAAAATCGCGCAATTTCAGGCGGTGAAGCATCAACTGGCGCGCCTTGGTCTCGATATCGAGCCGACCCGTGCGCTCTTCTGGCACGCCGCATATGCGGTGGATCACCTGCCCGAGGAGGCCGAGCGGGCTGCGGCCCTGGCCAAGGCCCATATCACCGATCGCGGGCTCGAAGTCGCTCGGGCGGTGGTGGAACTGCACGGCGGGCTCGGATTTACCTGGGAATGCGACGTCCAAATGGGGTTCAAGCGGTTGATGTTTGACCGCGCCTTTCTGGGGAATCCTGAGAGCCTACGCGACCGCTGTGCGGCGTTGGCCGGCTGGTAGGCGGAATCATGGATCTCGAATACACCGCGGAATACCAGGCCTACCGGGAAGAGGTTCGGCGCTTTCTTGCAGATTGGCCTCGGGTCGGTCAAGAGGTGCATGGGGAAGGGGTCGAGGCGGAGGCCCTATTTCGCGAGCGAGGGATCGAAGCGGGGTTTGTCTACCGAAATGTTCCGGCCGCGTATGGGGGCGCGGGCCAGGAGCCCGACGCGCTCAAGGACGCGATTGTGCGCGACGAGTTCTACGCCGCGGGTGCGCCCGGAGACCTCACTAGCCAGGGGGCGGGCTTGTTGGTGCCCACTCTGCTCGAATTCGGTACGGAGGCCCAGAAGAAGCGCTTCATCCCCAAGGCCATCTCAGATCAGGAGAAGTGGTGTCAGGGGTACAGCGAGCCCGGTTCGGGGAGCGACCTCGCATCGCTGCAGTGCCGCGCCCGGCTGGACGGCGAGGTGTACATCCTCTCGGGTCAGAAAATTTGGACGAGTAACGCCTTTGAGGCGGACTGGATGTTCGGCCTTTTCCGGACCGATCCCGATGCGTCCAAACACGCCGGAATCACCTACCTCCTGGTGGATATGAAGAGTGCGGGGCTCGAAGTCCGCCCCCTCAAGGGCATGACTGGAGGCATGGAATTCAACGAGGTCTTCTTCGACGATGTTCGCGTGCCCGTGGAGAACGTGGTCGGACGGCCCGGCGAAGGCTGGGGCGTATCGCGAGCCACCCTGGTGCATGAGCGAAATCTCATCGCCAATCCCAACATGATGCGGGATACTTTCAACGATCTCCTTGACCTTGCACGGCGGACCGTACTCGAGGGCCGGCCGGCGATCGAGGACAGGAAGGTTCGGCAAAGGCTGGCTGAGATCGAGGGATACGTTCGGACCAGCGAAACTTCGACCATGCGGCAGTTTACCGCCCAGGTGCGCGGTGAACCCCTCAAGGCCATGCGTCCCATGATGATGGCAAAGCTCTACTCGACGGATGCGATGCAGATGATCCAGCGATGCGCCTACGACCTGCTGGGCGCTGATGGAATGTTGGCCCCCGCCCCCGAGGATATAGCGGGGTGGGCACGGAACTCCACCGCGACGGGATGGGTCGAGGCCTACATGTTCTCCCTGGGGCCGGCGATTGCCGGCGGGGCGAGCAACATCCAACTCAATATCATTGGCGAGAGGGGCTATGGGTTGCCCCGTGATCCTCGCCCGCCGACGAGCTAGGCCGGGCCGGGATTCGAATCGAGGCGAGGTACCGGTTGATCTCCTCTGCTGGGGTGGCTGCGCTGACCTCGGCGTAGAAGATGAACAGACGCTTGCCCACGAGGAGAAGCCGGGCCGTGCCGTTCAGCGCCGGGTGTTCGTCGCCGGCAGGGATTCGGTAGCGAAGTTCGCCGGCCGACTGGCCGTCGACCCGGCTTGGCCCAAAGCTGACTTCGAAAGCCCCTGAACTTTCCAGGAAGCCGTCGCGGGTCGACTTGAGGATATACCGGTCGCTGGTCACCATGAGAATGGCCTTGGGGATGTCGGTGTGGTTGACACCAAACGTGTCCGGGCCGCGATGGGCCTTGTAGACCGTGCTGACGAAACGGGCGACCACAAGGTCGCGGCTCCGGTGAGTGACCGAGGGCGTATCGGGCATTTCGATTTGAAAGCTTTTGTCAGCGGGAACAAAAGTTGCCCAGTTCGAATTTGCCTGTGCGACGACAGGCAGTCCCGCCAAAAGGATCCAGAGGCTCCGGACGAACGGCGATAGGGATCGGTGGGTCAAGGCAAGTCCAGTGCCCGGTTACGCCGGGGATCGGGGGGCGGGAGTCAATGGGCGCTCACGATAGCCCGAGGAATACGGGCGACCGAGATCTTTGAGGCGCTGGGGGCGGGCGGGGCCCCGTGGGGAAAGTGAGCGGCGCGCTGGGGCGATGCCTGGCGGAGAAGAAAAAAACGCCGTTCTTTGGAAAAGAATTCGCCACCCACCCTAGAAAACGGGCACTTAAGTATTTGTCGGGGGGAAATCGACGCGCCTTGGGAAGGGCTACCGGAGGATTCCGAGTTGCCTAATACAGACTATTGCGCCCAAGGACCGTCGACCAGGCGGTTCGTTGATAAAAAGAGCTCCATTACCAAGAGCTCTGATACCAATAATATCAAATCCGACGATTCCAACAGATCCGAGTCTGAGAGAGGAACCCGATCCCAGGCCGAACCCTGTGTGGGCCGTGTTGCCACCGCAGAACTCAGCGATGTGGAGTTGATCGCTGGAGTGAGGGAGGCCAGCGAGGCTCATTTCAATGAGCTCTACAACCGATACTTCCGACGGATCTACGGTTTCGTTCACGGTCGCCTTCGCAATCATGCTGACGCCGAGGAAGTAACCCAGGAAACCTTCGTAACGATTTTCAGATCCATCGAGAACTATCGGGGGCAGTCCTCCCTTCTGTCCTGGATGTTCGGGATTGCCAAAAACCTTTCGAATAATATGATTCGCCGCTCCCAGAACCAGAAGGAACGTTTCGACAGCGTCAGCAAGGAGCACTTCGTCCCGAAGCCGTCCCTCGGACAAGTCGCGCCTGACGAAGACCTCTCCCTGCGCCGCTATGCTGAGGCGATCCGGAGCCGAATGTCGAAATTGCCCGATTGGCAGTGCCGTATTTTCGAGATGCGTCACCTGGAAAACATGTCGATTCCCGAGATTGCTTCGTGCAGTCGTCGATCCAACGACGCGGTACGGTCGAGCTTGTATCGCATCAAGAAGCTGATCTTTGAAGCGGTGGAGTCCGGCGGAGAGGTGCTTCCGAGATGAGTGATTCCAAAGCACTTGGCTGGAGACAACTGTGCCTGCAGAGCGCCGAGAGCGTTCCTTCGGCGGACTTCTGCTCTCTAGATCTCGAGCATGACGTCGAGGAACTGGTGGCCTGCCTGTCCAAGGAAGAGCTGGCGAAGGTCGATCTCGATGAGTTTCGCGAATTTCTGCGTGCCGATGCGACCGGGTCTGCACCGCCCCGGCCCCGGTTCGAGGAGACACTTCGCCGGGAACTCTGGTGGACCATGGTGCAGGGGCTGGCCCCTGGAGGACTCCGGATACCCCAGGCTTGAGCGGTCACTCTCCCCGATTTTGCCGTGGGGTTCCGCTGATCGGGCGCTAAAGTCGCGACTGACGTGGCTAAGCATGGACGGATTGGACTCGGAATAGCGCTGGCCGTCACGGGTTGGGTGGCGGGGTGCGGCGATGGACCCTCCGTGGACAATTCGGGTCCGGTCGCCGAATGGCGCGAGTACGGGGGGGACAAGGGGGGGCTCAAATTTTCGCCCCTTACCCAAATTACGCCCGCCAACGTGGATTCGCTGACTCCCGCCTGGGAGTATCGGCACGGGGACGTGTCCCCGGGGAGTAAGACCGAGGCGAAGACCTCTTTCCTCGCGACGCCGGTCGTTGCTGATGGATCCATGTTCTTTTGCACCGCGTTCTCCCGGGTGATCGCCCTGGATCCCGAGACCGGAGAAGAGCACTGGAGCTTTGATCCCGAACTGCGGACGCGCTCGAGCGAGGGACCCTATCCCCTGTCCTGTCGCGGGGTTGCCTATTGGGGCGGGGCGCCCAACGCGGACTCGGAGACCTGTCAGCGGCGGGTCTACGTGGGGACCCGTGATTCCGAACTGATTGCTCTGGATGCGGCAAGCGGCGAACCGTGTGCAGATTTTGGCGAGGGCGGCCGGGTGTCTCTCCGGGAGAGGATCGGGGAGGCGCCGCCCTGGGAGTACTACCCAACCTCACCCCCATTGGTGGTCCGAGACGTGGTGGTCATAGGTGCCCTGGTGGCCGACCAGCTTCGTTTGGACGCACCCAGTGGCGTTGTGCGGGCTTTTGATCTGGAGACAGGGGCTCTGCGCTGGGCTTGGGATCCCGTGCCTCCGACTTGGAGAGAGGAGCACTCGGCGCGAATTTCGTCGGGGGACGAACTCTTTCAGCCGGGGACGCCCAACGTCTGGGCGCCAATGTCCGGAGACGAGGACCGCGGCCTGGTGTTCGTGCCTACCGGCAATCCATCACCCGATAGCTATGGCGGGCTCCGGGAAGGCAACGATTACTACGGATCTTCCACAGTGGCTCTGGATGCGGTGACGGGCGAGGTCCGTTGGCACTACCAATTCGTCCACAATGACCTGTGGGATTACGACACGCCCGCCCAGCCCGCACTCTTCCAAATTGCCGCCGTTGGGGCAGGGCGCCCCGCCGTCGCCCAGGCGACAAAAATGGGGCATCTCTTTTTACTGGACCGGGAAACCGGCGAGCCCCTCTACCCCGTGGAGGAACGTCCGGTCCCCCAGGCGGGGGCGGTGCCCGGAGAGAAGTTGTCACCCACCCAGCCTTTTCCCACCCACCCGCCTCCGCTGCATGCGCCTCGCCTGGGGGTTGAGGATGCCTGGGGGTTCACGCCCATCGACAAGGCGTTCTGCCGCGATCTGATCGGCCGCTTTCGCTCCGAGGGGATATTCACGCCGCCGTCCCTGGAGGGCTCTCTTCAGTACCCGGGTTCGGCGGGAGGGGCCAACTGGGGTGGAGTTTCCATTGATCCGGATCGCGGCCTGCTTTTTGTGAACCAGAACCACCTGCCCATGGCCCAGCAGCTGATTCCCCGCGCCGAGTTCGAAAAACTCGATCCCCAAGCGGCGGTTTATCCCGACGAGCTCTATCCCATGGCGGGCACCCCTTACGGGCTGAAACGGATCAGCCTGTTGTCGAACTTCGGAGCGCCCTGCGTAAGCCCGCCCTGGGGCTCCCTGACCGCGGTGGATCTTGTCGCGGGCAAAGTCGTCTGGAGCGTGCCTCTGGGGACCACTCGAGATCAGGCGCCATTTCCGCTCTGGCTCAAACTCGGGACACCGAACGCCGGGGGCTCGTTGGCCACGGCCTCGGGCCTGGTCTTCATAGGAGCCACGACGGACAAGTTCTTTCGAGCCTTTAGTGCGAGCACGGGGGAGGAAGTCTGGCGCGCGCGTTTACCCTATACCGCGAATGCGACGCCCATTACCTACCGACTTAGCGCGGCCGCTCGACAATTCGTCGTGGTTGCGGCCGGGGGGCATGGCTGGTCGGAATCGGGCGACGCCCTCATCGCCTATGCGCTTCCCGAGTGAAAGGCAGTGCTCGGGTGCAAGGGCGCTCCGCGAGCTTGGCGCCATGGGGCTGGGATTCGCGCGGGGTTGCAGGTGGGTCGTTCAGGCGCCTCGTCGCTGGGTCAGGGTTCGCTCTCCAGTGGAGAATAGGATGCAAATTTTCTTGGGCCCGGGAATGCTCTGGACGACACCCTCGCCAAAGCTGGGGTGAACGATCCGATCTCCCGTCTCATATTGATCGCCTTGGTCGTAGGGGCGCACCGGGCGCGAAGGGTCCGCCGCAATCGTGGGCGTCGCGTCCTTTTTTCGAGTAGCCCTTCGGGCTGGCGTCGTTTTGCGCATGCCGAGCGGGGGCAACTCCGAGGCGGGCGGGGTGTAGCCGTGCCTGCTGGAACACTGCTTGCATTCGACACGGGTTTTTCTTCCGGGGACTATGGCGACGACGACATGCCAAACTTCTCCGCATCGTCGACACCGGGCGAAGACATCGGCTCCCGCCTTCACTCAAATTCTCCTGGGGATGTTTGGGGGAATGACTGAAATCGATAAAAAAGTGTTGTGGAAAGAGATATGGGAAGAGGGGTGGAAAGAAATGTGGAAAGAGAGGTAAAAAGAGAGGTCGAGAAGGACCACGGAGCGGGGATTCGGAGAGTTCGCCTTTGGGGTGCCCCGGCTTCACTCGGCCGCGGTACCTCAGACTGGCGACTCCCGAGCGCCCACTCTAGCAGTCAGCCAGCGATGGCGCGGAGAGAGAAAGAAAGAAAGTAAGTAAGGAGAGAAATTACCCTCACACAACTTTCCGCACGCGCCGCCCTTCCGGGGGGCTCACCCAATCCATGGGCCTGTCGGATTCGGAACGTCTTGGATTAGGAATCCCCATCCGGGGGATCGGGGTCTACGGCCGGTTCGATGTAAATCAAAGCGGAGAAGGGCACGGCCTTACGGATAGACGCTTCGATCTCGTTGATGACCGCCGAGAGGTCACGAAAGCTCAGATCGGAATCGAATTCCACCTTGGCACCCACCAGGATGTCATCGGGGCCGATGTGCTGGGTTCTCAGCTGAATCAACTGGCGAACCGCTGGGTGGCGAAGGGTCTCGGACCGAATGAGACTTTCGGTTTCGGGACCGGCGGATTCGCCGATCAGAAGGCTCTTCATTTCAATGGCAAGCAAGGAAGCGATCCCCACTAGCAGCACGCCAATGGCAACGCTTCCGAGGGCGTCGAACCGGGGATTCCCAGTCCAAATCGATAGTCCTATCCCCATGAGGGCCAGTACGAGTCCGGCGAGGGCCCCAAGATCTTCGAGGAGAACCACTGGGAGTTCGGGGTTCTTCGTCCGGCGGATATAGGCCCACCAACTTTCTGAACCCTTGCTTTGCCGGGCTACCTGCACAGCCGTTCGGAGCGAGAGACCTTCGAAAACGATGCCAGTCAGCAGGATTCCAATAGCCCAGGCGGGCTCGCGTAGCCCGTGGGGCGAGAAAAGCTTGAGGGTGCCCTCATACAGGGCAAAGAGCCCGCCGAGGCTGAAAATGACCATGGACACTACGAAAGCCCAGAAATAACGTTCCCTTCCGTGGCCGAAGGCGTGATCGGCGGTGGGTGCCTTCTTGGCCGCGACGTTCCCCCAGAGCAGCAGTGCCTGGTTGGTGGTGTCGGCAACCGAGTGAACCGCTTCGGCGAGCAGAGAGGCGGCTCCGGTAAAACTCCAGCCGATGAATTTGAGCACCGCGATACCCGAGTTCGCAAAGAGGGCGGCGACAATGGCGCGGCGATTGCCTGGATTCAAAGCGTGGTCTCTCTTCCTGATGAAATGATCGAGCCTCGGGCGGCATTGCTCAGAGCTGCTGAGAGACTAGTCGGGTTTTTGCGTCTGGAAAACGGCTGTCGTACGCCCGGTGCTTGCGAGGGCGTAGCTGGCCAGCGCCGAAATAGGGATCCACCACGGCCAAGCTACCCGGGTGTATCCCAGTACAACGGGGTGGAGAAATAGGGCGAGCCCAATTAAAGCTCCGAGAGAGAGTCCGGCGATGACGCTGGCGGGGCTGCCCCGCTGTCGGGTGGTGATTCCGAGGGCGAATATGCCGAGAAGTCCGCCATAGAGGATTGACATGGAGGAGAGGGCAAATTCGACGAGGTTGAGCGGTGTTCCGTGCTCGACGAGCAGAGCGTGATATTGCGCCATGGCTAGGGCGGCGGCGACGAGAAGCAGCGTCACTCCCGCGGAACTGCGCTTCATCCGGCGAAGCGTGTCCGGGGTGCCGGGTGGGGGGGGGAGGATGTCGTGGGTCCAGGTTGTCGCCAGGGCACAGATGGCCGAATCCAAGCTCGACATGGCGGCCGCGAAGAGGCCAGCAAACAAGAGTCCGCGTAGGCCCGGCGGGAGTTCGTGAAAGGCGAAGAGTGGGAGGATTCGGGCCTGGTCTTCGATGGAGTAGCTGGGCGGGGTGGCGTAGAAGTGAGCGAGGCCCGTGCCGATCATGAGGAAAACCAGGGTGAGCGGGAAGTTCAGAAGAGCGGAACCCATTAACGCGCGACTGCCCCCCTTGGCACTGCGGGTGGTCAAGAGTCGCTGCACCATGTCGTGATCGGTCGAGTGAGTTGCGAGGGTCAGAAAGAAACCCCCGAGGAGAGCGGTCCCCAGCGCTCGTCCGTCGGTCAAGGAAAATATAGGAGTGAGATGCAGAATCTGGGTTTGCCCCCGGTCGGTCGCCCAGTCGAAGAGGCCCGACATGCCGCCCGGGGTTGCTTCGACGAGAAGGAAAAGAACGGCGACGGCCGAGGTCAGGAGCAGTAAGGCCTGCAGGGTGTCGGTCCAAATCACCGCCCGAATTCCGCCCGCGATGGTGTAAATCCCTGCGACCAGGCCGCAGCCCACCACCGCCCATGGGATGGGAATATCGGTCACGACGGAAAGGGCCAGCGCGGCGATGAAGAGGCGTGCCCCCGACGCGAAGAGGCGGCCTATTAAGAAACTGACCGCGGCGGCGCGCTGGGGACGAGGGCCGAAGCGCTCTTGTAAAAAACCGTAGACGGTCACGATTTCAAGACGCCTGTACAGTGGGATGACGTGCCGGGCGAGGACAGCCTTCGCCAATAATGCGCCTACGGCGAGTTGCAAGTATGACCAGTCACCCGTATAGGCGGCGTGGGGAACGCCAATGAATGTGGCGGCGGAGAGTTCAGTGGCAGTCATCGAAGAGAGAACCGCCCACGTGGGCATGCGGCGGCCGCCGAGTGTGAATTCCCCCTCCTCCTGATGGCCGCGACCGACCCGGGCGCCGATGAGCAAGAGCAGTCCGGCGTAGGCGGCCAGGACTCCGTAATCCAGTGAATTCATCTTGTTCTAAATTTTATCCTGGGGGAATGGGGTTGGGATAAGGCCCGCGAGGGATGCGCTTGGGAACTGCGTTCCACACGCAGCTAAACCCCAGCGGGGACTCTCGGAGTCAACCCAACCGAGACCCTTTGGGGGTCAGACAACATTCCAATATTCTACTTGGCAAGCTGGGAAAAGCGTACGACAATAGGAGATAACCCTGATCCAATTGCCTCCGGAGTGCCCCGAATCGTGAATGATCGCTTGCCACTGGGGAGCTATTAGGAGCAAGAGCGCGCTAGGGGGTTAGCGCCGCGCGAGCCGGGGGTGCTCGACGCGAAGCCATGCGAACCATGAAGGCAAGGGATGAGGAGGGGATACAGTGTCGAGACTCACTCGAGGAATGGACTACTCACCAAGCGCCAAAAATGACGAGGCTTATTTCGACGACGATCGACTCGGTCGTCGGCGCTCATTCGATACCCAACTGCTGCAGGAGCCGGTCACAGTTCTCAGCACGCGCTCGCCGTTGATTTTTTCCGAGTCCGCACCCACCAGTGAAGCGATGCGGGCGATGCAGTCCGAGCACAGTGGGGTCGTGCTGATAACCGAGGACGGGACCGCAGGGTCACCGTTGCTCGGTGTGTTCACCGAACGCGACATTCTTTTGCGTGTTATTAATCGCGGCCGAAACCCTGCTGAGACGGCGCTCAAGGAAGTCATGAGCGCCGACCCCGAGTTTCTTCAAGCCGATGCGCGGGTGGCCTGGGTACTCAATATGATGTCCGTGGGAGGCTTTAGGCACGTCCCCGTGGTGAACGTTCGCGGTTGTCCCGTGGCGGTGATTTCTGTGCGCGATGTCGTCGAGTTTCTGGTTGAGGCTTTTCCCAACGAAATATTGAACCTCCCGCCCGATTTCGGGGTACGAAAGAATATTCCGCGCGACGGAGGCTGATTGCAAAGGGCCGTTGTTTGCAGCGTCCCTTTCTTTTTGTCCTTTCCAGCCGCCAAGCTTCGCTTCTGGGTCTCTGCGTTCAGGAGAATGCGAAACCAGGAGGGGCGCGAACTTAGGTAGTGGCCCCTCCGCGCGCCATCAGGATCTTGCCCGAGCGGACGATTTCGGAGATTTCGAATTTGGCCAGCAGATTTCGAATAGCGTCGAGTTTCTCACTGCTGCCATAGACCCGGACGACGAGGCTTTGTCGTCCGAAATCCACGACTTTTGCGCCGAAGTGTTCGACGATTTGCAGGATTTCGTGTCTCTCTTCTGAATCGCATTTGAGCTTGATCAGCGCGATTTCTGTTTCGTAGACCTCGTCGCCGGTGTGGTCTATGGCGTGGACAACGTCGATCAGTTTTGCCAGCTGCTTGATCATCTGCTCAAGGATGGTGGGGTCCCCAGAGCTTGTGATCGTCATGCGTGAATAGCCGGATCGGGCAGCAGAGTTGACCACCAGACTCTCGATATTGTACCCGCGGCGTGAGAAGACCATGGCCACACGAGCCAGCACCCCCGGCTCGTTCTTGACGTAGAGGGATATGCGATGAAAGTTCAAGCTTTCGTCGCCGTCGATGAATTCCGCGGCTGCGGTCATTTTTCATTCTCCCTGTTTCCGGGGTCGCGGCGCTGGAGTCCGCATGTCGAGTGAGAAAGGGCGTGGGGCTAGGTGCTGCCCGTGGGCTTGGCGAGTTTCCCTGTGGGCTTCTCGATGATCATGTCGCTGAGGGTCGCGCCCGCAGGAATGAACGGGAACACGTTGTCTTCTTTGACTACTTCGGCGACAACGACGCATGGTCCTTCGTCGTAGGCATCCGCCTGCTGCAGGATCCGATCGACGTCCCCCGGGCGCTTGATGCGGAAAGCCTTGATCCCGTAGGCCTGGGCGAGTTTGACGAAATCAGGATTCCCCTCCAGGTCTACTCCGGAGAGCCGGTTCTCGAAGAAGAGTTCCTGCCATTGGCGGACCATGCCCAGGTAATTGTTGTTGATAATTAGGCACTTGACTCGCAATTTATGGATGGCTGCCGTGGCCAACTCGGCCTGGGTCATCTGGAAACCGCCGTCGCCCACGATGGCCCAGACGTCCTGGTCGGGTCTCGCGAACGCGGCGCCAATCGCTGCAGGCAGGCCGAAACCCATGGTTCCTGCCCCACCACTGCTGAGCCAGTTACGGCTATCGGTCACCTTGCAGAACTGGGCTGCCCACATTTGGTGCTGACCGACATCCGTGCTGATGATCGCGCGGCCTTGGGTGATCGCGTCGAGCCGGTCGAGAACATGTTGAGCCCGCAGTCCGCCCTGTTTGCGATATTTGAGCGGGTACTTCTTTCTCCACTCCTCAACCTGGCTCAGCCAAGCGGATGTATCCGAGGGCTCCACCAGGGGGAGAAGTTCTTCGACCACCACCCGGGCATCGCCTTGGACGCAGACATCGGGTACGACCATCTTGTTGAACTCGGAGGGATCGATATCGACGTGAATCTTGCGGGCCCCCAGGCAGAATTCGTCGAGTTTACCCGTGATGCGGTCATCCCAGCGGGAGCCAATGGACATGATGAGGTCGGCAGCGTCGGTCGCCTTATTCGCGTAGGCGGTTCCGTGCATGCCCAGCATCCCGAGGTGCAGAGGGTGGGTTTCGTCGGTGCCGCCTTTTCCGAGGAGCGTGGTGACCATGGGCGCTCCCAGGTGCTCGGCGAGAAGGGTTACCGCTTTTGAGGCCTCAGCGATCACAACGCCGTGACCCGTCAGCAAGATCGGCCGCTTGGCATTCGAAAGCAGCGCCGCCGCCTCCTCGAGGCTGTCGGGCGAACCGTGACAGGGAACCGCATATCCAGGAAGGTCGACATCCACGCAGAGAGGGGCCTCGCACGGGCCTTGGCTGATATCCTTGGGAATGTCCACGAGCACCGGGCCAGGGCGTCCCGTCGCCGCGATGTAAAAGGCTTCCCGGGCGATTCGTGGAATGTCGGTGCCGCGGCGGACCAGGTAGCTGTGCTTGACCACCGCGTAGGTGATGCTGGTGACGTCAGCCTCCTGGAAGCCGTCTTTGCCCAGCATGTCGGCGACGCATTGGCCCGTAATGACCACGATAGGAACAGAGTCCATATGGGCGGTGAGCAGGCCGGTGACCGTATTGGTCGCTCCGGGGCCCGAGGTGACCAGAACCACCCCCGGCCGGCCGGTGGCCCGGGCGTAGCCGTCTGCCATGTGGGTAGCGCCCTGCTCGTGGCGGGTGAGGATCAGTTGGATGGGGGAATCCACGAGGGCATCAAAAATGGGAATAGCCGCCCCCCCGGACAAGCCGAAGATGTACTCCACTCCCTCGGCCTCGAGGGCCTCTATCAGTTTCTCGGCGCCAGTGGGCACTCTTTCACTCATACTGCTCCCGGGGTGTGTGAAGGCTTCGAGGATTCACTCGGATGTCTTGGCTCGATCATTTAGAGAAGTGACCACTGTTTTTTGGACAAGTTAGGGTTGGGCAGGGATCTTAATCCTAAAGAGGACCATTTGACACTCTAAAGTGGGCCTCGAGTCTGATTTGCTCACAAAAGATGGCATATTTTTACTTCAAATTACCGTATGGAAGGAAATGATAGCTAGAAAAGCCAAGTTTGGATCAAGTTGGGCCAGTCTGACCTTTCGTGGATGACTTTGAGTGCTACCCGCGGGACGCGCCGTCGTGCTGTAGTCTTGGCCCGCCGGTCTGGATGGGTGAGCGGCAAGGAGGGGCTCCGAGACTGTGAATATTCTGCTCTCGGCTCAACTGGCGGGGTGGCTCTTGGTACTCCTGGGGGGAGTGCAGTTGGCGCCCCTTGCGGCAGCGCTCTACTTCGGGGAGCCCACCACGCCGTTCCTTGCAGCAGGGGCCGTGGCGCTTTTTTTGGGATTGCCCATCGCCCTGGGCGTCCAGCCGGACAATCTGAAAATTCGGCCTCGGGATGGATTCTTCATCGTGACCGGGGCCTGGCTGCTGGCCTCTCTCTTTGGGGCGCTCCCCTACGTGACCACCGGGGCATTGGTACCCGTCGACGCGCTCTTCGAGTCGGTCTCGGGCTTCACGACCACGGGTTCGACGGTCATGGGCGACGTCGAGAGCATGCCGCGTTCCCTCTTGCTTTGGCGGTCGATTACCCAGTGGCTTGGCGGGATGGGGATCGTCGTTTTTACGATCGCGCTGATGCCGATTCTCGGAATCGGGGGAATGCAACTCTTCAAGGCCGAGGTCCCGGGACCGGTTACGGAGAAGATCAAACCCCGGGTGGCCGAAACGGCTCGAAGGCTCTGGCTGATCTACGTTGGGCTCACGGTGATCGAGGGGTTTGCCTTGTGGTTTGCCGGGCTGTCGGGCTTTGATGCGATCTGTCACGCGCTGACCACCTCGAGCACCGGCGGGTTCTCGACGCGCAATGACTCTGTGGGCAGTTTCGACTCGGCCACGGTCGAATGGATCGTCATCGTTTTCATGTTGCTCGCTGGAATCAATTTCGTGCTGCACTACAAGCTGCTGGCTGGCCGTGTCAAGGATTTCTTCGAGGATCGAGAGTTGCGCTATTTCCTAGCGGTGGTCGCTTTCGCCATGGCGGCGATCACTTTTTTCATGTGGAATCAAGAAGGGGCCGACGGGTCGGAGCCGCTCTTTCGTTCCATTCTTTTCACTGTGGTGTCGCTGAGCACCGGGACTGGGTACGCGACGGTGAACTTTGAACTTTGGCCCGCATTTGGACATCTTGTGCTGTTGATCTTGATGGCGCTGGGGGGCATGGCGGGCTCCACGAGCGGTGGGGTGAAGAGTCTGCGCGCGGTTTTGGTGATCGACGCTGTGCGTAAGAACCTCAAGACTGCTGGGCACAGGAACGCGGTGCGCTCTCCGGTTCAACACGCGGGGAAGCCTGTCCCCGATGACGTGCTTGCGGGTATCTGGGTTTTTCTGGCGGTTTATGCGGCCCTGATCGCGCTCATGAGCTTGACGATCGCTGCGTATGGATACGACATGGAGACAGCGCTCTCGGGCGGTATTACGAGCGTCGCCAACGTCGGTCCGGGGCTCGGCGAGATCGGCGCTTTCGACGATTTTGGTCACTTCCCGGCGCCGATCAAGCTGAGTTTGGCCTTCTGCATGATTGCCGGTCGTCTCGAACTGTTTACGGTTCTTGTCCTGCTCAGCCCGGGTTTCTGGCGGCGCTGAGGAGGTGAGTGCTGCGCTCTTCGGGGGGAAGGGCTAAGGTCCGCGCCGGATCAGCGAGGAGTTTCTCCGGCTTCATATCCGAGGGTGAGGTGGTTCTTGATGATTGAGCGACGCAGGAAGGCGCTTCAAGACTGCACGAGGGCCGCTCTACGGCACGGTACAGTGCGCGCTAGAGCGCGCGCCTGGCTCGCGGCTTTTCTCGGGCTTGTTCTGCTCGGCTCGTCGTCGGTACCCGCTTTTGCCGAAGAATACGATGCCTCCAGTGCGGGCAACCCGCTAAGGATCGTGAGCTACGTCGTCTACCCGGTGGGTGTGATTTTTGATTACCTGCTCTTGCGACCGATGTACTGGGTGGGGTCACATGAGCCCTTCCGTTCGCTCTTCGGCCGCGACGACGAGTAGTTGCACCGCGCAGGGGCTGGCCTGATCTCGGCCCCGCGTAGATCCACTCCGCGTAGATTCACCCCACGTAGATCCACCCACGCCGTGCTGCAGGCGTCCAACTCAGCGGTATCGGGCTTTCGCGCGATTCGGGGCCGTGGTTGTCGGGACGGGCCCCGGGGGCAGTTTTATTTTTTTTGGCGCCCCTGGCCTCCTCCGTGTGGGTTCTGGGGAATATAGGAGTCGGGCCGGCCCTTGTTCCGATACAGTTGCAATCGGGACGCCGCGCCGAACCTGTTTTGAAGGGTTGTCAGGCAAAAATGAGACCGGTAGCCCTATGGAAGTGCCTAATTTCCCCTAATCCCATGTTATCTCAAGAGAAAAGGGATTCCGAACTCAAGAAAACGCGTAAAACAGACGTGACACTGTAGAGGTAAATCCGGCTAGCCTCTTATCGAACCCTGAAGAGAAACGAGTCACGATGGCGATTGAACTTAAACAGCAGCTTCGATTATCGCAGCAGTTGGTGATGACCCCCCAGCTTCAGCAAGCGATCAAGCTGCTTCAGCTCAACCAACTTGAACTCGCCGACCTGGTTCAGGACGAGCTGCAAGAAAATCCGTGCCTCGAAGAGGATGACCGCGAGGAAGCGACCCCGGCCGAACGGAGCGATGAAACGCCCCAGGAGAGTTCGGTGGAAGAGGACGCCGGCGAACCGGAAACCGCCGGCGACGGAGGAGAGGCCGAGCCCGATGCGGGTCTGGCCGAAGTCGCTGCCGATCTGGATGCCATTGGGGAAGATCAGTCCCCGGCCAATACCGAAGCCGATGTCACAGAGGCGCCCAGCGATGCGGACAAGATCGCCGATATTGAATGGGACGACTACATGGACTCGCATCCCTTGACGGGTCTTGAGTCCCGCGGCCTTGGAGACGACGACAATCGTCCCAGCATAGAAGCCACCCTGACTCGATCTCCCAATCTGGCCGAACATTTGAACTGGCAGATTCAACTCTCGGATTTTGACGAAACAGAGGTCGCTATCGCCGAATGGATTATCGGCAATCTCAACGAGAAGGGCTACCTGAGCGCCACGGTCGACGAACTCGCGAGGCAAGCCGACCGTACCCCCGAAGCCGTGGAGGCCGTTCTTTTCAAGATTCAACAGCTCGATCCGTCTGGCGTCGCGGCACGCGACCTCCGCGAATGTCTAATGCTTCAGATCAACATGCTAAATCTCTCGAATCCACTGGTATTGCAGATTGTCGAAGACCACATTGAATTGCTCCAGAAGCGGGATCTCAAGAAGTTGGCTCGACTTCTCGATTCGAGCATCGAAGAAGTCTCTGTCGCGGTGCGAGAGATCGGAAATTTGGAGCCCCGACCGGGACGTGCTTTTGGGGGCGACGAGCCGGTCTACATCACTCCCGATATCTACGTCTACAAGGTGGCGGGAGAGTTCCATATCCTGCTGAACGAAGATGGGCTCCCACGTCTCAAGGTCAATAACATCTACAAGAGTGTTCTTTCGGAATCTCGCCCCGCCGCAGGCGAGGGGCGAGATACGAAGAACTACGTGCAGGATAAAGTTCGCTCGGCTTTGTGGCTCATCAAATCGATTCATCAACGACAGCGGACAATCTACAAGGTGACCGAGAGCATCATCCGCTATCAGGGCGATTTCTTTGAGTCGGGCGTCTCGTCGCTCAAACCGCTGAATCTTCGAGACGTCGCCGACGATATCGGCATGCACGAATCGACAGTGAGCCGCGTGACTACCAACAAGTACATGCACACGCCTCAGGGAATTTTTGAGCTGAAGTACTTTTTCAACTCTTCCATCAGCCGGGTCGACGGTGACGTGGTGGCGAGCGAGAGCGTCAAAGAGGAGATTAGGAAGCTGATCTCCGCCGAGGACCGCTCACGACCCCTTTCGGATCAGCGTATCGTCGAGCACCTCAAGCTGATCAATATCGATATCGCTCGCCGGACGGTGACCAAGTACCGTGAGGCGCTGAATATCCTCTCCTCGACCAAGCGGCGAGAGGTCGGATAGTAGGATAGATTCCCGGCCGCCAAGCGAGGAGGCGGCATGAAGATTATGGAAATTCTCGTCCGGGATGCGGTGATCTTGGACGTTGAGGCAGGGACTAAGAGTGGCGTGCTGGAAGAAATGGCCGGCGCCCTAGCCGGGGCCGTTGCGTCCATTGATGCGGAACGACTTCTTGAGGTTCTGGTGGAGCGGGAAGCGCTACAGAGCACCGGGATCGGCGAAGGCGTTGCGATTCCACACGGGAAACTGCCCGGCCTGGATGGGTTGGTGGCGGGGTTCGCCCGAAGCCGCAAGGGAGTGGACTTCGACTCGATTGATGGCCAGCCCACGGAACTTTTTTTCCTGCTTGTTGTTCCCGAGCACGCCGGTGGTCGCCAGCACCTCAAGGCATTGGCCCGAATCTCGCGATTCTGCCGGAACGCAGATTTTCGAAAAAAACTCTCCGAGGCAGTCGGCCTGGACGAAGTCATGGCGGTGATCGAAGTGGAGGACGGCAAGTTCTGAATTCCCATGGTGGCCTGCCCGGCGCCGGTTCGGGCCTTGAGGGGAGCGCAGTGGATATTCCGCTACACGCAGCGTTGGTCGAGGTTCATGAAGTCGGCGTTCTGATTCGTGGTCAAAGTGGAGTCGGGAAGAGCGAGAGCGCACTCGAACTGGTTCAGCGTGGACATCGACTCGTTGCTGACGATGTCGTTCGTCTTGAAATTTTCGGGGCCGATTCGTCCGAGAAGTTTCTGATGGGACGTTCGCCTGAGTCGATACGGCACTACATGGAATTGCGCGGAGTGGGCTTGCTGGATATTGCGCAACTCTACGGGTCTAGCGCCGTGCGCGATGAAGCGCGTGTGGAACTGATCTGCCGCCTTGAGCCTTGGATGGCCGGGATGGAATATGAGCGAACCGGTTTGGAGCGTCCCCGGGAGGAAGTACTCGGGGTGAAGATTCCGGCTTTGACGTTGCCGTTGAGGTCGACGGGAGGGATGGCTTCGCTGATCGAGGTTGCCGCGATGGATCATCGGAGTCGAAGCATGGGGAACAACGCGGCGCGACAACTGGATGAACGCCTGAAAGAGAGCGGGACTGCGAGGGCCTAGGCTCTTCCGAAGGGAGGCGAATGAACGGACGAAAGACACCCCATGTCGTTTTCGTGGCCGGCCTTTCGGGAAGCGGAAAAAGCACAGCCATGGCGGCCTTGGAGGATCTCGGTTTCTACTGTGTGGACAACCTCCCGGCCCAACTCGTGGCTCAGTTCATCGGGCTCTGCGCTCTGTCGAACCCACCGGTGGAGAAAATCGCCCTGGCGCTCGATACACGGGAGGAGCGATTTCTGACGAAATTTCCTGCTGTGGCGGCTAATTTGCGGGGCGCCGGGGGGCTGACCGAGGTGCTCTTCCTGGACTGCTCGAACGAAGTGATCGAAAAGCGTTACAGGGAGACACGTAGGGTCCACCCCCTCTCGCCCGAGGGTAGCGTGGTGAAGGGGGTCGAGCGGGAGAGGGCGCTTCTTGCCGATGCGCTGAGTCTGGCAGATCAGATTATAGACACCACAAGTCTCAATGTTCATGAGCTCAAGGCCCAGGTCATGGGCCACGTTCTTGGGGAGACCCGTCCGACGGTGGTCAGCCTCATATCCTTCGGTTTTCGCTACGGTACGCCCACCGCGGTTGAGCTTCTTTTTGATATGCGGTTTCTCCCCAATCCATATTTCGAGGAGGAGATGAGAGTCCTTTCCGGCCGCGAGAAGGTTGTCGCCGACTACGTACTGGAGAGTGATCGTGGCCGGGACCTCCTCGGTCGCTTGAAGGATTTCGTTTCATTTATGTTGCCGCTCTATGACGAAGAGGGAAAAGCGTACGTGACAATAGGAATCGGTTGTACAGGAGGCCAGCATAGATCGGTGGCCATGGCCGAGGCGCTGAGCAGTTGGCTGGTGGACATGGGGCGCGAGGTGAACGTCGCTCATCGAGACGTGGAGAGAGCCTGATGGCGGTTGGTGTAGTAGTCGTTGCGCATTGCGATCTGGGGAAGGAATTTCTTCGAGCCCTGAGCTTGATCGTTCCCGACGGAAGAAGCTTTTATTCAATTTCACTCGATCCTTCCGAGCAGCTTGAGGCCATGCGAAAGAAGATTCTCAAGGGGATCGGCGAGGCCGATGAGAATGACGGCGTGCTCATCTTGACCGATATGTTCGGGGGAACTCCGTCCAATGTCGCGCTCTCCTTCCATGAAGAGCACCACGTCGAGGTGGTCACGGGAATGAACCTTCCCATGTTGGTCAAATTGGCCAGTCTCAAGGACGATAAGTCCCTCGAAGAACTGGCGACTTTCGTCAAGGAGTATGGGCAGCGGAACATCTCCGTGGCAAGCCAGCTGCTTCCGGAAGGAAATCCGGGATGAGCCGAGAAGCAGAGGTCGAACAGGCGTTCACGGTGCGGGCCGAACTCGGGCTGCATGCCCGGCCCGCTGGCCAATTTGTTGCCCTGGCCGGCCGGTTCTCCAGCGAAATTACCGTGGGCCGAGGCGAAGAGTGGGTGAGCGGCTGCAGTATCCTCTCGATTCTGTCCCTTGCGGCTGAGCACGGGAGCACCCTGAAAATTCGGGCTGTGGGAACCGACGCCGAACAGGCGGTGAGCGAGTTGGGGTTGCTACTCGAAGCCGCGGGCCAGAACTAGCGGGGGTTTCAGGCCCCCCCTGGCTCGTCTAGAGTCCGGGACCCCGTTGAATGCTGGCTTGGAGCCAGTCGGAATTGGATGACTACGGGAGACTTCTGGCCGCCGAGTCGTCGGCGTGCCGTCCCCGCACCGGAGCAGGAGAACAGAAAACATGGCCAATCGTTCGTTTTTCACATCGGAATCCGTGTCCATGGGGCACCCCGACAAAATGTGCGACCAGATATCCGATGCGGTCCTCGATGCCATGCTGGCCCAGGATCCGGCTTCGCGAGTGGCGTGCGAAACCGCGACGACCACCGGGCTCGTGTTGATTTGTGGCGAAGTGACGACCCAGGCCGAGGTCGATATTCAACCGTTGGTTCGCAACGTGGTTCACGACATCGGTTACACGAGTTCAGACATGGGCTTCGACGCATCCACCTGCAGCGTGATGGTGGCCCTGGGACGGCAATCCCCCGATATCTCCCAGGGGGTTAGCGAGGGGGAGGGCCTCCACAAGGAACAGGGGGCCGGAGATCAGGGGATGATGTTCGGATACGCGTGTGATGAAACCCCCGAATTGATGCCCGCGCCCATCCGCTATGCCCACAAACTGATCGAGGCCCACCGCAATTGCTTCGAATCCGGGGAACTCGACTACCTGCGGCCCGATGCCAAGAGCCAGGTGACGGTGCAATACAATGAAGACGGCAGCGCGGCCCGGATTGATACAGCGGTGGTTTCAACCCAGCACTCGCCGGATGTCAGCTATGACAAGCTTCGGGACGAAGTCATCGAGCAGATCATTCGGACGAGTATTCCCGCTGAATTGATCGACAACGACACGATTTTTCACGTCAATCCCACGGGCCGTTTCGTAGTGGGCGGGCCCATGGGGGATGCCGGGCTGACGGGCCGAAAGATCATCGTGGACACCTATGGGGGGATGGGACGCCACGGAGGCGGCGCTTTTTCGGGTAAGGACCCCTCGAAGGTCGACCGAAGCGCGGCTTACGCGAGTCGCTACGTGGCCAAGAACCTGGTGGCTGCGGGCGTGGCCACCCGCTGCGAGGTGCAACTCGCCTACGCGATCGGGGTTGCTGAGCCTCTGTCGATTCGAGTGGAGACTTTCGGAACCAGCTCTCTCGACATGGGGCGCCTTGAGCAGATGGTGCGAAAGCATTTCGACCTGACGCCCAGGGGCATCGACGAAATGCTGGATCTCCGTCGACCGATCTACCGGGCGACCTCCTACCACGGCCACTTCGGACGAGAAGACGCGGGATTTCCTTGGGAGCGGACGGATCGGGCGGACGCGATCCGCGGCGATCTTTGATCCGCGCCGGGGTAAAGCGCAACAATTCCGGGGGAGTCCCTTGACCCGGCAGTGAGTTCGTGCGATCAAGACGCCGCAATGCAGGCCATTCTCGCGGGGGGACGGGTCGGGCTGGTAGCAGTGATCGGGATCGCTGTTCTGGCGCCGATGTGCGCGCTGGCAGCTCCGGCGTGCGATACGACGATTCGAGTCTTGCTCGATCGGCGGGAATCCTCTTTTTCCCTGGCGAGCCAGGGCAAGAACTATCGCTTCGCACCCACGGCGGACGGCCAGCTCACCGTCAACGGCGTTCGCAAGGCGGTCTGGCAAAGCGGACGCGGGCAGGCTCGGCTGAAGGGGCACCGGGTTCCGGGGATTCTCTCGGTGGTTCGCTTGGACAATCAGCTTGCCCTGATCGCCGAAGTACCCCTGGAGGCCTATGTGGCGGGGGTGCTCATGGGCGAGGTTCCCGCCCGCTGGAAGGATCAGGCGCTGCGTGCCCAGGCCGTGGTCAGCCGTAGCTATGGTCTCCATCAACGGGCGGTCCATTCGAGGAGGCTCTACCACGTGGAGGCCGATACCCGAAGCCAGGTCTTCGAGTGGGTCGCGCCGCGAAAAGCCGTCAGTGGAGCCGTTCGGGCCACGCGGTGTGAGGTGTTGATGTGGCAAGGGGCGCCGATTCTGGCGGCCTATCACTCGGCCTCTGGGGGCCGCACGGCCAGCGCCCGGGAGGTTTGGGGCCAAGACCTTTCGTATCTGACCAGCACGGAGGTCAAGGGGGAGGAGGACTCGCCCGATACGTACTGGCGCACAGAGATCTCCCGCACCACAATGGGCGAGGCTTTGGAAGCGATCGGCCGGGGCATTGGCGATGTCTGGTCGGCGCAGGTTCTGGCTCGATCGGAGAGCGGTCGGGTCTTGAAGTTACGCTTTAGGGGCAGTCGCGGGGAAGCGAGACTTTCGGGAGGCAGGTTGAGAGCGGCTCTGGGTGAGTCCATTCTCAAGAGCACGCTCTTTCAGCTGAGCGTACGCGACGGCGCTTTCATTTTTGCGGGATCCGGACGCGGCCACGGGGTAGGAATGAGCCAATGGGGTGCCCAGGGAATGGCTCGACGCGGTGCGATTTACACGGATATTCTCGAGAGCTTTTATCCGGGCACCAAGCTCACCCGTTGGGGCCGGAATTTTGGTGATGCCGAAGAGTTCGCGGGTAGTTGATTTAGGAAAGTTCTTCCCCGGGGCGACCGATGAGAAACGAGGAGAAAAAATGATTTTGAGTCAGCGGAGCACGTCTTGAGATGATGGGAATTCCCTCCACAGTTTTAATGCAGGCCCAGGGCGAAGCGTTCGATCCGAGCTTCTTCCTCATGATGGGCGCGATTTTTCTGATTTTCTATTTCCTGGTCATTCGTCCTCAGCAGCGACAACAGAAGGATCGCGAGGAATTGATCCGATCCCTGGTCCGTGGGGATCGTGTGGTGACCTCGGGTGGATTGCACGGGGTGGTGACCGAAGTGGCCGATGAGTCGGTGACCCTCGAGATCGCTCGAGTCAAGGGGGGCGCGCGCGTGGAAGTCGAAGTTTCTCGTACCGGCATTGCAAGTGTGGTCCGGGCGGATGAAGGAAAAGGGGAGGAGACCAAGTGAGCCGTTTGACCTTTCGGGCTGGATCGATTCTGGCCCTCGTCTTGATCGCCTCTTATATCACCGCGGCGAACTTTGTTCCCAAGGAGGAGCGGCAGCAGAGTGAATTCTGGCCCGATGATGGCATCCGCCTCGGGCTCGACCTGCAGGGGGGGATTCACTGGGTCGTCGGCGTGCAGATCGACGAGGCGGTGCAGCACGAACTCGAATTTCTGCGCGACGGCCTGCTGGAGACACTGAGCGATCAGGGAATCGACGGACAGACCATTGTGGCCGAGGACGGCCGCCTGCAGATCTCGAACATTCCTCCCGCGAGCCTCGAGGCGATTCAGGCCGCGGCGGCGGCTGTCGGCTCCCTGAGGGCTGTTTCTAATTCACCGGAACCCGGGGTGTACGAGCTCACCGATGATTGGAGCCAGGAGATCCGGGAGCGGACCATGGCCCAGGTACTCGAAGTTCTCCGCCGGCGTATCGACGATCCGGTTCGAGGAATCCCCGATTCGGTGGTGACCCGTCAGGGCGACGACCGGGTCCTGGTGCAGATCCCGGGTGGCCAAATCGATCGGAGCCGAGCTCGAGCTCTGCTCAAGTCCACCGGCTTCCTTGAGTTCAAGATCGTCTTGGATAACGCCGAGAGCGAGGCGCTGCTCCGGGCTCGCTACCCCGACGGAATTGCCGAGGAACACGAAATTTCCGTGGAGCGTGACTCCGAGACCGAACAGGTGGTTGCCGCGTATCTGCTTCGCAAGGCGCCCGATATCACCGGCGATTATCTCGATGACGCTCGGCTGAGCTGGGATCAGCAACAGCGGCCCCTGGTGAGCTTCCGCTTCAATCCCGAAGGGGGCCGAATTTTCGGCGATCTCACGAGTGAGAACATTGGCAACCAACTCGCAATTATCCTCGATGAGAACGTCTATAGCGCTCCTGTGATCCGGTCGCGGATTTCGACCAACGGGCAGATCGAAGGCCGCTACACCGTGCAGCAGGCCGCGGATCTCGCGGTGGTTCTCCGGGCGGGCGCGCTCTCGGTACCGGTGGTCATCGAAGAGGAGCGCAGCGTCGGACCGGCGCTTGGGCAGGATTCGATCGAGTCGGGGACCCGGGCCTCGGTTGCTGGGTTTGCTCTGGTACTGATTTTTGCCGGTTTCTACTATCGGCTCAGTGGCCTTTACGCCTGCATTGCCCTGTTGTTCAACTTGGTTCTTCTCGCTGGGGTCATGTCGCTTTTCGAGGCGACCCTGACCCTGCCAGGGATTGCCGGCTTGGTGCTCACCGTGGGCATGGCGGTGGATGCGAACGTCATCATCTTCGAGCGAATTCGTGAGGAACTTCGAGCTGGCAAGACGCCGCGCACCGCTGTGGCCATAGGCTTCCAGAAAGCCACATGGACCGTGCTGGATGCGAATATCACGACGCTCATTACTGCGCTGATTCTCTTTGAGTTTGGGACGGGTCCCATCAAGGGATTTGCGGTCACGCTTTCCATCGGGATTCTGACCAGCGTCTTTGCGGCGCTGGTGGTGACCCGAACCGCCTTCATGCTCTATCCGGGTGGACGTTCTGTCCAGCAGTTGTCCATATAGGGAGGTTCTAGCTTGCCGTTCGAAATTATTCCTTCGGGAACCAATATAGACTTCATCGGTCGAGGAAAGTTGTGTGCGACGCTGTCGGCGGGGCTGATTCTGATCTCCCTGGCCATGATTCCCGTGCAGGGAATTCGGCTCGGCGTCGACTTTGCCGGCGGGAGCGAGATGCAGGTGCGCTTCGAGCCCGGAGTGACCGCCGATGAGGGCATGATTCGGAGTGCCCTCGCCGAGACCGCCGTGGTGGCTGACCCCTCGGTGGTGCGCTTCGGTGAGGTCTCGAGCCGGGAATTCCTCATCAAGTTCAAGGGAGGTGAAGACGTCGTTTCCGGGGCTGGCGGCGAAGCCGAGGAGCCGGGTGAAGGAAATGGCTCGGCCACTGCCTCCGTCGATCGCGTGCAAATGATCGAGGCTGTGCTCAGCGAGGGAATCGGCCCGCTGACGGTGCAGCGCGTTGATTTCGTGGGTCCCCGGGTGGGTGCCGAGCTCCGCTCGGATGGTCTTTGGGCGCTCTTCTGGGCCAGCCTGGCGATTCTCGTCTACGTGACGATTCGCTTCAGTTCGCGATTCGCGCCCGGTGCAGTGGTAGCGGTCTTCCACGACCTGCTGGTGACATCGGGAATTTTTGTGATTCTCGGACTTGAATTTGACCTGAGGGTGCTGGCCGCGCTTCTAGCCATCATTGGCTACAGCCTGAACGATACGATTATCATCTACGACCGAATCCGCGAGAATATGGCATTGCGTACCAAGGCGGCCTTGCCCGAGGTGTTGAACGAAAGCGTCAACCAAACGCTCTCGCGCACCGTGTTGACTTCGGGAACAACACTGATGGCGCTTTTCTGTCTCTATTTCCTCGGCGGAGAAGTGATTCGCCCCTTTGCCTTCGCGATGCTGATTGGCGTAGTGGTCGGAACCTACTCGTCGATCTACATCGCCGCTCCCCTACTGCTCCTGCTCGAGGGCGAGAGCGGCGAGGGGTTTGCGGGACGGAAGAACGCGG
>DUCT01000221.1 GCA_012959665.1 Myxococcales bacterium | reverse complement strand
CCGGAGGCATCCACTCCGAAAGAACAGGCCGAGAGGCGGAGCTGAGCAAGTTGTGGATAGACTACGCCCGAGACCAAGGACTCGAGGATCTCGATGGAGCTCGCCGGGCAGCACAGTCCGAATCAATTAGCATGGCGCCCACTTTCTTGCTCGGCTCCGAACCCTTTCAGGGCCGCGCGCATTTCCCGTTGATAACTGCTCGACTCAAGGCTGGCATTTGATCCCCTAATCGCCTTTTGGCGTTATCCCAGCCGCGACTTGGGGCAAGCCGAAGACGAAAAATCGAAGATTGGAGCGAGGCAGTCACAAATGGAGAAGAGACAGCCCGAGCAGGAGATCGGAGGGCCCTACGCCAACTACGTGCTGGTCGTTCTGATGATCGTGTACATCTTCAATTTCATCGACCGCAACATCCTCTCGATTCTCGCTGAGGACATCAAGGCCGACCTCGGCGTGACCGATGCGCAAATGGGTTTTCTCTACGGAACCGTCTTTGCCGTGTTCTACGCAGTCTTTGGCATCCCTCTCGCAAGATTTGCCGACGTTTGGACCCGAAGAAGCCTGATCTCTGTTGGGCTGGGTTTTTGGAGTTTGATGACCGCGGCTTCTGGCTTGGCCCGGTCCTTTCCCGCTCTGGCCGCGTGCCGAATCGGAGTGGGCATCGGCGAGGCCAGCGCCTCCCCTTCGGCCTATTCCATGCTGTCGGACTATTTCCCCCGGCGCCTCCGGGCAACCGCGATTTCAATCTATGCGGCTGGGGTCTATATCGGCGCGGGGATAGGCATATTTCTCGGCGGCTTTATTCTCGACTGGTGGGCCGCCGAGTACCCTGTCGATCCGCCCTTTGGGCTGAAGGGATGGCAAGCGGCTTTCATGGTGGTTGGTCTGCCCGGTCTGGTCATGGCGGTCTGGGTCCGCACGCTACGGGAGCCGGCTCGAGGCATCAGCGACGGCGTCGTGTCCGAGCCTCACCCGGCCCCTTTCCGCGTCCTGGCCGAAGAACTCATGGCCGTGATACCCCCATTCAATTTGAGGGTGTTGGTGGGCCATAAGAATGCATTGCGCACGAACCTGTTGGCCGCGACTTGTTTCATCCTCGTGGCGATCTTGCTGATTCGATTGACCGGCAGCGTCGGACAATGGACGGCCACCGCGATTGGCGTCTATATCACTTTTTCCTGGGCTCAAACTCTCAAGATCCGCGACCCCGCAACCTACGCAATGATGTTCCAATCGAAATCGTTCGTCTACACCATGCTTGCATTCCCAATGACGGCCTTCGTCGGTTATGGATCCGGATTCTGGATACCGCCCCTCCTGCTTCGGGTGCACGATGTCTCGGTGGCAGATCTCGGCCTGTATATCGGCCTAGGCGCAGCCGCCGGCGGGTTCCTGGGCATTTCGCTGGGAGGCATCCTGGCCGACTACCTGAAAACCAAATTCCCAAGTGGGCGCATGGTGGTCGGATACATCTGCATCATAGGCACAGTCCCCCTGCTCCTGCTGCTCTTGTACACCGAGAGCCTGGCCTATGCATTTTGGATCAATTTCTTCTTGATGATTCCTGCCGCTTGCGGGGGCGGGATTCCTCCGAGCACAGCCAGTGACCTGGTCATGCCCCGTATGCGGGCGGTTGCGGGTGCTTACTACATCCTGGTGAATACATTCATCGGGCTTGCCTTGGGCCCCTATGCCATTGGGCAAGTTTCGGACATGCTCCATGCCAGTGGAATGAGTGACGCGGACTCATTGCGCTCGGCGATTGCCATGTCGATGCTGATCTTCATACCCGCACTCTTTTTTCTCTACTTGGCGCAAAAGCACTTGCCCACAGACGAGCGCTCACGGCTCGACCGCGCGCGGGCTTTGGGAGAGAAGATCGAGGACGTTCAGGGGGCTTAGATTGATGGCGCGTCTCTTGGTTTTCCCCTGAACCCCTTTTCCCTTAAGGATGGGTCGAGTTTTCAGGGACCCGTCGATCTAGCCACTGCTTCATAAAGCCCGGGAGCCGGAAAATCGCGAACGC
>DUCT01000220.1 GCA_012959665.1 Myxococcales bacterium | reverse complement strand
TTCGCCGTGCAGGAATTGGGAGAGTTGGTGCGCCGTGGAATGCGCAGTGAAAGTTTCACGCTGGCTATCGGAAAGGCTCTGGAAGAGGGGAATTCGGTCGATTCCGTTTCGAGTCTCGCTGACTATGGGCCTTGAGGGGTCAATCTCGATGGACCAGTCCAGGTCCTTCTCCGCATCCCATTGCAGGCGCTTGGACTTGCTGTAGAGGTTCTTCAGCTTCTCTCGACTGATTTCGTAATCGAACTGCCAGCAAATTTCCATGGGGCTCTTCAGGATGTCAGCGGTTTCCCAGTTGGTCGGCATTTTGGAACCTCGAGTTGACTTCGGTTGTGCCCGGGGCAGTCCTAAGCAGATCGGAGTTTGTTCCCGGTGGGCGAGAGGTCAGCTCTCCGGAGAAAGGGATTTGAGTCGGTCAAGCGCATCGTAGTACCCGTCCACTAGGTCGGAGAGAACGTCGCGGGCAGGCTGGATCTGGTTCATGGAACCCACGATCTGGCCGACGGGATTGAAGGCTACGTCCTGGGCTTTCTCCGCGTACTGGTGCGTGCGCCGCACCATGTCGAGAGTCACCATGCCCTGGAGAGGCATGGGGAGAGGGTCGGGACTGTCCTCGGACTCCCACGCTTCAGTCCAGCGGTTGCGGAGCATCCGAGCGGGCTTTCCGGTGACCGATCGCGAGCGGATCGTGTCCCGGCTCGTCGCCGAGAGGTAGGATTCTTTCTGAGCCACGGCCCCCATGGCCTCTTTGACGGCCAGCCAGATCGATCCGGTCCAGGCCCCTGCGGCCCCCATGGAGAGCGCGGCGGCCACTTGCGGGCCCGTTCCGATGCCGCCGGCGGCGAGCATGGGGGTCGGGGAGATCGCTTTGACGACTTCGGGCCAGAGAATGATGCTGCCAATTTCGCCGGTATGCCCGCCTCCTTCGTGGCCCTGGGCGATGACGATGTCGACCCCCGCTTCCTTGTGCTTCAGCGCCTGGTAGGCGCTTCCGCAGAGCGCTGCGACTTTGCGTCCGGTGCCGTGGATCGACTGGATTACGTCGGGGGGCGGCGTACCCAGGGCGTTGGCGATGAGCTTGACTTTGTCATGGGTGAGGGCGCACTCGATCTGGGGGAGCGCCGTGGCCAGGGTCCAGCCCAGAAGCCGGTCGGACTGTTCCTCCTTCGGGAGTTCGGGCACGCCGGCATCGCTGAGGAGTTTGGCCGCAAAGTCTCGGTGCTGCTGGGGCACCGCATCGCGCAGTTGGGCCTCGAGCTTTTCGGGATCCATTTCGCCCATGCCTTCGTACTTGCCGGGGATCACCGTATCGACTCCGTAGGGCTTGTTGCCGATGCGTTCGTCGATCCACTGCAACTCGGTTTCGAGTTGCTCCACGGTAAAACCGACAGCCCCCAGGACGCCGAATCCGCCTGCTTTGCTCACCTCAACCACCACGTCTCGGCAGTGGGTGAACGCAAAGATCGGAACATCGATTCCAAACCAGTCACAAAGGTCGGTGTGCATGCAAAACTCCCGTGGTGGGTTCGCCGAGGACGAAAGTGCGAGTCTAGCTGGGGCCATGGCGCGCCGCGATACGGAGAACGGTTGCTCCCGGACGCGTCTTTCATGTCTTCTTCATGAATGTTTTATGGATGTTTTGCCCCGAATTTGCTTATTTTTTTTGATCTGTAGAGCCAATTGGGGCCCGTCAGGAGGAAAACGGGTGCGCGAAGCCGGGGATTGTGTGTATGATCGGGTTCGCGTTGGGAGTTTGCCGTCAGGATTTCGGCAGTCGTAAGCGCCCCATGGCCCTGATATGGGCACTAGTCGCTTACACCTTTGAAGACCCAATGGTTTTAAGATCCAAGGTTTTAAGATCCAAGGTTTTAAGACCCAATGCTTAGACTGATGCTTAGGGACGTCTAGGTCATCCGCCGGCTTGTACAGGCTCTTGAATAGGGAGCAGGCGAGGCATAGGTAACTGGGGCATAGGTAACTGGTCATAAGTTACTGGCTATAACTAACTGGTCATACGTAATTGGGCAGAGCAAATGCCGCGTCATGTGAATTGGCATTTGCGAGCCACTTGATGTTTCTTGAGTAGTGATGTGCGCCGCCCCAGGTTCCGCGGCGTGCTGATTTGAATTGACTTTCGAGGCTGGTTTTGATCAGCCCGAATGGAGGGTCGGCGGCGCAGCTCAGTGAGCGTCGTATCCGGATTCCGATATGTCCGTGACCGAAGACGGCAACAACAAACAAGAAGGAAGCGCATCGGGGAGTTCCCCGACCAGTGCTTCGGCTTCGCCCGTGGCTCCGAAGACCGCCGCCCGCAAGAAATCTGCAGGTCGGCGATCGGGGTCTCGCCGCCGTCGCAGTCGATCCAAGTCAGCCCAGGATCGGGCTGGAAAAACGGATGTGGCGGGCGCGAGTTCCGGAAGCGACGCCTCATCCTCATCCGCGTCCTCGCCACAGAAGGGAGCGGCCGAGGGTTCTGGTTCGCGTCGGTCCGGTCGACGGGGCGCTGCCCGCGGAAAATCCGGGCGTTCCCGACGAGGAGGCAACTCAGCTTCCGCACGTCCTCCCAGGCCGCCGGTCCAGCCGCCTACGGCGGAAGCGGTGGTGATTCAGGAGCCCGAATTCGTTTCCGTGAGCGATGTGGCGATGGAGCTGGACGCTGCCACTCAGGAACAATTTGTTCGGGCCGCGGAGAGGCTTGGAATCGAACGTCTGTATCCCGAGCAGGAGCGCGCGATTCTTCACAGCCTGCAGGGTCGAGATGCCCTCGTCGTTTTGCCCACGGGCTATGGCAAGTCGGCTTGTTACCAGATCCCCTCGATGATCATGCCCAAGCCTGTCGTGGTGGTTTCTCCGTTGTTGGCCCTGCTCGAGGACCAGACTCGCAGTCTCGAAAAACGCGGGGTTCCCGTGGTGCGTGTCGACGGTACGGTGCGTGGCAAGGCTCGGCGTGAAGCGATGGAGCGGATCGCCGAAGGCGGACCACTCCTGGTAATGACTACCCCAGAGACGCTTGGGGGCGAGGAACTCCGGCTGGCACTCATGGAAACCGGCATTTCACTTTTTGCCGTGGATGAAGCGCACTGCGCCTCGGAGTGGGGGCACGATTTTCGCCCGGCGTATTTGCGGCTTCACGAGATGATCGGCCGCTATGGCCGCCCCCCAGTCCTGGCCCTGACGGCGACGGCGACCGCTTCTGTTCGCGACGACCTGATTCGAATTCTGGCCCTCCAGGACCCTCTGATCATCGCAGCCTCTCCCCATCGTTCGAACCTCTGCTTTGAGGTCATCGAATGCGGGAGCACCGCTCGATTGCGTGCGCTGACTCGGTTGATTCTTCGATTGCGTCGCCCGGGCATCATCTATTGCTCGACGACCAAGGAAGTCGACGCGGTGCACGGTGCGCTTCGTGCGATGGGCATTCCGGCGCACCGCTACCACGGGGGCATGAAGGGGAGCGACCGCAAGGCCGAACAGGAACTCTTTATGAAGCGCGGCCGTCGGCTGGTGATGGTGGCGACGAGCGCATTCGGTCTGGGGATCGACAAGCCCGACATTCGCTACGTGGTTCATTTCCAGACGCCTTCGTCCCTGGAGCAGTACGTCCAAGAGGCGGGTCGCGCGGGACGTGATGGAAGGCAATCCCACTGTATCCTCCTCCACCACTTCGACGACCGGGATATCCACGAATTCCTGCAGAGTCAGAGCCGGGTTCGTCCGCAGCAACTCTTCCAACTCGTCAAGGCACTCGTGGCCTACGTGGAAGAGGGCCGTTTTCCCGACGTCATCGACCTGGCGGCTTCGGCGCAACTGGCCCAGCGCGTGACTTCGGCGGTGTTGGCGGTTCTCGAGTCCGCGAGCCTGGTGGAAATCACCACCGAGAAGTATGTGCGTCCGGTCATTCCACCGGAAGAACTGCTCGACCGCGCCCGGCGCTTGACCGAGCAATTTCAGCGCTTGCGTAAATTGGATGCGGAACGCTTGGACGCCATGGAAGCCTATGCGAGCCAGGAGGTCTGTCGGGCGCAGATGTTGCGGGAGTATTTCGGTGTTGGAGCCGGAAGTGAATGCGGAGCCTGTGACATGTGCAGGCAGGCAGGCGAGAGGCCGGGCAGCTTCTTTGAGCCCCTGCGCAAGAAGAAGGCCCGCAAGAAGGCCGGGAAAAAAGCGCGCAAGAGGGCCGGTAAGAAAGCGCGCGCCAAAAAGGGCTCGGCTCGGGGTGGACGACGACGCGGGGCTCGGGGGCGAGGCAAGCCCGCGGCTGCCGGCACCACCGCCAAGCCCGAATCCCCGACCCCTTCCTGACGGAATGGATCGGCGGGTGCCTGCGCGCATTCTCTCGGGCATCAATCTTTCGGGTATCGATGACCGGCTGCATCCGCTGGTACAGGCAAGAGATTTATTTTAGTCCGACGCTTGGGGACAGCGCTGCTAGAGTCGATGGGTATCCGAAATCCCCGTATCGCGTCTAGCGAATCAGTGAGGTCAATGATCCCCGTGAATCCAGAGTTTGTGCTCTCCCTCGGCATTGCGGTCTTTCTCGCCATCGTTTTTCTGCAGTCGGGACTCGACAAGATTTTTGATTTTCCGGGCAACGTTGCGTATATCACCGAACTGTTCGCCAGCGCGCCGGTGCCCGTACCCGTTGCTCCACTGTTGGCGTGCCTTGCCCTCTTCGAGACCGCGGCGGGTGTCCTCTCGGCTTCCGGTGCCCTGGCGATCGCCTTCACCGGGAGCACGACCCTGGCCTACTGGGGGGCGGTCCTATCGGGGATCTCCCTGCTGATGGTGCTCTTCGGTCAGCGCCTGGCGAAGGCGTATGCCGACGCAGCCGTGATCGGACCGTATTTTCTGGTCGCCTGCCTGGGGATTCATATCCTGGCAAGCTGAGCCCCCTAGGCCGTCCGCCGGCGAGGAGATCCAGTGGCCCAACAGATCCAGGTCCAGATCCATGCCCCGGATGAACTTCGCCTCGACCGGGTGCCCGCGCCCGTGCCGGGTCCGAGGGATGCGGTGGTTCGGGTGGCCGCCTGCGGCATTTGCGGCAGCGATCTTGGTTACCTGAGCCTGGGAGGCGTTGCGGGTCCCACGGGCACGCCGATGCCCCTTGGCCACGAGTTTTCGGGGGTGGTGGAGTCGGTGGGCGCGGAGGTCGCCGGCGTGGCACCGGGTGATCGGGTGGTCGTGGACCCCCTGGGCGCCGGCAATCGGATCGGCAACGGGGGGAGCGAGGGGGCGTTCACCCCGCGTCTACTGGTGCGAAACGTGTCTGAGGATCGCTGTCTGATACGGATTCCCGATGCGCTTCCCCTCGAACTGGCCGCCTTGGCCGAACCCCTGGGCGTTGGCATGCAGGCGGTGAATCGTTCCCGCGCGAAACCCGGGGAAAAGGCCGTGGTTTTCGGGGCGGGTCCCATCGGGCTGGCCGCGATCGCAACGCTTCGGTATCGCGGCTTGGAGGATATGATCGCCGTCGATTATTCGGATACGCGTCTCGGAGTGGCGCGGGAACTGGGGGCCCGGGATACGCTGAACCCTTCGAGGGACAAGGTCGGTTCGCGAATCCGAGAGTTGCACGGAACCTCCCTCGTCATGGGGGCCCCCATGGCGGATACGGACATCTATATCGAAGCATCGGGTGCGGCCCCGGTGCTCCCCCAGATAATCCGGCGGTCGAAATCGGGCGCACGGATCGTGGTGGTCGCGCTCCATCGCAAGGAAATTGCGATCAACTTTTTGCTGATCATGATGAAGCAACTCGAGTTGCTCGGTTCGATTGCTCAGCCCGAAGATTGGAACGACATGATCGAGATGTTGGGCCAAGTCGACCTTTCCGCCATGATTACCCACCGCTTCCCCCTCGAGGATTTTGAGGAGGCCCTGGCCATCGCCCAGGACGCCGATGCAGGGGCGAAGGTGATGGTTGACTGCGGAGGGGGCGGCGCCGCCGGCTGAAATCGGCGCCGGCGGCTGAAATAGGTGTCGGCGTCCGGGCTCTCGGGAGCCGCTGTTGGCCGGTCGCAGATTTGCCTGCAACCGCCCAGCCGCGTCGGAGAATTTACGGCGCATTGGTCCCGCCTGTCACGGGACGATGATGACGATGATAACGCTGGTGGTGATGACGCCGGTGGTGCCGGCGCGCGTGTCGATCGCGGTGTCGGTCGAGTCGCCGGTCTATACGATCTTTGTGGCGGCCCAGACGGCGGTCGATGCGCTCTTCGATGCGGTCTCCCCGATCATCCAGACGATCTCCTCGACGGAGCAGCCCTTTGTCCCGAGCGCGGTCGGCGCGTCGGTCCAATCGGTCGTTGATGCGATCGCCCCGGCGGTCGAGGCGATATTTGATGTGATCGCCCGTCGGATCCCACCGGGCCGGGTGCACGGGTTGCTCCTCGGTGACTTTGTTGTCCGGGGAATGGGGTAGGGGGGGAGCCATCTCGGTTGCGATCGAGCTTTCGCCCGGGTCACGGGTCTCCTCGGCGGGCGCCGCGTAGGCGCCCACCAGACAGAGGCTGGCGATGGTGGCCAGGACGAGCCAGTTATACGTAGTCATGGATTGATCCTCCCGAATCGAAATCGGCCCAAGGGGTCGATGGGGCTTCAAGGGATTCAACCCCGGGCGCGGGTCCGGGTTGCGCGAAAAAATGCTTCCCAGAAAAAAAGCCGGCGTTCCGAGATTGAAGGGCAGGCAATCGGCAGGAGCCCCCGGGGCACTTCGGAGGGCGGTCGCGGAACCGCCCTCCGAAATGCCCGGGCCGCCGAACTCCAGTGCAAGGCGTGGGTCGTTCCTCTCCCATGGGGTCTCCCCGCGAGCCCGGCCGCCCGTGCCGTGTTCCCAGCGATGGCCGAGGGGTTAGCGACCTTCGATTTCGGCGATCAGCCGATCCTCGAAATCGAAGTCGAATCGAAGGCTCTGGTCCCGGCCGGTGGACTGCATCCACTGCCAGGTTTGTTCCACTGCACCCCGGAAGGAGTATTCGGGTCGCCAACCCGTATCTTCTTTGAGCCTTTCGATGCTGAAACAGACATTGCGATTCCAGTGATGGATATTGGGCGCCAGTCGCGGCATGATGCGATTGACCTGAAACAGAGATTGGCTTCGGGTGTCCTCCTGGCTTCGCGTATCCGCCAGAACTTCCATGGGGCCATCGGCGAGGGAATAACGCCCGGCGTAGATATCATCCATCAGCGATTCGGGAATGGAGACCGTCTCGACCAGGGCGGGATCGATTCCCATGACATGGGCGAAAGTCTCGATGTAACCGATGTCGGTAAAATAATCGTCCCCGGTCAGGTTGTAGCGGCGCCCGAACGTGGCCGGCTTTTGCATCATGGCCCGCAGGGCCCGAGCTTCGTCATAAACGTGGCCCACCTGTCCCAGGGTATGTCCGCCCCCCGGAATCAAGACCTTTCTTCCGGCCTTGAGGCGCATGAACATTCGCTGCTCGCGATCGGGAATGATGTTGTGCGGCCCGAAAACCATGGAGAAGGCGACGATGCTCATGGGGAAGCCCCGCTCGCGCCAGGCCTTCATGAGCAGGTCTTCGCAGAGGAGTTTGTTGCCCCCATAGGCGTTCTGCTTCTGGCCGCGTTCCACCGGGTGATTCTCGGTGATGGGGAGCAGGTCCGAAGTGCCGTAGATGACCGTTGAACTCGCGAAGATGTAGTGGCCGGTATGCCCCTCGAGCACATCTATCATGGTGGCCACGTCTTCGGGCCTGTAGGCGCTGATATCGTAGACGCAGTCCCACTCGAGCCCCGCCAGGGTGGCCTTCAGCCCGGCGTGATCGGTTCGATCGCAAATCAGCCGCTCGATGCCGCTCGGCAACTGCGCTTCGGTTTTCCCGCGGTTGAGAATCGTGACACAGTGGCCGGCCCGGGCCAGTTCGTGAACCAGGGCGAGGCCGTTGAACTGGGTTCCCCCCATCACGAGGATATTCATTCCGTGATTCGCCAGGGGGAATCCGAGGAGCGGCCGCTCGCGGCTTCCTCCGCGGGTGTGGGCGCGGGTGTGGGCGCGGGCCCAGGAATTTCGTCGAGCCAGCCGGGATCGTTGAACCAGCGCTGGGTGAGCGCGGCCATCAGCCCCGAGCCCTCGAGGCGCAGCATGAAATTTTCCACCACGTTCAGGAACAGCGGATCGTGGGCGGGTAGGGCGGCTCCGATGGGGTCGAAAGTGAGGGGTGAGGACACGGCCACCAGACCAGCCCCCGGGTTGCGGAGCACCGAAATGATGCAGATGGGGAGATCCGCCACCATTGCATCCGCCTTACCGTTGAGCACGAGCCGCACGGCCTGTTCCGAGTCCAGGGTGGTACTCAGACGCGCACTGGGCAATTGAGTCCGGACAAAGTCTTCGCTGGTCGACCCCGCCAACGCGGACAAGCGCAGGCCGGTGATGTCCAGATCTTCGCTGGTCTGTGCTCGGGCGAGTACTTCCGAGCGGGTGAGGATCGCTTTGCCGGTGACGAAGTACGGGCTCGTGAAAGCCACCCGGCGGTTGCGCTCGGTTGTGATCGTCATCTGGGAGAGGACTATGTCCACGCGGCCGGTTTCCAGGGCGCCGAGGAGCTCTCCAAAGGGCATTTGGACGAACTCGGCCCGAACCCCGAGCCCCTCGGCCAGGGCGTTGGCGAGAGCGGGTTCAATGCCCACGATAACGCCCGACCGGGTCTTGGCGTTGAAGGGCGGTTGGTCCCCCGACATGCCCACCCGGAGAATTCCGGACTGATGGATCCGGTTGAGCACCGGCGTCGCCGGGTTGATGTTATTGGAGACGGGCGGGGGGGTCGAGCACCCGAAGCTCGAGACCAGCAGAGCGATCAGGGCGAGAGGGGCGAGAGGAGCCAACCGGGAAACTCGGGACCGAAACATTGTGGGCTCCTCTTATGAGATGAACGTATGAGATGAACGATTGGCTTGGGTAGCAACCCCCCGTGCCCGTCACAAGTTTTGCTTTGGGTGGAGGGACTTCAAAAAACAAGAAAAGTTCCTATTTTGGGTTGCGCGCCCGGGCTCGGGGTTTCTAAACTACGGCGCGTGCCCCCCGACCCCTCGCTCCCCGAAACTTCTCCCCGCCGGCATCGGACCCGCCAGCGCGACTGCATCCTGGCCTGGCTCCGCGCCACCCCCAGTCACCCCACGGCGGCCCAGATCCATACCGGCCTGGCGGATGATTTTCCCCAGCTCTCCCTGGGAACCGTGTACCGAAACCTCGAAGTGCTCGCGGATCAGGGGCACGTGAAGGCCGTTCCCTCGGCGACCGGGGCGGTGCGCTATGACGGGAACCCGGAGCCCCACCACCATTTCAATTGCGAGGCCTGTGGGGGAATCAAGGACGTGCCCTTCGGCGAACCCCGGGGACTGCGAAACCGCGTCGCGCGCGAACTCGATCTGCGGGTTCGACGTGTTTCCATTGATTTCTACGGACTCTGCGGCGACTGCGAGGCCCAGGCCGGGTCACTCGTCGACTAAGTCCCTGCTCCGGGGCCGCGGGGCCTCTTTCGGAAACCCGCCTAGGGGGTGAAGCCGAGAGAGTCCGAGTCAGCGATCTCCGAGATTCCGATCCTCGATATTCCGATACTCGACATTCCGATCCAATGCGTGAAGACGTGCCCACCTCCACCGAAGAACTGATCCATCAACTACTGATCCATCAACTACTGATCCATCAACTACTGATCCATCAGGAAACGAGCCATCAAGCCGAGCCATCAATCAACGATCATCCAAGCGGAAGACTCCGAAAAAAAGGAAGAGAAAAACTATGGCGGACCTCAAGGGAACCACCACTCATCAGAATCTCAAGGACGCATTCGCGGGCGAGTCCCAGGCGAATCGTCGCTACCTGTACTTCGCCAAGCAGGCGGATATCGAGGGCTACCCCGATGTGGGCGGCCTCTTTCGTGATACCGGTGAGGCCGAAACCGGCCACGCTCACGGACATCTCGATTATCTGAAGCGCGTCGGTGATCCGGCTACGGATCTGCCCATCGGTTCCACGGAACAGAACTTGGGTGCGGCAGTCGCCGGGGAGACCTACGAGTACACCGAGATGTACCCCGGCATGGCAAAGACCGCGCGGGGAGAGGGATTCGACGACGTCGCCGAGTGGTTCGAGACCCTGGCGAAGGCGGAGAAGTCCCATGCGGGTCGATTCCAGAAGGCGCTCGACGGTCTGGAGACGCTCTAATTCGATTTGAGTGACCGGGAGCGGGGCGCACCACGCGCTCCGCTCCATTCTCCACTCGATTTTTATCCGAGTTGCGCCGGCTCCACCCCCTCGACTGATTCGTCCCTCCCCAGAATCCCCGAGTGCGGGGTATTCCGGAGGCCACAGGCCTCCGCATTGAAAGGCCTCCAGTCAAGCCGATGAAGAACCCGTCGCTCTCGGATCCGGAATTTCTCGATCGCGGTGCCCTCGACGAAGAAATGACGCGTGTCTTCGAAAAGTGCCAAGACTGTCGCAGGTGCCTTCCCCTTTGCCCCTCGTTTCCCTCGCTCTTCGAGGCGATTGACGGACACGACCAGGAGGCCTCGAAGCTGACCCCGGCCGAGAGCCGGGAAGTGGTGGACCTCTGTTATCAGTGCAAGCTCTGTTACAACCACTGTCCGTACCACCCCCCTCACGAGTGGGCACTGGATTTTCCCAAGCTCATGACCCGGGCCAAGCTGGTTCAGGCCAAGGAAGACGGCCTGCCCTTAGTGGATCGCATTGGGGCGCAGCAGGATCGAATGGGGAAGGTGTCGTGTCTCACCGCACCCGTCACCAATTTGGCTTTCAAGAACCGGGCGGTTCGGTTGTTGATGGAGAAAACCACGGGCATCGACCGGCGCTGGCCTATGCCCGAGTACCAGTCCCGGCCCTTTTCCAAAGTCCTGGCCGAGCGGAAAACCGACGCATCCCACCCGGAGCGGGTGATTCTCTTTACCACGTGCTTTGTCGAATACAGCGAGGCCGAAACCGCCTGGGCAGCGGTGCAGGTGCTCGAGCACAACGGAATTGCGGTGGAGGGGGGATACAACGCGTGCTGCGGCGCTCCGTTCCTTCATGGGGGTGACCTTGAAAACGCTCGGCGAAATGCCGAGAAGGTGGTCGCTCACCTGGCGCCCCGGGTGCGTGAGGGATTGAAAATCGTGGTGCCCGGGCCCACGTGTTCCCTGCAACTCAAGCAGGAATACCCCGAACTGCTGGGGACCGAAGACGCCCGGCAAGTGGCGGAGAACACCCTGGACCTGGGCGAGTACGTTTTTGGCGTGGCGGCGGCCAAGAAGCTCAATCGCGAGTTTCCCCAGCGCATCGGCAAGGTGGCCTATCACCTTCCCTGCCACCTCAAGGCCCAGAACATTGGCTTTCGCTCCAAGCAGATCCTGGGCCTGGTGGCGGACGAGGTCGTGATGGTGGAGGCCTGCTCGGGAGTGGATGGCACCTGGGGGATGAAGGCGCGCTACTACGACGAGAGCCTGAAGATTTGCGAAGGACTGATCGACGCGATCGAGGCCTCAAAGCCCGATCGGGTGGCCACGGATTGCCCGCTATCGGCGCTGCGCATCGAAGAGCGAACCGGCCTTAAGGCCGTACACCCCGTTGTCTTGCTCCGGGACGCCTACGGGTTGGGGCCGGGGGGAGAGGAGTCGGTATGAAACGGGTGGAAACGTCTGAAATTCTGGACCTCACGGCCTACGAAAAAATTCGTGAGAGGTATTTGGCCGAGACGATCGCGATGAAGAAGAATCGGCGGATTCCCCTGGGCGATCGGCTGACGTTCATTTTTGAGAACCGGGACACGGTGATTTTCCAGATCCAGGAAATGACCCGGGCCGAGCGCAGCGTGCGCGAAGAGGCCATCGCCGACGAGGTCGCGGTCTACAACGAACTCGTGCCCGGGGACCATGAACTTTCGGCCACCCTGATGATCGAGATTCCCGAGGCCGGCCGGATCCGCAGCGAACTCGATCGCTTGGTGGGGATCGACGAGTTCGTGTGCCTCGAAGTGGGGGAGGCTCGGGTGCCGGCGACATTCGATGCCAAGCAATTCGAGGCCGATCGGATCTCGGCGGTGCAGTACGTCAAGTTTTGTCTGGGCGCCGAAGCCTCGGCGGCTTT
>DUCT01000219.1 GCA_012959665.1 Myxococcales bacterium | reverse complement strand
CGCGTAGGCTTCCTTGACAACGGGGTGCTCGATTAACGCAAGCGCTTCGAGTTCGTGTTCGTGTTGCTCGGGTGTGGCGATGGGGTGATTCTTCATCGGTTGTCCTCGGCTTGGTCTGTGATGAAACGAGACGTGTAGGACGCGAATGTCTCGCGAATTTCCTTCGACGTGAGACCGAATTCTTTCGGTGCATACTTGTGATGCGGCAGTTTCTCCCGGGCATTCTCCCGGAGCCATCCCCGCATTGCCTCGTCGGCTTCCTTTCGCGGAGCGATCCCCGCTCGCTCGTAAATGCGGTGGACCTGGGCGAGAGGCCCGGCTAGAGCGTCTGTGAACGATACATCGATGAACGACTCCCGCTCATTCGCGAGGCCTTTTCGGCTGGCCATCGCTCGGTCATTCGCCCATTTCATGCGCTCGATCCATTGGCGCCCGACCCGGTGCGGGTCCACATCCTGGGCGTGCATGCGCCAGAGGGTGGTATTGAGGCTGGCGCCGGAAGGAATCGTTTCCAGGGGGTCCCGATGCATGTGAACGACCAGGCAATCGGGAAAGCGGGCCAAGAGGTTTTCCAGGTATCCGAGATGGGCCGGGGTTTTCAGTATCCAGCGCCCGCGATTTTCGCCGCGTTGTTTTTTTTGCCACTGCAGGAGTTGGAGCATGCGGTGGAGGTAGTCGTAGGCGGGCTGAAAATCTTGATCGTCGAGCCAGGATCGGTAGTGCGGGAGATCGCAGGAGGCCTCGGGGACATGGGACAGAAACGCATCCGCAAGAAATACAATTTCCTCTTCGGCCTGGTGCGCGTAGGAGGGGTGGATGGCAAAGAGTTCCGGGGCGTGGAGGCGTGTTAGCTCGGATTCCCCCTCGGCGACGGCGATCCGAGGATCGGGGGAGGCCGGCCAGGCACCGGGTTTGGGCGCGGGGGCACGGACTTCCCAGCCGAGGGCCGAGTAGTGGCGTGAATCGCTGGCGAGCAGGCGCTGCATGAGGGTTGTTCCCGACCGCATCATCCCCACGACCACAAGGGGCGATTCGATCCGTTCGTCCTGGATTTCGGGATATTTCTCGAACCAGTACTGGGCGCGGAGTCGCGAAACAAGGCTGGAGACCGTCGATCGCCGCAGAATTTGGGTGCCGAGGGGATGCAGGGGGCTCTGGGCCAAGGAGGCGAGCAGGACGCCCAAGGGCTCGCGGAAGTCGTCGCCGCCAAAGCGCGTGAGTCCCGCCCTGGAGGTGGCCTCGGCCAGGATTTCGGTTTCGTCGAATGGGGATGTCGCTTTGTTCATGCAGCCTCTTATGTTGCCCCTTTTGTGTTGCGCATTTTGTGTTGCGCCTTTTGTGTTGCGTATTGGCCGAGTTGTCAGTATTTCTCACCCATGGCAGGCAATCATCGCGAGATCGAAAACCTTCTTTACACCTATGCCGAGCGCATCGACTTGGGGGACCTCGAGGGTGTGGCGAGCCTCTTCGCCCACGGCTGTATCAAGCCAGGGCTCGATGCCGGCCCCGAAGCGATCGTCCGCGGGAGGGACGCGGTGCTGAAGATGTACCAGGAGGCGACTCGTCTCTACCCCGACGGCACCCCGCGTACACGCCACATTACGACCAACGCCATCATCGAGGTCGACGAGGATGGAGCCTGCGCCTCGGCCCGCAGCTATTTCACCGTCGTCCAGCAAACCGACGTCCTTCCGCTGCAGCCGATTATTTCGGGTCGCTATCACGATACGTTCCAGCGGATCCAGGGGGTCTGGTGGTTTGACACTCGGATCATGCTCGTTGATCTGTTGGGGAACCTCAAGGAGCATCTGCTCTATGAGCTTTCTTGAATGAGCTTTCCTGAATGAGCTCTCCTGAATGAGCTCTCCTGAATGAGCTCTCGTGAATGAGCTCTCGTGAATGAGCCTTGCTGAACGAGCTTTGCTGACGACCGATGAGCCTTTCTGGTGAGCACCGGCCTGCAGGCGCCCCCCATACAGGATAGGACATTCAAGCGGGGTTCTAGCCGGGCGGCCTGCGCGCCGCCGACTACGGCGCGCAGCACTTTTCCC
>DUCT01000218.1 GCA_012959665.1 Myxococcales bacterium | reverse complement strand
CCTCCCAGTGCCTGGCTGCCGCGCTCTCGGTCTTCCAGCAGTTTTTCCAAATCGCCTCGACTGCGAATGACCCGAAAGTCTTCGCCGCCTCGGCGATCCCAATCCGCCAGCTTCTCGCCCTGGTAGACGGCGCGCTCGAAGGGGCTGTTCCACGTTCTAAGGGGCCAAAGTTGCGCCATGGCGAGGTAGGTGATGGTGTCGGTGTCCGACGCGTTGGACTCGTAGTTCTGACCCGAAGGGCTCTTGGTGACCGCCGTCAGAACTTGAAGGGCCACTCCGCCTTCGCGCATGCGCGGCAGGTCGGTGTGTCCTCGATCCGCCCGGGTCAGCCAGTCGCGCTTCCAGAGCAGAGGGTCGGCATGGAGGTCGGCCACGGGAATGCGGGCGTGCAGGGCGGCGGCCTCGGCGGAAACCACCCAAGGCGGGTGGGGTTCGACGGTGTTGAGTTGTTCCTCGACGAAACCGGCCAGCCAGAACTTGATCCCCAGGATGAGGACAAGAAGCACGAGCGCTTCTATCAAAAGAATCTTTCGGAGCATGGATATCCTTCCCTGGGCTTCCCTGGCCTGGTCTGTTCCCGGGAGTGTCGGCCGGTTTGGCAAGGCGTCAAGCCGAGATTCCGGGCGCCCGGGGGCATGGGCGCTAGTTTTATTTGGAACTGCCCAGGCGCCGGGCAGAGCGCGGAGGTTTTCATGGACTGGACGAAGATCGGAATTCCCGTTCGCCTTCAGCTGAGCTACCTGCTGCTGGCCGCGCTCTGGAACTTGGCGGGGCTGGCACTGATTGCCCAGGGAATGCGCGCCCCGGGCCCCACGGCCTCCGCGGGCATCGCGGCTTATCTTCTGGCCCTTGCGCTGGTCATCTTCATCGCTGCTCGGAGGCTCTCCTGGCTTTATGGGTTGGCCTCGCTCCTGGTGGGGTTGGGTGCTGTCTCCGCCGTGGTTCAAGCCTTTCAACTCGATCCGTCGCTCTGGCCATCGCCGTTCTGGCGTTACGCGGGAATCCTGCTCAACGGCTTCGGGGTCTTGGCTTCGGTTTGGGGGGGCAGGGCGGCCCTGATCCGGCGCCGGTTGCCCGGGGAGGCGTCGCTGCAATGAGGGCGTCGGCCTCTGCTAGAATGGTTCGAAAGAAAAAACTCTTTTTGGAAGGGTTCTGTGTATGTATGACCTGATCGTTCGCGGTGGCTTGATCGTCGATGGCAGTGGTGACGCTCCTCGTGAGGGAGATGTGGCGGTGACGGATGGCAAAATCGTGGCGGTGGGTCGCGTCGAAGGCGAGGCGCGCGAGGAAATTGACGCGCACGGTCTGGCGGTGACACCCGGTTTCGTGGACATCCACACCCATTACGACGGCCAGGTGACCTGGGACGCGCACTTGACTCCCTCGTGTTGGCACGGTGTCACGACGGCGGTCTTTGGCAATTGTGGCGTGGGCTTTGCCCCGGTTCGCCCGAACGAGCGCGACTACCTGATCTCCCTGATGGAAGCCGTGGAAGATATCCCGGGAACGGCCTTGGCCGAAGGCATCGAATGGGAGTGGGAGACGTTTCCCGAATTCATGGATGCGGTGGGAAAGCGCCAACTCGGGATGGACGTGGCGGCCCAGGTGCCCCATGGGGCGGTACGCACCTACGTGATGGGGAAGCGCGGTGCGGAGAACGAACCCGCGACTCCCGAAGATATCGAGCGTATGGCAGTGATCGTTCGCGACGGTATGGAGGCCGGGGCCCTGGGCTTTTCGACCTCGCGCACCATTATGCACAAGGCGGCGAGTGGCGATCCCATGCCCGGCACCTTTGCGGCAGAGGACGAGCTCTTTGGCTTGGGTCGTGTGTTGGGCGATTTGGGCAAGGGCATCTTCGAGTTGGCTCCGGTGGGGGCCGCCGGGGAAGATGTCATCGGCGCTCGCGAAGAAATGGACTGGATGCGGCGCTTGTCCGCAGAAATTGGCCGGCCGGTTTCCTTCGCCATGCTGCAGGTGGACGCCGAACCCACTCTTTGGCGCGATCTTCTCGATGAGTCCCAGAAGGCCGTGGCCGAGGGCGCCCAGGTCTATCCCCAGACCGCGGGCCGACCCTTCGGCATGTTGGTGGGGCATCAGACCGAATATCACCCGTTCCGCGATCGGCCGACCTACGAAGCATTGATGGATCTGCCCTTTGCGGAGCGAATCGCGCGCCTGAGCGAACCGGAGGTTCGGACGGCCATTCTTTCGGAAAAGGTGGATTACGACGATCCCATGTCGGCCTACGTGATGGCGAGCTTCCACAAACTCTTTCCCCTGGGCGAGAAGCCCAACTATGAACCCGCCCCGGAGGACAGTGTTGCGGGGATCGCCGAGCGCGAAGGTCGCAGCCCCGAGGAGGTTCTCTACGACTGCATGCTCGGTCAGGAGGGCCGGGAACTCCTGCTCTTCCCCCTGCTCAACTACAGCGATGGCAATTGCGATCCCATCTACGAGATGATCCACCACCCCCGGGCGGTGCTTGGTCTGGGAGACGGCGGCGCCCATTGCGGAATCATTTGCGATGCGAGTATTCAGACATTCATGCTGAGCCACTGGGTTCGTGACAGAGATCGGGGGCCGAAGCTCCCCGTGGAGTTGGTCGTGCAGCGAATGACCTCGGATACGGCGAATCTCTACGGACTGCGCGACCGCGGCCTGATTGCCCCGGGCTACAAGGCCGATTTGAACGTGATCGATCTCGACACGGTGGGGCTGAAGTTGCCCGAAATGGTTTTCGACTTGCCGGCGGGCGGTCGGCGCTTGATTCAGCGGGCCGACGGGTATCGCTATACCCTCGTCAACGGCCAGGTGACCATGCGCGATGGCGAGCCCACGGGAGAACTTCCCGGTCGCCTGGTTCGGGGAGAGCAGAGCGCCCCCGCCTCCTGAGGAAAATTCTGGCGCGCGGGACTGAGCGGGTGGGTCTCAGGCCAACCAGTCCCGGGGCTTCAGGTAATAGTCGAGCAGTTTTTCCTCGGCGGAGCCGGGTTCGGGCTGCCAGTCGTAGCGCCAGGCCACCAGGGGCGGCATGGAGGCGAGCACCGACTCCACCCGGGTCGCGGCCTGGAGTCCAAAGCGCGTGCCTCGGTCGTGGAGCAAGTTGAACTCGGCGTAGCGGCCTCTTCGCAGCAGCTGAAAATCCCGCTCGCGCTCGCCATAGGGCGCGTCCTTACGCCGGGTGAGAATCGGCGGGTAGGCGAGCAGAAAAGCGTCTCCGATGCGGCGAACAAATTCGAAAGCCGAGTCGAATCCGCCCTCGGTAAAATCGTCGAAGAAGACTCCGCCGATGCCTCGGGGTTCCTCCCGGTGGGGCAGGTAGAAGTACTCGTCGCAGGCTTTCTTGAGCCGGTCGTGAAGATCATCGCCGAAGGGGGCGCAAGCGTTTCGGGCGACGCGATGCCAGTGGATGGCGTCTTCGTCGAAACCGTAATAGGGAGTGAGGTCGAAGCCCCCGCCGAACCACCAAACCGGCTCGGGATTGGTCCCCTCCGCCGGAGGCGTGGCGATAAAGAAGCGGAAGTTGGCGTGACAGGTCGGCGCATAAGGATTTCGCGGGTGGACGATCAAGGAGATGGAGACGGCCTCGTAGGAACCGCCGGCGAGATCCGGGCGGCGCTCGGTGGCGGCCGGGGGCATGCGGTTGCCCGTGGTATGGGTGAAGTTGACCGCGGCTTTCTCGCAGACGGCGCCCTCCTGGAGAACACAGGGGCGGGAAAGGCCTCCGCCCGGGCGAGGAATTTCGTCTCGTTGGAAGCGTCCCTCACCGTCAATGGATTCAAGAGAAGCGCAGATGCGGTCCTGCAGGTCCATCATGTACGCACGAACGGGGCGTATATCGCTCATGGATCTCCTCCGTCCCCTTCCATTCAATTCAGCCTGCCCGGTGGTTTCTGAGGCGCCATCCGGGCAGCGCGTGGGGCCAATCTTCTCTCACGTTGGGCCAGACTAGTTGAAGTAGACGCTTTGGGCACGGCGGGGCCCGAGCCTGGATGGGGCCAACCCTGGCTGTTGGTTCTCAAGATACTCGGTCCGGGCTGAGAAGAGCCCAAGGGCGATTGCGGGCGGAATCCGGCATCGCCTAGGATCCGGGGTCGAATCGGTTGGGCGAAGTGGCGAGTATCCAGGGGGCACATGTCCGAGGGCACATCAGGAGATAGGGAGGCGCCGGGTCGCATCGAGCGCGCGCTGACCGCGCTGGTTTTCGCGGTGAGCCGCAACCCGTGGCTCACTCTTGGCCTGGCTGCAGCGCTCACTGCGCTTTCGGTGATCTATTCCCAGCAGACGATTCGGATCAACTCCGACGATTCGGCGCTGATCAGCCAGGACGAACCCTTTCGCAAGGAGTACCAGGCCTTCATCGACGTTTTCCCCCAGTTCGATGAGACCACGGTGATCGTGATCACCTCGGATTCGATTGATCGTGCCGAGGAAGCGGTCAACTCCATGACCGAAGCCCTGATCCGGCGAACCGATCTGGTCGACACCGTCTACTCACCATCGGCGGATCCCTTCTTCGAGGACCATGCCCTCCTCTACTTGGATGCTCCGGATTTGGAGGACGTCATCGACCGGCTGGCAGAAGCCCAGCCCGCACTGACTGCCTTGGCAGAAGACCCAAGCCTGCGGGGCCTGATGGGCGAGTTGCAACTTTCCGTCGAGCAACTTCTCGAGGGCGAGGAGTTGCCGCCGGGATTTGCTCGCATGGCGGATCGGATCAGTGAGGTCAGCGAGTCGCTCTTGGCCGGACAGCCTCGGAGCATCAGCTGGGCCGACGAATTCCTAGACCAGGAGGGCGAGGTTTATCGCATCATCATCGTTCAGGGGCGAAAGAATTTCGAAGAAGAGATCTCGACCAGCAAGCTCATTGGCGAAATTCGGTCGATGGGAGAAAGCTTGCAACTCACGCCCGAGAATGGTGTGCGCCTGCGTTTGACGGGGATGGTTCCCCTGGCCCACGATGAACTGGAGACTCTGCAGAGCGGACTATCCCTGGCCCTGTTGATTTCACTCAGTTTGTTGACCGTCATTCTCGGATTCGGAGTTCGCTCCCTGCGGATCATCGTGTCTACCCTGGTGACCTTGTTGGCCAGCCTTACCTGGACCACGGCTTGGGCGATGCTTTCGGTGGGTGAATTCAACTTGATTTCCGCCGCCTTCGCGGTCCTGATGATTGGTTTGGGCGTGGACTTCGCCATTCATATTGGGCTTCGATACGAAGAAGAAAGTCGACAGTCCCGTTCGGTTCCCGAGGCCCTGAGCCGCGCAGGCGGCAAAGCCGGTCCGTCGGTGGCGCTCTGCGCATTGACTTCGGCCATTGGGTTCCTCTCCTTTGTGCCCACCCCCTACCCGGGGCTTGCCTCGCTCGGGATTATTGCGGGTGGCGGCATGTTCATTTCGCTGATTGCGACGCTCACGGTATTTCCCGCCCTGCTCGCTCTGATGCGGCCGCCCACCCCAAAGCAGATGGGTGGCGTCCCGTTGCTGGCTCGTCTCTATCCCGGGGTTGAGCGCTGGGCCGGTACGATCGTCCTCGTGGCGGCGATTGTGGGTGGGGCGGCCGTCGGTTTGGCAACCCAGATGAAGTTCGATTTCAGCACTCTCTCCATGCGCGATCCCGATTCGGAATCCATGCGCACACTCAAGGATCTCCAATCGGAGGAAATTGTCACCGACTACTCGGCCACGGTGATCGCGAAAGACAGGGCGGCCGCCGAAGCCCTGGCCATTGAGCTTGAGGCGCTCGAAGGGGTTCTCGAAGCGCGTCCGCCGAGTTGGTATGTGGCCGGGGACCAGGAAAACAAACTTTTTATGATCGAGGATGCGGCGTTTTTCCTGGAGTCCATTCTCAACCCGCCTCCGCCAGTGGCTCCGCCGAGCGATGCTCAGCGTCTGGAAGCGGTGGAGGATTTGAGGGCGGCGATTGCACAGTTGCCCCGGGGTCACGAATTGGATCCCGCCTGGCAGAGCGCTAGGCGGTTGGGCGCGGTACTGGATCGTCTCGCCGCCCAGCCCAACCCGTCGGCGAGTGCTGTGAGACTCGAAAAGTTGGTGGTCAACGATCTGGAGGAAAGGATCGAGTGGATCGGTCGCGCGGTCACAGTGGACGGGGTGGCCTTTGAGGATCTGCCCGCCGAACTCCGACGCCGAAGCGTGTCCCCGGATGGCCTTGCCCGCATCGCCGTGTTGCCGGTGGAGGATGTGCGCGACGCCGATGCCCTGGGTCGTTTTGTCACAGCGGTGGCCGAGGTTGCTCCCCATGCCACCGGGCGACCGGCGGTGGAGGCGGGCATCGGTCGGGTGGTCGTTCTGACCTTCCGAATAGCCATTGGGATCACGCTTGTTCTCGTGTTCAGCATCCTGGTTCTCAGCTTGAGAAGTCTGTTCGACGCACTGCTGGTTCTCCTGCCCATCACCCTGGCGGCGATGATGACCACGGCGACGGGCGTGCTCATTGACATGCCCTTCAATATGACGAATGTGGTCGTGATCCCGCTCATCATGGGGCTGGGCATCGACAACGGGATTCACGTCTTCTTCCGCTTTCGGGGGGGCGAGTCCCTGGAGGCGATGATGACTTCGAGTACGCCTCGGGCGGTTCTGTTGAGCGCGATGACCACCTTGGCGGCCTTTGGTGCACTGGCGGTTTCCGGTCATCCCGGGATGCACAGCATCGGGGTGTTGCTTTCCTTTGCCGTGATCTACCTGATTGTTTGCACGCTCGTGGTGCTACCGGCCATGCTCGCTCTGTCCGCGCGCCGTGGCTGAGCCGGTGGGTGGGCTCAGGCTTCCCCGGGCCCGGGGGAGACGTCGGCCACCGGTGGCTCATGGCGTAGGGCCGCCATGGTTTGATACGCGTAGCGCAGGGTCAGTGCGGCCAAGACACTCGCGACGCTCCACGCCAATTGGGGGCCCACGTCCACGCTTGCGGCGGCGGCGGTGGCCGTCCAAACCAGGGCGACGACGAAGCGGTCGAGGGTCGCCGTGGAGATGCCGCGCAGTCGGCTCAGGATCGGTCGGCTGGTGAAGACCGGGTTCGAGAAGAAGCCCGCGCCGAGCAGGGCGGCGCCGACCCCGTTGTTCGGAGGCGAAGCGGGCAGCGCTCCCCAGAGAATCAACGCTCCCAGGCAGAGCGCCAGGGGGAGACAATCCCGCCGCCCCTCCTCGAGTCTCCAGAGCGCACTGGCGAAGGTCCAAAGGGCCTGGCCCGTGACCCCGGCGCCCAGAAGGATCGCGAGGCTGGGCCCCCCTTGGGCGGGTGCCCAGGCGAAAAAATCGGGCCCCAGCACGGCCACCATCAAGTAGAGCCCGCTCACCGCGGTATTGCCCTCGATATCCGCGACACGCCCCATGCGGAAGACGCCCGTGTATCGGAGTTCGAGTTGAACGGCGAAAAAGGCAAGGGTTCCCGCGGAAAGAACCAAGAGGGTAACGAAGGGCGAGAGTCCCACGGCGAGACAAGCCCCCAGAATGACGAAGCCGTTGTTGAGGGTATCGAGCCAGTGATCGAGGAATTCGCCCAGTCGAGAACTCTGGTCGGTGTTACGCGCGTGGGCGCCGTCCATGTTGTCCAGGGAGAGGTAGGCAAAGACGCCCAGGCTGGCGAGCGCCATTGCGGCTGGGCTCGAACTCGCAAAGGCGCCCAGTCCGAAGGAGGCGGCGCAGCACAGAGTCGAGATCGCCGTCAGGGTATTGGGGGAGATCGAATCGGGGATGGCTCTGAGCAGAGGGTTCCAGACCCAGCGCTGATAATAGGGGCGCAGGATCGAATTCTGTTCGCTCTGGTAGACGTACTGCGGGTTCGTCAAGGCTTGGTCAATCCAGTTGGCAATTCTGTGGGTATCCAGTCGATCGCGGGAGCGAGCTTTCGCGGCGCTGGGCGTTAGAAATTCATGGGGTTGTGGATTCGTCCTTTGTGTCTTCCGCTTCGACTGGGTTTAGATTCACTTCGGGCAGGTAGGCGGCGAAGGCCTCGCCATAAATTTCCCAGACCGTCACGAAGAGTCCCGCAAGGATGGGACCGACGAGTAGGCCTGGGGCGCCAAAGAAGAGCAGCCCGCCCAGGGTTGAGAGCATGATCATGAGGTCCGACATTTGGGTATCCCGCCCCACCACCCAGGGGCGAACGACATTGTCCACCATGCCCACGACGCTCAGGCACCAGAGGGCCAACCCGACGGCGGCACCGACTTCGTCGTTCAGGTAGAGCCATCCCGTCGCCGGGATCCAGACCAGGGCGGTGCCGAGTCCCGGAATAATAGAAAGCATGGCCATCAAGGTGCCCCAAAAGGCTGCTGCCGGAATCCCGGCGACCAGGAAGGCCCCGCCTGCGAGCGTTCCCTGAAGAATGCCGATGATCAGGGAGCCCTTCAGGGTGGCCCGTGTCACGGAGACGAACTTGTCCACCATGCGAAGTTCGTCTTCGGTATGCAGGGGTACGTAGTAGAGAATCTGGTTCAAGAAATTTCGGCCATCGCGCAGGAAGAAGAACATTGCGTAGAGCATCACGAAGAGAGCGAGTAGAAAGCTTGCGGTGCCCCGGGTTGCGGCTGTCAGTGTCTTGAAGAAGAACTGACCCACCATGGAAGTCACTTCCCCGAGCTTCGCGTAGATCTGGGTCTCGTAGGGGGCAAGGAAGTCGGGCAAGGGCAAGTGGTCGCCCAGGTTCCCAGACGTGGATTCGGCGATTCGTGCTTGGAGCCAGGGAGCGATGGATTGTGTGATCTCGCTTGCCTGGTTCGCGACGATGCCAAGAAAGGAGAGCAGGGGGGCCACGACGACCAAAAGCAGGAGCGCGATGGTAATGGCGGCCGCCAGGGCGCCGCGTCCGCCGAGGAGCCCGGTGAGTCGGCGCTGGAGGGGAAAGCTGAGCCCGGTGAAGATCGCGGCCAGCAGCAGGGGCGTCAGGAAGGGGCGGATCATCAAGACGAAAGCGATCGAGATCGCGGCCACCAAGCCCAGCAGGAACGTCTTTCGAAAGCGCTCCACGTGGAAGTATGGCTCAGTCATGATCGGGTCTCCGATTCGGAGAAGGTCGCGCTAAATCGCCTTGAACGAATCCGAGTCTGATTCACACTGTACTCGCGCCATCGGTCACCGAGTTCCCCGGTCGACGGACGCGCTCCTGGGTGGATCTCAATCCTGGAGTGCTTCCTCAAGATGGTCTACCAGGGAAGTGAGTTCCCCGGGCATGCGGTCCCCGAACTGCGCGTAGTATTCGCGAATCAGCGGGAGTTCGTGGAGCCAGCCTTTTCGGTCCACGTTGAGCAACTCGTCCAGATCCCCGTCTTGGAGGTTCAGTCCCTCGAGATCCAGGGACTCGGGGGTGGGCACGCTGCCGATCGGTGTCTCAACAGCATTTGCGGTGCCGTCGCAGCGCTCGAAGATCCACTTGAGGACTCGGCTGTTTTCACCGAAGCCCGGCCAGAGGAATCGGCCTCCTTCGCCCTTGCGAAACCAGTTGACGTAATAGACCAGGGGCATCTGGGCACCCTGGCGCTTGCCAACTTCGAGCCAGTGGCTCCAATAGTCGCCCATGTTGTATCCGCAGAAAGGCAGCATGGCCATGGGATCCCGGCGCAGTTCGCCCACGGTTCCCGCGGCGGCGGCGGTTTTTTCGCTGCTGATGATGGAGCCCATGAAAGTTCCGTGGGTCCAACTCCGGGCTTCCGCCACCAAGGGAACCACCGTGGCGCGGCGTCCCCCGAAAAGAATCGCGCTGATTGGTACGCCGTCGGGGTTTTGCCATTCCTCGGAAATCACCGGGCATTGGCTGGCGATCGCTGTAAAGCGGGCATTGGGGTGCGCCGCGGGCGTCCCGGTCTCGGGCGTCCAGTGGTTTCCCCGCCAGTCGATGAGCGAGGCCGGGGGTTCGGAGGACATGTTCTCCCACCAGACGTCGCCTTCGGGGGTTTTGCCGCAGTTGGTGAAGATGGCGTTCTCGGTGAGGGTCAGCATGGCATTGGGATTGGACGACATATTCGTGCCCGGGGCCACGCCGAAGAAGCCCGCTTCGGGATTGATGGCATAGAGCCGCCCGTCGTCACCGAATTTCATCCAAGCAATGTCGTCACCGATGGTCTCGACTTTCCAATCCTTCACTGTGGGGTTCAGCATGGCGAGGTTGGTCTTGCCGCAAGCGCTGGGGAAGGCGGCGCAGATGTACTTCGAACTGCCCTCGGGCGACGTGATCTTGAGGATCAACATGTGCTCGGCCAGCCAACCCTCGTCCCGGGCCATGGCCGAGGCGATCCGCAGAGCGAAGCACTTCTTGCCGAGCAGGGCGTTGCCCCCGTAGCCCGAACCGTAGGACCAAATTTCACGTGCCTCGGGAAAGTGCACGATGTATTTCTGCTCGCCGTCGCAGGGCCAGGGAACATCTTCTTTGCCGTCCGCAAGGGGATATCCCACGGAGTGCATGCAGGGTACGAAATTGCCGTCGGGACCCAACGTTTCCAGGACCTTGGCGCCCATGCGGGTCATGGTTCGCATGTTGGCGACCACGTAGGGGGAGTCCGAGAGTTGCACGCCGATGTGAGCGATATGGGACCCGATGGGCCCCATGCTGAAGGGCACCACGTAGAGGGTTCGCCCCCGCATGGATCCTGCGAATAGCCCGGTCAGCTTTTCGCGCATCTCCACCGGGTCGGCCCAGTTATTCGTGGGGCCCGCGTCCTCTTCCTTCTCCGAGCAGATGAAGGTGCGATCTTCGACCCGGGCGACATCAGCCGGGTCCGAGCGCACCAGGTAGGAATTTGGGCGCAGTTCTTCGTTGAGTCTTTCCGCGGTTCCCGAGGCCAGCATCAGCCGGAACATCTCGTTGTATTCCTCTTCGGATCCATCGCACCAGTGGATTTGGTCCGGCTGGCAGAGGGCGGCCATCTCCTCGACCCAGCGGTTCAGCTTTAAGTTCGACGTCATCGTGCGGTGCTCCCCGAATTGACCACAGGTCCAGCCAATAGGCTCCACTGAGGTGGATGAGATAGAGGAATTGGCTGGGCGATTCCGGGCCGGATTGCTCGATCCGGCGGGGCCCAGCCGAAGTATTCTGAGCCCGGAAATCTATCATGCTTCAATCCCGATCGAAAAGGAATTTCGAGGCAAAAAATTGACTCTTCGAGGGACTGCCAGCGCTTTCCCATCGGCAAACCGGGCCGTTGGGTCGGGGAGGGGGGAGGTTCAGGCGCCGTGGAGTCGGTAAGTCGGAGGGGGGGCCGAGGCCTCCGGCCCGGGAAGCGGGGAGAGCCCGGATGTAGGGCAGGGAAGAGCTTCCCGGGCCGGAGGCCGTGGATTCGGGGGTCTGGACGCGCTCGGAGCCGATTTTGGGGCTCTAGGAGCCTGGACCGCCGGGGAATCGAAGCCTCGATTCCCCGGCGGATCAGGGGAGGTTAGAGGGGTTGGGGCCCGGGCGGGCCGCGCTTCGAGAGGCCAGCCACTGCTCGGTGGGGGTCGATTCGGTGGGGGTCGATTTGGCCTTTGCCTCTTCCAGGTCGGGCTCGAGATCGGTTCGAGCTTCGCCCAGGACGGTCTGCAGTCCGGCAATCATTTGGCCCCTCATTTGGGAAGTCAGTTCCTCGCGCAATTCCTGGGCCAGTTTTTGGCCGTCGAGTGCCCCATTCCAGACCAGTGAATCCGGGCGCAGGGCCTCCACCATCCGCTGGCTGATTTCGGCTTGAATCGATTCTCGCATTTCGTCGGCGACCGCCGAAGCCCCAGGCGAAGGGGCCCAGACAGTCGTTTGGAGGGCCTTATGCTGGAGGGCCTTGTGTCGGGGGGCAGGCTCTTCGGGCGCCGAGAGACTCGAGGCGATTGAGTTCGAGGTCGCTGCAATGAGTCCGGCAAGGGCCAGGGTAGGGATGGAAAAGACAGAGGGAATTCGATTTGAGATGGGCATTGGTTTGGGACCTCCTGGGATGTGCTTCGGCCGGGTCTGTTTTGCCTTTGGGCTTGCTTTGGCTTCTCCGGGTCGAAGACGATTTGGGTCTTGGGTTACGGGATTAGAATCGGTCAATGCGCCCCCCTCGTCCGTGAACTGGGTCACACCCCGAGCCCGGAAGGCGAATCAACTGTAAAAACAGGTGGTTGCCGGGGCCGACAAACACTTCCCCCGCTCCGTCCCAAAGCCGAAGCGGGCGGGTGGGGGCTCACACTGACGGGCCCGTGAGGGTAAGCTTGGGTGAGACCCCACTTCGGGGTTCAACCCGG
>DUCT01000217.1 GCA_012959665.1 Myxococcales bacterium | reverse complement strand
CCGCAGGCCGATTGATCTCGGCAAATCGGCTTTCCACGACCATAAATACGCCTGGTACGAGTGGATGCGCGAAGAGGCCCCGGTCTGTACGGGCAAGGTCAGCGTGATGAAGGTGACCCTGGTCTCGCGCTACGACGATTGCAAGATGGTGCTCGGCGATCCCCGTTTCGTGCGCAACCGGGGAACGGCCCGGGGCAAGGGATCGAGCCCGATGCCCTTTCCTCTGCCCAAGTCCATCGCGGCCCTGGCCAAGAGCATGATCATCGAAGACGACCCCAAGCACCGTCGGTTGCGCAGCCTTGTGAACAAGGGGTTCTCGCCCGGGGCCGTGACGGCGCTGTCGGATCGCGTAACGGGCCTGGCCGACGAGACCCTCGACGGGTTGAGTCGAAAGCAAGGCCCCATTGATGTGCTGAACGACTACGCGCGCCCGATTCCCATGCGGGTGATCGCGGACATGGTGGGGGTGTCCCGGGACGAAGCCCTGCAATTCGCCAAAATCATGAGCACCCTGACCCAGGGGTTCACTGGCATGAGGATGATCCGCACCCTGTTTTGGGATCTTCGCCCGGCCCAGCGCTTCGTGCGGGATCTCATTCAACGCAAGCGTGCCCAGCCCGGTGACGACATCCTTTCGGAGTTGATTCATGCCGAGGATGAGGGTGACCGGCTCAGCGAAGACGAATTGGTGGCGATGGTTTTTCTCCTGATGATCGCTGGCTTCGAGACCACCCAGCATTTGATCACCAACGGTGTGCGCACGCTGATCGAGCACCCCGCCTCGCTCGAGCGCCTGCGGGCCGATTCCGATCTCTGGGGCTCGGCGGTGGAAGAAATCGTGCGCTATCGCGGGCCGATCCACGGCACGAAGCTTCAATATGCCGCCGAGGATGTCACCCTGCACGGCGAGACCATCTCTCGGGGTTCTCCCGTGATGCCCATGCTGGGCGCCGCCAATCACGATCCCCGGGTTTTCGAGAAGCCCGATGAGTTCGACATCACTCGCTCGCCCAATCACCACTTGGGCTTCGGCTTCGGTCCGCATTTTTGCCTGGGTCGCCAGCTTGCCCTGATGGAGACGCGGGTTGCCCTGGAAAAGATTTTTTCGCGCCACCCGGGCCTGAGCCTGGCCGTGCCGGCCAGTGAACTCGAAATTGGCGCGATGCCCGGCTGGCATCGCCACGTCAGCTTGCCGGTGAATCTTGGCTGAGAAGGCGGGGAAAAAAGAGGAAAGCGAACGGCCGGAAAAGTTCAGCTTCGAAGGCGTTGCGGCGGACATCGACGCTTTCTTGAAGCCCGAACCCGATGGACCCCAGGCCCGCAGGCGCGAGCGCATCCTGCAAGCGGCGGAGGTGCTCTTCACCGCCCACGGGTATCGAAAGACGAGCGTGGACGATATTGCCGGCGCTGCCGGGGTTGCCAAGGGAACGGTCTATCTCTACTACAGCAACAAGGCCGAACTCTTGCTCCACGTCATCGCCCTCCAGAAGCGGCAATACCTCGAGCGGATGGCGCCGGCCTTCGACCTCTCGGTGCCCCCGGCCGACAGGCTCCGCAGGCTGATTCGCCTGGGGATCCAGCTGGGCCACGAATTGCCCCTGATCAGCCGGCCGGGCTCGGCGGACCACGAGATCGAGGCGGTGCTCGAGGATGCCGATGCGGCCACCCTCGATGGGATCAACCGCATGCAGATCGAATACATGGTGCATATGCTCGATGCTGCGACGGGGCATCGCCGACCCCGGGCGGCGCTGGAAGCCCGGGCTCAGGTGCTGGTTGACCTGATCTTCGCCGTGGTCAACGGGGGTCGCCAGGTTCGCCAGGGCATGCCGCTGGAGACCTACACGGCCACCGTCGCCGAAATCATCGTCGACGGGATCGTTGGAGAAGGACCCGGCCCGGGCGAAATGGCTTGAATCGAGGGGCTCCGGCGCTCAGCGCGTGATGGCGCTGAGCCCGGCGGCCACGGCTTCGACGATCTTGTCGGCGTCCATGCGGTTGAGGATCAGGGGCGGGCTGATCAGCAGGATATTGCAGCGGCCCGGGATCGTATTGCCGTTGCGTC
>DUCT01000216.1:11349-12283 GCA_012959665.1 Myxococcales bacterium | reverse complement strand
CTCTTCGGCGGGGGGACGGGGGAGGAGCGCGTGGCCGATGCCGTTTACGTGGTGGCCACCTATCTGGTGGTGCACGGGTACTTGCGCAATATCGGCTGGCAGGTGCGCAACGCCCAGCGGGCGGTCAACGAAGTCGAGGGCCTAGTGGCAATTTCTCGGGCTGACCCCGGGGTGCGCGATGTCCCTGGGGCCGAGGGTTTTCGCCCGGGTCCCGGGCGCATCCGTTTCGAGGCCGTGGGGTTCCGCTATCGCAACCAAATCCAGCCCCTCTTTCAGGGACTTTCCCTGGAAATCGCGCCCGGAGAGAAGGTGGCCCTGGTGGGGGAATCGGGTTCGGGTAAAAGCACATTCGCCAAGCTCCTTCAGCGCCTGTATGACGTGGACGAGGGCCGCATTGTGATCGATGGCCAGGACATCGCCAAGGTGACCCAGGCGACTCTGCGCCGGGCGATCTCCCTAGTCCCCCAGGATCCGATTCTCTTCCACCGCACCCTGGCGGAAAATATTGGGTACAGCCGTACGGAGCCCGACCGGGCGGAAATGATCCAGGCGGCTCGCCAAGCGCACGCTCACGAGTTTATCGAGAGGCTTGAAAGGGGCTATGAAACCCTCGTGGGGGAGAGGGGGGTCAAGCTCTCGGGCGGCGAGCGTCAACGCGTGGCGATTGCTCGGGCGATTCTTGCCGACGCCCCGATTCTGGTGCTTGATGAAGCGACCTCGAGTCTCGACTCGTTGACCGAGGCCATGATCCAAGAGGCCCTGGCCGAACTGATGAGCCGCCGAACAGCGGTGGTGATTGCCCACCGGCTTTCGACCATTCGCACAGTGGATCGAATTCTGGTGTTTGACCGTGGCCAGGTGATCCAGGAGGGATCCCACGATTCGCTGATGGCCGAATCAGGGGGCCACTACCGGAGGCTGGTCGACATGCAGA
>DUCT01000216.1:0-11207 GCA_012959665.1 Myxococcales bacterium | reverse complement strand
GTGGTGGAGCCGGCGGGAATCGAACCCGCGACCTCCTGAATGCCATTCAGGCACTCTCCCAACTGAGCTACGGCCCCCACGCAACGGCCGAGGCTACCCCGCCCCACTCGGGGTGTCAAAGATGTCTCTACTTCTGGGCCGGAAATCCCAAGTGGCGTGGGGTATGCTCGGCCGCCTGCCGGAGTGGCGAAACTGGTATACGCAGGGGATTCAAAATCCCCCGGCCACCAGGCCGTGCGGGTTCGAGTCCCGCCTCCGGCACCACGCGTGCCCAGCCCAGGTAAAGGGTTATCTCAGTCCCGACCAGAATCAAGAAGCGAGGTGAATATGCGAATTTTTAGTCGTCGAGCGGCAATCACGATTCTGATGCTGGCCGCAGCCGCAGTTCTTATGGCGCCCAGCCTGGCCACTGCACAGCAAATGCGTGAGTTCACGGGTCGCATCGACCGGGTCAACAAGAAGAAAATGATCGTGGACAACCGGATGGGAGACAAGGTTTCCTTCGTGCCCACCGAGACCACCGAGGTCTCCGGGGAGGACAAGGAAAAGTGGAAGGACCTGAAACAGAAGGATTGGGTCACGGTCTCCTGGAAAATGATCGACAAGCCGCGCAAGGCCTACAAGATCGAGGTGCTGCCCCCGCGCGAGGACTGACGGGTCCGCTGTCCGGTGCCAAGGATCTTGCCGTGTCCCGGCAATTTGAGTCTTCCTGGCCCGATCCGCCTCGTCTCGCCGATTCGAGGGCGGTCGGATAGGGTATGGCCATGCCTCCCTCCGAGCCGCGCTTGCGGCCCGACCAATTCGACCGCTATCGGCGTCATCTCAGCCTTCCAGAGTTGGGGGTAGACGGTCAGGCCCGCCTGCTCGAGTCCAGCGTTCTGCTGATTGGTGCGGGGGGGCTCGGCTGCCCCCTGGCCTTGTATTTGGCCGCTGCGGGTGTGGGCCGTATTGGGCTGGTCGACGACGACGTGGTGGACGTATCGAACCTGCAGCGGCAGATTCTCTACCGAACCTCGGATGTGGGGCGACTCAAGGTGGAGGCGGCCGCCGAACGAATCGAGGCGCTGAACCCCGACGTGCGGGTGGATCAATTCGCGCTTCGGTTGGATTCGAGCAACGCCCTGGAAATATTTGCCGACTACGACGTAATCGTCGATGGAACCGATAACTTTCCGACACGCTATCTGTCCAACGACGCCTGCGTTTTGCTGGGCAAACCCAACGTCTACGGATCAATCTACCGATTCGAGGGCCAGGCCAGCGTCTTCGATGCAAAGCAGGGTCCGTGTTATCGCTGCCTCTATCCCGAGCCCCCCCCGCCCGGGGCGGTTCCCTCGTGTGAGGAGGGCGGGGTACTCGGGGTTCTGCCCGGCATGGTGGCCATCATCCAGGCGACGGAAACCGTGAAACTCCTGACCGGGGTCGGCCGCTCTCTGGCGGGTCGGCTTCTCGCATACGATGCCCTGGCCATGGAGTGGAATGAGTTTCGCCTCAAAAAGGATCCCGAGTGTCCGGTGTGTGGTCCCGACCCGACGGTCACCGAGTTGATCGACTACCAGGGTTTCTGCGGATTCAACCCATCGGAAACGGATGCTCCTGGGGTAGTCCAGGTTTCGGCGGCGGATCTGCGCGCCCGCTTGGAGGGCCCCGGGGATATGCTTCTACTGGATGTTCGGGAGCCCGAGGAAGTGGTCAAGGCGAGCATCGAGGGCGCCCGCGCCGTTCCCCTGGCGGATCTCGAGGCGCGGCTTGGTGAAATCGAGGCCTGGCGCGATCGCCCGGTGATTGTTCACTGCCATCATGGTGGACGCAGCGCTCAGGCGTGTGCGGAACTCATCCGGCTTGGCTTCAGCCAGGTGGAGAATCTGGACGGGGGCATCGAAGCGTGGTCGCTGACGGTGGACGACGGAGTTCCGCGCTATTGAATCGCCTAGCATGGGCGTCCAGTCGATCTGGCTGCCAGGTATTTTCAGGAAGGGTCAACGAGAGGGTTGGCCAAGACAAAAAGAGAGGGCGTACTTCGCCATGGCAAAAAAAATGATCCCCGACCCCCTCAAGCGCCGGCACCTGATCGAGCAAGATCTGGATGAGAGCCAGTGTCTGGCGATTGCCGACGCCTACGCGGGGGAGGGCCGAGTTTTCGAATCCTTGCAATTCCTCGAGAAGGCGGGTGCGAAGGATCGCCTGGCTGCGGTCGCCGACGCGGCGATGGCCGACGGCGACGCCTTCCTGTTCAAGCAGGTGGCCGACATCCTGGGCAAGGATCAGGGCGCGGAACGCTGGGCCGTGCTCGCCGCGGCCGCCGAGGGCAAGGGCCTCGATTGCTACGTCGGGATGGCTCGGCGCCACGCGCGTAGCAGCGAGGAGTAGCTCGCGGAGTCCTGAGCCCCCCGCCCCCATTGGGGCGGCGACGCATGGGGCTTGGCTTCCCGGATCCATCATGCTGCAGACCGAAATTCGTATCGAGAACGCGCGCTCCCACAACCTGAAGGGAGTGAGTTGCACAATTCCCCTGGGCTCGCTGACCGTTGTGACGGGTGTCTCGGGCTCGGGTAAGTCGACCCTGGCTTTCGATACTCTCTACGCAGAGGGCCAGCGGCGGTATGTGAGTTCGCTCTCCACGTACGCTCGGCAGTTTCTTGAGCGCTTGCCCCGTCCCGAGGTCGATTCGATTTCGAGCTTGCCCCCGGCCATCGCCATCGAGCAGCGCAACCGGGTGAGCAATGCGCGCAGCACAGTGGGAACCTCCACGGAACTGCTGGATCATTTGCGCCTGTTATTTACCCAGATCGGCCGGACGCGCTGCCGGGATTGCGATCGTTTGGTGGAGCGCGGGGATGTGGTGGGAATCGCCGGGCGGATCGCTACCCGGTTTGCCGGCACGGCGATTCAGATCGCGGCGAATCTGGGGTCGAGGGAAGGCGAAGATGTCAGCTTGCTCCGAGATCGACTTTCCGGCGAGGGCTTTACTCGGGTGATCGATGGAGAGGGTGCTGTCGTCGACTGGGCCGATGCCGATCACGAAAGCTTGACGGATCTGGTTCGAAACGGTCTGCTGCTCATCGACCGCGTGGTTTTGGCCGAATTAGCGCCCGGGGAACCGGCCCTCGAACTCGACACGGTCCGCTTGTCCGAAGCGGTTGCCAGCGCCTTCGCACGGGGTGGGGGAGAGGTTTCTGTTCTGCTCCGGGGCGAGCCGAGTAGCGCCGCGGTTCGTTTCAGACAGGGTTTCGCCTGCGAGGGATGCGGCCGGCGCTTTCCCGAGATGGCTCCGGCACGGCTCAGCTTCAACAGCCCCCTGGGTGCGTGTGCGAATTGCCAGGGATTCGGGCGCCGGGCGGAGATTGATTGGGAAAGGGTGGTGCCGGATCCCCTGCGAAGTCTGGAGGATGCGGCCATCGCGCCATTTGCCACAGCCATGGGTAAGTCCATGCAGCGCGACCTGCTCGCGGCCTGCGAGGATGCCGGCGTTCCCACGGATCTTCCCTTTGATGAGTTGTCCTCGGCCCAACGCCAGTGGGTGCTGGGAGGCGATGACGATGGTTGGTACGGCGTTCAGGGTTTCTTCGACTGGCTCGAGGGCCGTCGCTACAAGGTGCAGTCCCGGGTCATGATCGCTCGCTACCGGCGGTACGTGCTCTGTGAGGAGTGCGGGGGTACGCGCTTGTGCGCCGACGCGAGGTCGGTAGAAGTCGACGGTCGCCATCTGGGTGAATTGGCGGCCCTTGATGTCCGCGCCCTGGGTGCTTGGCTGGACTCCCTCGCCCTGGCGCCAGCCGAGGCCGAAGCTTCCCGGCGGATCTTGGAACTTCTGCGCACCCGGTTGGCGACAGTGGAGGCCGTTGGCCTCGGCTACATGGGGCTCGACCGTCAGATGCGGACTCTTTCCGGGGGCGAGGCCCAGCGAATTCAACTGGCCACGGCTCTGGGTGGTGGTCTGACCGCTTCCCTCTACGTTCTGGACGAGCCGTCCATTGGCCTGCATGCCCAGGATATGGAGCGCCTGCTCCAAGTGCTTCGAGCGATTCGCGATCAGGGCAATACCGTGGTGGTGGTCGAGCATGCACCGCAGGTCCTGGCGGCGGCGGATCACGTGATTGATCTTGGCCCGGGGGCTGGCCGCCTGGGCGGGCAGGTGATGGCGGAGGGTTCCCTTGCAGTCATTCGGGAAAGTGCCGACTCGCCCACGGGGCGTTTGTTGCGCGGGGAACTTGAGCATGGCGTGCGCCGCGCGCGAAAAAACCCGTTGGGCCGGCTTCGGATCGTGGGCGCCCGGGAGCGGAACCTTCAGGATCTCACCGTGGAGATCCCGCTGGGACGGCTGGTGGTGATTGCCGGGGTCTCGGGTGCGGGTAAGTCGAGCCTTGTGGATTCCGTTCTGGTGGGGAACCTGTTGCCCCTGCGCCGGGGTCGCGACGCGCCCGGGGATTGCGATCGGATCGAGGGCCAAGAGGATATCGCTGGGGTTGTCGTGGTGGATCAGACCCCAGCGGTTCGCAGCCCGCGTTCAAACCCCGCGACGGTCTCCAAAGCCTTCGACGGGATTCGTCAACGCTTTGCGGCAACCCGGGAAGCCCGTGCGCTTGGGGCGGGGCCCGGCTGGTTTTCCTTCAACGTGCCCGGCGGCCGGTGTGATGTCTGTGAGGGTTCGGGGGAAACGGTCATCGACATGCAATTCCTCGATGATGTGCACGCGCCGTGCGATGCCTGCGGCGGACTGCGCTATCGCCGGGACGCATTGGGGATCAAGCTGGACGGTCGCTCCATCGTCGATGTGCTTGGCCTGACCATCGCAGAGGCTCTGGATGTTTTCGCCGACCAATCCCGTATCAAATCCAAGCTCGAACCCTTTCAGCGGGTTGGGCTCGGGTACCTAACCTTGGGTCAGCCCCTCTCGACCCTGTCCGGGGGGGAGCATCAGAGGGTGAGATTGGCCTTGGCCCTGGCAGAACCGGCCCGGGGTATTCTCTATGTTTTGGATGAACCCACCACCGGGTTGCATGCAGCGGATGTTGAGGTTCTGATGACCTGCTTGGACGAATTGATCGCCGCGGGCGGAAGCGTATTGGTCGTTGAGCACGATCTCGACGTCATTCGCCGGGCGGACTGGGTCATTGATCTGGGGCCGGGAGGCGGTCCAGAGGGTGGTCGCCTCGTCGCCCAGGGAACGCCTTCGTCTCTGGCGGCGAACCCCGACTCGGCCACGGGCCGCGCTCTGGCCGAGGCACAGGGGTCTCCGACGAACCAAGCCCCCTAGACGCCCGAAGACGCTCGAACAGTTGAGCCGGTTTCCAGTTCGTCGCGACCGCGAAGATCGCGGTCGCGACGAGGAAGTCAGGGGCCTGTGAGTGGGGCCTGTGAGTGGGGCCTGTGAGTGGGGCCTGTAAGTGGGGCCCGTAAGTGGGACCTGTAAGTGGGGCCTGTAAGTGGGGCCTGTAAGTGGGACTTGTAAGTGGGGCTTGTCAGTGAGACTTGTGATGTCGGATTATTGCAGAATCCGCTTCGACGGATCGCGCTGGGCTCTGCGCCGGCGGCTGAAAATCCGCTTGTCGTGTTCCCTCCGGAGTTCGCGATGCAGTTTATCGAGGACCAAGTCGGCGGCCTGACGCGCAGTGGGGAGGTCTTGCGCGTGGGCTGCGACCCGGGTCTGCTTTCCGTTGACGTGACCGTGACACTGAATTTTTCGGTGGCTGGCCTCGATGCTGAGCTCGTAGAGTTGGGTCTCCGGGAACTCCTCCGCGATTTCGCGACAGCGATCAGAGAGATGGATTTGGACGTCTTCGTCGTTTCGCAAACCTTTCCAATGAATCAGTACATTTGCTTCCATGGTCATGGGCTTCCTCCGGATATGCCGCAAGCGGCGTTGAAGAATGCAGTGGGCTGGGCCGAGTGTGCCCACAGCTGAAGCAGTTCCGCGAACCGGCGAGCGAACGCAGGGAAGAACGCGCAGGGAAGAACGCGCAGGGAAGAACGAGAGGGGGGCAGTGCGGCCGACGGCGAGTGGTTCAGTCGGCTGCAGAACGGGAAGCTCCGGTGGAGCGGGCTCCCATTGAACAGGGGTGCCGGGTGCGTCTCTCACTGAGAGCCATCATACCACAGGGGGGACTAGGCAGATGAAGGGTTCCTAAAATCGAGTGCTGTGCGCCGGGCAAGCGGAACCCGGGGAGTCCTTAGGCAGAACACCGTATGAAAATTGCGATTCCAGTCGGGTCCCGCAGGGAAGCAATCTGTGGCGGCGAGGGACGGGAATCGAACCCGCCTGGAACGTGGTGACACGCTCCACACTCGATTTGAAGTCGAGGCCGGGCACCAGCCACGGAGACCCCGCCATCTCGTATTCTAGCGTGCTGCGGAGTTCCGCAATTCTGCGTGAACTCTTTTCGTACTTGGGATCGCCGGGGGCTTTCCCTCGGGTGTTGAACCGATGTATTGTTTTGTGCGTGGAAACCTATTCGCTTCGTGACGTCGCGCGGATTCTAAAAGTTTCTCCTGCCCGGTTGCGCTATTGGGAGCGCACCGAATTGGTTCAGAAGCCAGCCAAGGTCGCGTCGAGAGCCGAGTTCGAATTTAGGGACCTCGTTTGCTTGCGCGGAATCATTTCCCTGCTCGAGCAAGGGGTGCCGCTTCGGCGAATCCGTCGCAATGTGGAGGCGCTGCGTGAGCGGTTGCCGGAGATCGATGACCCGCTTCGCTCACTGCGACTTTGGGTAGAGGGTTCGGATCGCGTTGTGGTTCGTCACGATGGAGTCCTGCTGGAGTCCGATGGTCAGGCGGTGCTGGATTTCGGTTTGGATCGCGGAAGCCTGGAAGCCGTGACAGCGATTGACCGCGGGAGGGAACCCGCGGCGATGGAGGCCGCCGAGGAGATTTTCAGCAGGGGCTGCGAGTTGGACTCAGACCCCGAATCCTTTGATCAGGCCATTGAGAGCTATTTGGAGGGCATCCGCCTTTATCCTGATTTTGCCGATTGCCATTGCAACCTGGGCGCCGTCTATTACAACAAGGGCGAGCGGGACGCGGCACGCGGTTGTTTCGAACGGTGCCTGGCGATCGACGGCCAGCACGTCGAGGCGAACTTCAATTTGGCCAACCTGCTCGAAGAGGACGGCCTTGACGACCGGGCTCTCCGCCATTACCGGTCGGCCTATGCGGCAGATCCCCTCTACCCCGATCTTCATATCAACATGGCGCTGCTTTACGAGAAGCTTGGCCGAACTGCGAAAGCCGAGCGTCACTGGCGGCGCTACTTGCAACTCGACGCTTCGGGATCCTGGGCGGAAGTGGCTCGCCGACGTCTGGTCCAAACGGAGACGGTTCGCTCGGACGATTGATCGGGGCGTTCTGGGATTCGGGACGCTGGCGTTCTCTGTCAGTCGCTGCGGTCGGCGATATGACTCGCGTAGGCGGCGGCATCCATCAGGGTTTCAAGTTCCGCCGGATGGTTGGGGCGAAGGGTGACTAGCCAGCCCGCTTCGTAACAATCTTCATTGATGGTTTCGGGGGTGTCCTCCAGGCTGGGATTGATTTCGATGACCTCCCCGCCAATGGGGATGCAGAGATCCGAGACGGCTTTGACCGACTCGATCACGCCAAAGGCCTGGCCCGCGTCGAATTTTGTTCCGGGTTCGGGAAGTTCTACGAAAACAACGTCGCCAAGCCGCTGCTGGGCGTAGTCGGTGATGCCCACGGCGTACAGGCCTCCCTCGGACTCCCGAACCCATTCGTCGTCTCGGCTATAGCGGTTGTGCTCGGGAATGGTGCAGTCGGACAACGTTCTTCTCCTTGGTGGGGTGTTTCGGTGGCCCGAGAGGGGTCGATTCAAACCTTCTGGACAAACGGCGTTTTGACCACCCGGGCCCGGATGGGGCGCTCCCGAATGACGATCTCGAGGGCGGTGCCGGGAGAGGCGTACTCGGGTGGAACGTAGCCAAGGCCCACGGATTTTCCGAGACTGGGCGAGGGCGCTCCCGAACTGACTCGGCCAACTTCCCGGCCTTCAACCCGAATCGGGTATTCGGCTCGGGCAATGCCGCGTTCTTCGAGTTCGAAACCGACGAGTTGCCGGCTGCGGCCAAGTCGCTCGGCTTCCTCCATGGCCTCGTGCCCGATGAATCCGCCGCTCTTGCGTTTGACGAAGCGTTCAAGACCCGCTTCGAGGGGTGATGTGGTGTCGTCGAGTTCGTGGCCGTAGAGCGGGAGGGCCGCTTCCAGTCGCAGGGTGTCTCGGGCGCCGAGTCCGACGGGCTTCAGGTCCGCAGCCACGCCCGTTTCGAGCAGGGCATCGAAGAGTGCCCGGCAATTTTGCGCGGGTAGGTAGATCTCAAAACCCTCTGCACCCGTGTAGCCTGTGCGCGATATCCGGCACGAGCCAGCGGGTCCGTCGAATTCGCTGAAGCCGAAACGCCCGAGGCTGCTGGGCGTTGCCCCGCTGGCATCTTTGCAGAGCGCATCCATAAGTTCTGGACTTCGAGGCCCCTGGAGCGCGAGAAGCCCAGTTTCGGCGCTGCGGTCCTGGACCGCGGTGTCGGGCAACCGGTGGGCCTGGATCCAGTCCAAGTCCTTGTCGATGTTGGAGGCATTCACGCAGAGCATGAACTGCTGGGGACCCTCGCGGTAGAGGGTGACGTCGTCGACGCAGCCCCCGTCATGATTGCAGAGCAGGCCGTAGCGTACCCGGCCCTCGGGCAAAGTCGCGACCGAACAAGTCAGCAGTCGCTCCACGGTCTGCACCGCATCCGGGCCCGAGAGATGGATTTGGCCCATATGGGAGACGTCGAAGAGTCCGGCGGTTTCCCTCACCGCCGCGTGTTCGGCCTTGATAGACGTGTACTGAACAGGCATGGAGAAGCCCGCAAAATCCACCATGCGCGCGCCGAGTTCGACGTGGCGCGCATACAGTGGGGTGCGTTGGATGGCGCTCATAGCGCCTTTCGATTGCGGTAAGCAAGCAGGGTGTTGCGTAACAGCATGGTGATCGTCATGGGACCGATCCCCCGGCGCGAGGGGGTGAGCAAACTGGCTCGGCCCAGGACGGCGTCGAAGTCCACATCGCCCACCAGCTTGCCGTCGACCTCGGTCACACCGACGTCGATGACTGCGGCCCCGGGTCTGACCCAGTCGGCTTTCACCATTCGGGGTCGCCCCACGGCGGCCACGAGGATGTCGGCCTCGCGGCAGACACCGGCGAGATCCCGAGTGCGCGAGTGACAGACGGTCACTGTAGCGTTGCGCTGTTGCAGGAGTAGGGCGATCGGCTTGCCAACGATATTGCTGCGGCCGATGACCACGGCCCGAGCCCCTTCCAGGGGGACCGAGTAATGGTCGAGCACGGCCATAATGCCCAGGGGCGTGCAGGAGATGAGTTCGGCGGTACCGGCCAGCAGTCGCCCGGATGTGGTGGGATGGAGGGCATCGGCGTCCTTGGCGGGGTCCACCGCTTCGGCTACGGCGGCCGCAGAAATATGTTTGGGCAGGGGGAGCTGAACCAGGATGCCGTCGATCCCGTCGTCGGCATTGAGGTCCGCGATCAGCCCGAGCAACTTGTCTTGGGGAGTGGACTCGGGGAGCAGGTGCTCGGTCGAATCCATCCCAATCCGTGCGCAGGCGCGTTTTTTGCCCTTGATGTAGGAGCGGCTGGCGGGATCATCCCCGACCAGGACGACAGCCAGGCAAGGCGCCCGGCTCCCGGCGGCCACAAGTTGGGCGATGGTTTCGGCGAGTTCCGCGCGGATTTCGTTCGCCAGGGCCAGGCCGTCAAGGACCTGGGTGTGAACGGGCGCGGGTTCAGTTTCACTCATTGAAGGACTCCAGAAGGGTGGGTGGGGGTGGGCGCACCGGGTGACCCGTTCGGGTTAAAGGTGGCGCCAAGGGAGGCCGAGTATACCGGCCGGACCGCGTGTGCCGAGTGAACGATCAGGCTGCGCTTTTCTTGCTCGGCTTCTTGGCTTTGCCCTTCCCTTTGCCCTTCCCGTTGTCCTTCCCGTTGCCGCTACTTTCCTTGGCGTCTTTGCTGCTTTTTTCTGAAGTCGAAGCGTCGTCGCTCTTTGCACTCTCCTTGGGCTCCGAGTCCGAGCTTGGGGTATCGGCCTTCTTCGCGTCCGCGTAGCCGTCCGCGTACCAACCCCCTCCTTTGAGGACGAACGAACTCCGGGAAATCAGTTTCGTGACCTTGCGGGCCTTGCACTTCGGGCAGGTCTTGACGGGCGAGTCCGACATGCGCTGCTCGCGCTCGAACTCGTGCCCACATTTGCCGCACGCGTACTCATAAATCGGCATAACTTCTCTCTGTCTGTTTCGGCACCCGAAGGCGGCCGGGCGAAAAGGTCTCGGGGTATCCGCCCCCCGGGATTGGCCTCACGCTTTCTGGGCTGCGTTTTTATCCCAATCGGGGGCGTCTTGCCAGGGAGCGCAGCCGTTCGGTGATTGGGCGGGGTTCGCCGTGGGCGCGTACCCGCTTGCGGCGTCCCCGGGCACCCCGGGTCGAGGTCGAGGGCCAGGCGCCGGTCAGGCGTCGCCCGAGAGTTCTCGGGACCGCGCTGTGGCGGCCGCGACGGCCCGGTCGAGGGCACCTCTCAAGTCGGCGAGATCGAGTTCGGCGAGCCCCGCGAGGGTCGTGCCTCCGGGAGAACTGACCTGGGCCCGGAGTTCTGCCGGCGCTCGGCCGTCTTCCAGAGCCAACTTGGCCGCGCCAAAAGTGGTTTGCAGGGCGAGGGCCAGGGCGGCGTCCCGGGGTAGGCCCTGGCGCACCCCGGCTTCGGCCAGACCCTCTAGGAAGAGGAATAGGTAGGCCGGGCCGCTTCCCGAGAGTCCGGTGACCGGGTCCATGAGGTCTTCGCTGGGCGCGCGCCAGGTGGATCCCACGGCGGCGAAGAGCGCGTCGGCCATGGCTTCATCGGCGTCCCCGGCAGCCCGGTTGGGACAGAGCACACTGGCGCCGGCGCCCACCAGCGCCGGGGTATTGGGCATGGTCCGAATAATGCGCGCGCCCGTCGGTAGGGCCGCCTCAAGGCTGGCGATTCGAATGCCTGCGGCGATGGAGATCCAGAGCGGCCGCTCGAGTGCGGGTTGGCCCTGGAGCCCAGCGAGTACCTCCACCACTACCCCGGGTTTGACACAGAGCACGAGGACGTCGCTTTGGGCCACCAGTTCCGGGTTTGTGGCAAAGGTTTGAATGCCCAGGGCGGACTCGAAATCCTGGCGTTGGGTCT
>DUCT01000215.1 GCA_012959665.1 Myxococcales bacterium | reverse complement strand
GCCCGGCGCAATTCTTCCTGAGCTTCCTGGGACTTGGCCAGATCGGCCGCCGCCTGGGTGCGAGCCCCACGAAGTTCTTCCAGCTCGGTGGTCTCGGGAGTCGGCTTTTCCTCGGGTTCGGGCTCGGGTTTGGGGGCGAGTTTCGTGCGCAAACGGCTCACCTCGGCGGCCAGGGCCTCGGCTTCCGACCGCGCACCGTCCCGGGCTTGGCGGGCTTCTTCGAGTTCCGCTTCGAGTTCCAGTTGGCTCGCCGGCACGGCGTCGTTCCCCGATGCCGCCGCCGCCCCACTCCGGCGCTTGGCCTTGTCCAGCCGCTTTCGCAGAGCCGCCACTTCTTCGTCGTGCCCTGCCAACTTGCCCGACTGTTTACCCAGTTGTTCCCGGACGGCCTTCAGGTCCCCGGCGAGTTTCTCATTCTCCGCCCAAGCCTTGGAGGCTTCCCCGGCGGACGCACGTGCGCGAAAATTGAAAAAGAGAGCCGCCAGCACACCCAGGCCGGCAAAAATCAAAGCAACGGTTTGAGTCATAACAACCTTCCTTTTAACACATTTTTTCCGCGTCAGGCCTCGACGCGGTAAAATGCATTGAAGGGATTCGGTACCTCCAGTCGCTCAAATCCCGAAAAGCCCGCATCTCGGCAGTACTGCTCGGCACGGCGCGGCCCCCAGGCCGCCCCCAATCCGACTCCGCCATGGGCGAGAGATTGGGTCATACAGTGCAGAGTACTCATGGCGTAGGTCAGCGCACCCGCTGGGTGCAGATTCTCGGCCAAACTGTCCCCGGCCACGGGCTCGACCATCAGATAGCAGCCGCCCTCGCGCAGAGCATTTCGGATTTGGCCCAGTACCGCGAGAGGATCGACCACGTCGTGAATCACATCGAACGTCGTAATCAAATCGAACCCGGGATCCGAGGGAATCGATTGACCGTCGACCCTCTCAAACGATGCGTTGCCCGCTCCGGCTTCCTCGGCAGCACGACGGGCGTGCTCCAGCGAGGAACCGTCCACGTCGTAGCCGTGGATCTGCGAGTTCGGATAGGCGCGCGCCATGGTCAGTGCCGCGGCGCCGGCCCCGCAGCCGACATCGGCGACCCGAATCCCCGACTCCAAGCGGCTCACCACATCGGGCATGACGGGAAGCCACTTGCGCGTCAGCAACAGGCGAGTGCCCGGACCGTTGGAACGCGCGATTCCCTGGACCATCTCCTCGCCAAAATCCGAGAAGGGCACGCCCCCGCCCTCGCGGCAGGCCCGGGCCACGCCGGGAATCGCCCCATAGAGGGACGGCACCATCTGGCTCCAGCCGCCCAGAAAGTAGGGGCTCGATTCATCCGCCAAGCACGCCGCGTGCTCCTCGGGCAACTCGTAGGTATCGGCTTCAGGGGTGTAGACCACGATGCCCGCGGCGCTGAGCGTCGCCAGGATTTCCTCCAGGTAGCGCCGATCGAAACCGCTTTGTTCAGCGATGGCCTCCAGGCCCAACGGACCCTGGCCCTGGAGTTCCCGGAAAAGACCGGTGCGATCGGCCACGGCAACCACCCCCAGAACCGCAGCGCCGGTGGTCATTTCCATGAAACGCCCCATGAATTCCCGCATGGCTTCCTTGTTCACTGCGTCCTCCTCCTCGCCTTCCCCGAAAGGGGCCGGTTTATTTCAAACTTGAAATTTCGCTAAAGATGGCCATTGCGGCCACGAGTAAAAGCATCGTGGCCCCAGAAATCACCAAGGTGGCGTGCATCCCCAGAACCTCGGCCGCGAAACCCGAAGCCAGCGCTCCGATAGGCGCCCCTCCGGTAAAGCCCAACTGGTAGATCGCCAGCACCCGGCCCCGGCCGCGCTCGGGCGCCGCCTGCTGAAAAAGCGTCCGGCTGCAATTGATGAAGACCGCCCCTCCAAAGCCCCAAACCAGGGCGAGCCCCAGCATCGCCGGGAAGGGGACACCGGTGGCAATCACGAGCTGACAGCTCGAACCCACCAGAAGAGCCAGGAGTGCCCCCCGCCCCTTGCGACCCAAGCCCCTCTGACGCAGAACCAGCGAGCCAAGAATGGTCCCCAATGGAAAGAGCATCAAGACCACCGAAAGCGCCACCACCCCCATGCCGTAGTAGTCGCGAACCAGGAGCGGGAAGATCACCCAATAAGGGCCCACGAAGAGAATCCCCACCGCAACCACCAGGGCGAACGGGCTCCGCAGCGCCGGGGTACGCGCCACCTCGACCAGCCCCCCGCCGATCTCGCGTAGGCGCAACCGGCCACTGATCAGGCTCCCGGGACGCGCCCGGGGGAGCCTCAGGGCGGCTCCGGATCCGGCGAGGAAGACCGTCGCCTGAACGAGCAACATCGTGGGACTGCCCACAACCCGGGCCAGCCCCGCCACCAGGGTCCCCACGGCCTGGGCGCCAAATTGAGCCGCCGTCATGGTGGTCACCGCGCGCATTAAGTCGTCGCCGGCTACCCGGGTGAGCAGGGTGTCCCGGGCGGGCAGTGTCAGCGCCCCGATCGTACCGACGGTCAGGCCGAAGCCCACCAGCAAGGGCAGATCCAGCCAGCCCCGATGGCTGAAGAACGCCAGTAGCGCCACGGGGATCGCACCGAGAATGTGCAACGTGATCAGCAAGCGCCGGGGGTCCCAGCGATCCGCGAGAGCTCCCGCCACCATCCAAAGCACCATGCCGGGCAACAGCGTAGAAGTCTGGGCTATCCCGACCCACTCGCCGCTTGCCTGCAATTCCCCGACAACGATCCAACTGAAGAGAACCTGCTGCATCCCCATCCCCCCAAACCAACTCCCCACGTTGGTCATGTAGGGGACGAGGGCAGATGCATCCGCCGGCGCGGAAGCGTCGTCGGGCGGAGATGAGTGGCCAGAGGTCAAGAGAGAAACTCCAAAGGGGCAGACTACGGGGCTGCGAGAGTACATGACCCTCGGACTTTCTCCCCCGGGGCTGACGCTGACCTTCCGCCCGCGTACTCTCCCGTCCAGAGTGGATGCCGGCCCCGCCTCTGCCCCTGACCGCCCAAAGGAAGCCCAGCTTTGCCCACCGCCGAGCGCCTGATCGCAGCGACCCGCCGCCTCCGGCGGGAAGTCCAGGGCATGGCATTCGCTGCCCCGGTCAGCCACGTCTACAACCCCATCGAGTACGCCAAGCGCCCGCACCACGCCTACTTGCGCCGCTACGCCACGGGTCCGCGTCGGGTCGTTTTCCTCGGCATGAACCCCGGGCCCTTTGGTATGGCGCAAACCGGGGTGCCCTTTGGCGAGGTGAGCCGGGTGCGGGACTGGCTGGGCATCGATGAACCTGTCGGCCAGCCCCCGCGTCCGAATCCCAAACGCCCAATTCAGGGGTTCGCGTGCACCCGGAGCGAAGTCAGCGGAGCTCGACTCTGGGGCGCGGTGGCTCAGCATTTCGGAAGCCCTGAGCGTTTTTTCGCCCAGCACTTCGTCGCCAACTATTGCCCGCTGATCTTTATGGAGGAGAGCGGGCGCAACTGCACCCCCGACAAATTGCCCGTGGCCGAGCGCGAAACCCTCTTCGCGGCCTGCGATGATTTTCTTCGAAGTCTGGTCCGGATCCTCGAACCCCAGTGGGTGATCGGCGTGGGGGCCTTCGCTGCGCGCCGGGCCGAGGCCTGCCTGGCGGGCCAGGACCTCCACTTCGGCCAAATTCTCCATCCCAGCCCGGCGAACCCCCGGGCCAACCGGGACTGGGAGGGTGAGGTTCGGAGTCAGCTCCAAGCTCTGGGGCTCTGCGACGCCCAATGCTGCTAACCCTGGGACTCCGCCCCCTGGCGGATCAACAAGGGCTAATCAAAAGGGCTGATCAACAAGGGCTGATCAACAAGGGCCGCTCAACAAGGGCTGCTCAACAAGGGCTGCTCAACAAGGGCTGCTCAAAAGGGCCAGTCAGAGGGGCCGGTCAAAAAGCCGCATTGGGCTCTGGTCAAGTCGCGAGTGGACGGTACCCTTGCGAGCCAAATCCGAAACCATGGAGGCGCATCAATGACTGTTCGGCACTCATTACGAATCACCTCGCTCGCAGTCCTGGCCGGAAGCCTGGTGCTCGCCGGTTGCTCGGAAACCGGCGCGGAGGCCCAGAGGGCTCCGGTCAGCCCAGAGACCCCCACGCCCGTCGTGGAAACAGTCACAGAGACCCCCCTACCCTCTTTTCAAGGAGATGACGTGGCCCTTGCCGCTATCGACGCATTTATCGAAGAAGCCCAGATCGACCAGGCCGCGGCCGGCTGGAAGAACTCGCTCCCCATGCCGCCCCAGGTCGAATTCGATCCGGCAAAGACTTACTTCTGGTACCTCGACACGAATAAGGGCAAGATCAAGATCAAGCTGATGCCGAGCGTCGCGCCCATGCACGCGAGCAGCACCATTTATCTCACCCGGCTCGGGTTCTACGACGACGTGGTCTTTCACCGCGTGATCACGGGCTTCATGGCCCAGGGCGGCGATCCCACGGGCTCCGGCCGAGGGGGGCCCGGCTACAAGTACGCCGGTGAGTTCGATCCGGCGGTGCGCCACAATCGCCCGGGCATGCTCAGCATGGCGAATGCGGGACCCGGGACCGACGGGAGCCAATTCTTCCTGACTTTTGTCGCCACCCCCCACCTCGACGGCAAGCACACCATATTTGGCGAAGTGGTGGACGGCATGGACACCGTCAAGGCGCTTGAGGAACTCGGGAGCCGGGGCGGAAGCACCCAAGAGCGGCTGGTGATCGAAAAAGCCACGATCGACGTCGAATAGCCGCGCACCCGGAGCCGCCGGCCCCCGGGCAACAAGAGGGCTCATCATGTCCGAGGAGCGGGAAATTGAAGCGGCACTCGCCGCCAATGCCGCTTTCTATCAAGCGCTTGCCCAAGGCGACTACACCGCCATGGAGGCGCTCTGGTCCGCTTCGGAGCCCCTGCTCTGCAGCCATCCCGGAACCCCAGCGCTCCACGGCCGCCAGGCGGTGATGGAGAGTTGGCGGGCGATCCTCACCCATCCGCCCGCCATCGAGATCCGAAACCCTCGAGCGGTGGTGATCCGAGGCGTAGCTTTCGTGACTTGCTTTGAGCAGATCGACGAAACGACCTTGGCCGGCACCAACGCACTGGTCTGGGAGCAGAGTGACTGGCGAATCGTTTTTCACCAGTCGGGGCATATCGCGCCGGACCAGGTCCAGCCCTCAACCCGCAACCAACGTCTCCACTAAGCGAGTCTGAACAAGCAAGTCTGAACAAGCGAGTCTGAACAAGCAAGTCTGAACAAGCGAGCCCTAACGGACGAGTCTGCACCGCATCGCGATTAGTCCGGGGCAACCGCGGCCAGGAGGCCGTGACGCGCCAGGGAGAAGCGGCCGGATTCCCCGGCGCCGCCATACAGGAGGCCCCGAAGCAACGCTTCGATGGCCTCGGGTTTTTGCGCCGCGACGGCCAAGCCCTGGATCCGAAGCGCTGGATGTAGCGCCTCGGCATCGGCGAGTCCCGCCTCTGCCGGCGAGAGCCACAGGCTCTCGACCTCGAATTTCTCGGCCAGAACCGCCTCGACCGCCTTCGCCTTGCTTCGCACGGACTCGTTGGCATCGTCCACCGCCGCCAGGTACAGGCTGAAACCCCGGGCAAAGGCGCCACCCACCGGGCTCCTAGAACACCTCTCCTTGAAACACTTGGTAAAGGTGGGTTGGGTCGCTTCCAACCGGCGGTGCAGGTCGCGTTGGGGAACCGGCGGGGCGGGCTCCCGGCCGCTCGGATCCAGCCAAGCCGGGTCGCCATGCCAGAGACAGCAGAAGAGTCGACCCTGGGTAGTGATCCGGCGCTCGGCTGGGGCTTCGGCTTCGGTATTGGCTTTGGCTTTGGCTTTGGCTTCGGCATAGTCGATCAGTTCGAGTTCCACGGCGGAATTCCAGTTCGCCTCAAATCGGTTGCCCGCGGCCTCGGGCCCAAGGGCCCGGGCACTCTTGGGCGGATCGAGCACTTGGAGGGCGAACTTCAGTCCCCGACGCCCCTTGGGCCAGCCCTCGTAACCCTTGGCCTGGCTGTAGACCACATCGCCTTGCTCGAACCGACAGGCCGAGACCGCACCCGCCATCGCCCGGGGCACGGGCCAGGCAAAACCCGCAATGAATTCCATCGACACAATTTCCTTTCGCGAGCGTGAGGCCGTCCTGAAGAGTCCGTCAGGAAGACGATAGACCCTCGTCCAGCGAATACCGCGTTTGCCGAACAGCGCCGGGCGAGTCCGATCAAGATCGACTATTCTGAGCCCTCTGCCGGGACATCACGGGCCTTTTTAAACACAGTCTGTCGATTTGAGGCCTTGGACCCTCGAGCGAGAACCAGAAATCCACACCAGAAGTTGACCCGCGTGGATTTCTTTCGCTTTTGAGCGGCACTAAAATACGAATTCCGGGTTCAGAGTTTTCCGATCATTCGCCTTCACAACCCTATTTTTGTCTCCAAGCAGGCATTTTTTGCGTAAAAAACTCCCCAATCACACCCAGAAAGGGCTGCAATCCCACACGCCTTGACAGCCCACCCCCAGACGAGCCATAGTGCAACTTGTTCTAGTATCGAATCAATTACTCGACCCCATGCCCCGGAGGGAAGAAACCTTGTCCGCCCACATACGACCCCCCAGTCAGGCCGACTCCACTGAGTCGGCCGATTTCTGTTTGACCCCTGAGGAGATCAAGAAGGGACGCCTGGCTTATGAGGCCTGCCTGGAGTCGATCAAGCCCGGCGATCCGCGCCGCTTCACCGGCGAGGCGCTCGATGTTCTCGCCGCGGTCATCAGCGGCGGCGTCTGCGAGGGCAGATATTTTCCCTGGCAGCAGGTGCGGGGATACCACGTGGCCCTCACCCTCTCCATCGTCAAGGAAGTCGGCGCCCCGAGCAAGATCGAGGCCCTGCTCTGCCGGAACGATGACACCCGCAAATTTCAGCAGGTCGCCGATCGCTACACCGTCAAGCAAACCAACCGGATGACTTCGAGCCTCAAGCGAGTGATCGAGGAGTGTCGGAACCTGGGCTTCCTCGACGACGACGAGTTTGAACTGGCTCAGCCCAGGGGAAAGGACGACGGCAAGCCCAAGGCCGCTCCTGAGCGAACGATCGTGGAGGGCGAAGTCCGGGCGCTCATTGCAGCCAGCGCAATGGACACGTCTTGCGGGGGGCCTCGGGATGCCCTCATGCTTGGCCTCGCGTTCTCCGGGGGGCTCCGCACGATTGACCTAGTCAACCTGAACCTCGATGACCTCCACTTTGACAAGAAAACCGGCCAAGTCACCGTAAAGTTCAAGGCCCCTGGAGCGAAGCGCGCGCGGCGCATCCCCCTTCGAAACGACCAGTTGATCGCTCTGGAGGATTGGCTCGCCGCTCGCGGCCGAAAACCAGGCGCCCTGTTCTGCCCGATCGCCCGGCAGGAAGTCACCGCCGTCAAACGCATGAGCGCCGCAGAGATGCGGCAACTGTGCGATCGACGCGGAGAGGAGGCCGGAGTTCTGCCCTTCATCCCCAACGACTTGGCACGCAGCGGGCTCCTCGCGGGCGAAGGAAGCAAACGGCGCGCGCGCGCCAGTGCTGGGGAGGGGGCTCTGGTCACAGTCTCGCCCCTCTATGGGGATCGCGATGAGGGCGAACGAGAGGACGAACAGATCGCCGCTCGGATTCATTTTCCCTACCGCGCGCGGCCGGGGCTCTAGAAATCTCTCTCAAGCCGTTCGAATCAAGCCGTCCGAATCCAGCCGTCCGAACCAATAAATTGGGATTTGCAGTAGACCTTGTCATTTAGCGGCCAATAGTGTATCCTTTTCACTACAGCTGTACTCGACGGTGCGCCGCTTTGGGCCAATTCGGACGATTCAGGCCTCAATCCTAGGCTCCGCTGGTGGCGGGGCGATTTCCGAACTCGTGCCCAGACTCTGCGTGGAAATGGGCCGTGCTTTTCGCCTTTGGGCCCCGATGCCGTACATTTCGGACTCGCCCAAAACGTCCATCCAAGGCCGACGGATGCAACGGGAAAACACACTGAGGAAATCCAGATGCCCGAGGTTGATCCCGCGAACGAGCGAACCCGGCGGTTGGACGCCCGAGCCGAAGTCAGTCTGCAGGCCCGCATTTCCACGGTTTCAGCCCAGACCGATCCTTCTACGGGACGAGCCTACTTCCGGTCATCGGAAGAGATCTGCGAGAACATCTCGCGCAATGGCGCCTTCGTGATGACACTGGAACCGATCCAGGAGGGCCAGCAGCTCGTGATCGAAATCGATCTCCCCAGCGGTGACGAAGTATCCGCCGTGGGCCGTGTCTGCTGGTCCAGGGCCAGGTTGGCCTCTCGCGCAGATCCCCGGCACCCGGGATTTGGTATCGAGTTCATGAGCGGCTCGCGCACGAACTACAACCTATTCGAGCGCTACGTCCAGCAAGTGATCCAGGACAGCCCCCAGACCACTTGAGTGGGGAGCCGGATTCTCGCCATCGGACTTCGGCAGCGAGCCCTTTCCCTATACTCCAGACTAAGGCTTCCCCCCGCCCCTTTGGAGTCCGCCCTGCTGCCCACCCCCCCGCATGTTCCGCTCGGTTCACCCCCCAAGGCGATGGCCGGGTTGCTGACCCTGGCGCTCTTTGTGTTGGGCGCCACTTCCCCGCCCTCGGCTGAAGAAAGCAATTTTCTGCCCACGGCAGATGCACCGGCGACCGATGGTCTATCCGGGGATGATCTCTACCAGCGGGTCCTCGACAACCGCTTCGATGCGTATGATCAAGACCTCCAAGTGATCTCCGGCGACGGCGCGGGGCACTTCTCCAGCGTTGAACTGCACCTGAAGTACTTGAACTTTCGCAACCGGAGCGAGCGCGTCATTTCGAAGACCATCGCCAAATATTTCGCGCCCCCGGACGTTCGCCACCTGGGCTACCTGGTGATCAACAAGCAGAAGGGCCCCGACGACCAATTCGTTTATCGACCGAGTTCGCGCAAGGTGCGGCGGGTCAATGTCCGCAGCGAAGCCGTCGCCGGCACCGACTTTTCCTTCGAGGACGTGGTGCCACCCGAGTTCGACGACGGGCGCCACTACCGAATGGCCGACGACGAGATCGATCGCATTCCGGTGTACGTGGTCACGGTGATTCCCAATGCCGAAACCGAATCCCAGTACTCAAAGGTCCTGATCAGCGTGGAGAAGGAGCACTTCGTTCCCATTCGCACGCTTTATTGGGACAACAAGCAGCTGCTTATCAAGCAACTCGACGCCGAAACCGGATCTCTCGAAGGTTTCGAAGGCGTGGCCACCGAAGGCGAAGAGCCCCGAACCGTCTGGATCGCCCGACGCGCGCGCATGAGCCAGAAAAAAAACGGCCACTTCTCGACCCTGGACATCCGGCGCTTCGAGGCCAACCCCAAGCTACGCGAACGCGACTTTTCCCAGCGCGAACTCACCGCCTCGCGCTAACCACGCCCGGGCCTCAATCCTCGACTCGCTTGAGCCCTCGCAGATCACGAACGGCGCCGTGGGCGGCATCGGTGGTCATCAGCGCATAGGCGCGCAACGCATCCGAGACGATCCGATCGCGAAATTCGGGGGCCCAGGCTTTTCGGCCCCGGGCTTCCATGCGCCCCCGGCGTGCATCGAGTTCGGCCGCGTCCACCTGCAATTCGATGCTGCGCTCGGGGATATTGATTCGGATGCGGTCACCTGTTTCCACCAATCCGATGACGCCGCCTTCGGCGGCTTCGGGGGAAACGTGACCGATAGAAAGCCCCGAAGTGCCCCCGCTAAAGCGCCCATCGGTGATCAGCGCGCAGGCCTTGCCCAGCTTCTTGGCCTTGAGATAGCTCGTGGGGTAGAGCATCTCCTGCATCCCCGGCCCGCCCCGAGGTCCCTCATAGCGAATCACAACCACGTCCCCGGCTTCAACCTTGTCGGCCAGGATCGCGTCGCAGGCCGCTTCCTGAGATTCGTAGATCTTGACCGGGCCCTCGAAGACCCAGACCGATTCATCCACACCGGCCGTCTTCACGATACAGCCGTGGACCGCGAGATTGCCCGAGAGAACCGCCAGCCCTCCATCCACCGTATGCGCGTGGGGAACCTCGCGGATGCAGCCGTTTTCGCCGTCGAGATCCGCCGTTTCGAAATACTTGTCCTGGGAAAAAGCCACAATCGTGCGAACCCCGCCCGGAGCCGAAAGGGCTCGCTGCATGGCCCATTCCGTGGCGTTCCCACTGCGGATATCCTCGGCCTCAATGGCCTCAGCAAGGGTCGCCGAGTGCACCGTGGGCACGTCGACGTTCAACTTGCCGGCCCGATCGAGAGCACCGAGAATCGTAAAAACGCCCCCGGCGTGCCCTACGTCCTCGACGTGGTCATGAGAAGACGGTGCCACCTTGCAAACGCACGGGGTCTGCCTCGAAATTCGATCGATGTCGCTCATACTAAAATCGACGCCGGCTTCGTGGGCTGCTGCCAGAAGATGGAGCACGGTGTTCGTGGACCCCCCCATGGCGACATCCAACGTCATCGCATTCTCGAAGGCTGAAAAATTCGCCACGCTCCGGGGCAGCACCGAGTCATCACCGTCCACGTAGTAGCGTCGACAAAGATCCACGATGGTTTTGCCCGCCTGCTCGAAGAGCTCCCAACGCAGGGCGTGTGTGGCCAGAAGCGTTCCGTTGCCCGGAAGCGAAAGACCCAGCGCCTCGGTGAGGCAGTTCATGCTGTTGGCGGTAAACATCCCCGAACACGACCCGCAGGTCGGGCACGCCGAGCGCTCGATGATATCCACCATCTCGTCCGAGACATCTTCGTTGCCCGCCTGGATCATGGCATCGATGAGATCCACCTTGTCCGACGTCGACAGGGGCATTCCGTTCTTGTCGTGTGTACCCACCGCCTTGCCCGCTTCCATGGGGCCACCCGAAACAAAAATTGTGGGCACGTTGAGCCTCAGCGCAGCCATCAGCATGCCCGGCGTGATCTTGTCGCAGTTCGAAATACAGATCAGACCGTCGGCCACATGGGCGTTGACCATGTACTCCACGCTGTCGGCGATCAGTTCCCGGCTGGGCAAGGAATAGAGCATCCCGGCATGGCCCATGGCGATCCCGTCATCGACCGCGATGGTATTGAACTCGCGCCCCACGCCCCCAGCGCCCTGAATTACTTTCTTGACGAGTTGCCCCACCGGGTGCAGGTGTACATGGCCGGGAACGAACTCGGTAAAGCTGTTGGCAATGGCGATGATGGGTTTTTCAAAATCGCTATCCTCCATGCCCGTAGCGCGCCAGAGCGCTCGGGCCCCAGCCATGTTGCGGCCGTGGGTAGTGGTCTTGCTGCGATATTTCTTTGTCATTTCGGTTCCCTCGGATACTTCGGCCAGCCTGGCCCAGGCCCGGCGGCGCTAAACAAAAATGGCTCTGGGTTCTCAAAGGCCGGAGAAGCCATCCACCGCCGCACGCAGGCGTTCGGTGGCTCGCGCACGCAGCGCGCGCTTGGTCCGGGCATGGGAACCCCCGTGAAGGGCATCGGCGAGTTCGGCGGCGCGCGCCCGGGCCGCCCCGTCGGCCTCTCCATCCGGCACCACACGATCAAGATATCCCGCGTCCACTGCGCCTTGGGGGGCATAGATTTCGGCGCCCGCCGTCGCCCGGGAGAGATGCCGCCGGCTCAGGCGATCGTCGGCCAGCACCAGGGCGAAATCGGGCAGGGTCATCTTGATGGCCACTTCGTTGAGCCCCAGCTTGTAGGCGCCCTCGCTGCCGATCCGCTCGTCGGCGGAAAGACAGAGCACAGCCCCCATGGCCAGAGCATGCCCGGTGATTCCCAGAACCACCGGCGTCGGCCAGTCAAAGATCCGCAGGGCCAGGCCCGCTCCCTTGGCCACGAGCGCGGTCACCGCATCCGGCCCCTGGCTCATGACCGAGAGATCAAAGCCCGCCGAGAAGCGCCCCGGGCGGCCGACCAGGGCCACCGCCCCAGCGGCATCTTCCTGGGCGCGATCAAAGGCGGCGTGAATCGCATCGAGCATGACGTGAGAGAGCGCGTTGGCCTTGCCGTCGTCCAGGCGGATCACGGCGACCTTCCCCTCCAGGGTGTATTCCACGGGTTCTTCGGCCATCTCGCTCTCCTATTGGGTTCGCCGGGTACGGACTGACGCCCACCGGGTTTCGGGCTCCGTATCATATCAGCCGCAGGTCCGAATCTCTTCCCGACCACACAGATCGAGCCCAGGGCCTCGCCGGGCCCGGTTGGGGGCGGGTGGAGTAGCGCGTGGAGTAGCGGGTGGGGGAGCGGGTGGAGGAGCGGGTGGAGGAGCGGGGGGGGGTATCTCCAGGAATCGAATAC
>DUCT01000214.1 GCA_012959665.1 Myxococcales bacterium | reverse complement strand
CTGCATCGGCCTCTGGATCGGGCCAGCGATTTCGCGCCGGCGGGTGTCCTTCTCGATCACACCCACGAACGCGGCGACTGGACATTTCTGTACCGCTACCAGCGAGTCTCTAACGATCGCCTGATGCAGGGGGAGGAGAGACTTTCTCCCGCCGAGTTCGACTCCCTGCAACCGCCCTACTCGTCGCGGCCTCTTTCTCAACTCAACCAAACCCATACTTTCGGGGTCATGTATGCGCCCCACGAGCGCTTCACCGTGGCCATGCTGCTGCCCTTTGTGCAAAAACGTCTCGATCAAAGCGTGGGCGGCGTGATCGATCGCCAGGAGACCAGCGGAATCGGCGACGCACTTTTGATCGTACTGCTTCCGTTTATGCAGAAGGGGACCCAGAAGACCCAGTTCAATGTCGCCCTGAGTCTGCCCACCGGGAGCATTCGTGTGGATGGCACCGATGGGAACGGTGATCCCTACCGTCTTCCCTACACGATGCAGCACGGATCGGGATCCTGGGATGTGCATTGGGGTCTGACGTATACGGGAAAGCGCGCCCGCTTTTCCTGGGGCGCCCAGGTGGAGAGCGAATACCGAACGGGGAAGAACGACCTGGGCTACGAACTCGGTGCCGTCTATCAGGCCTCGAGCTGGATGGCGGCCGAGTTGGGCGACTGGCTCTCGCTTTCTGCCCGGTTGGGTTGGGCCAAGACCGAGAACATCAAGGGTGCGGATCCCGCCCTGGCAACCCCTGCGGCCACCGCCGCCAGCCCCCTGAACGCCGCCAACCGACAAGCGGGAACCCGGGTGGAAATGGGACCTGGGCTGAATCTCCTGCTGCCGATTTGGGGTGGCCAACGCTTCAGCTTTGAGGCTCTCTTTCCTCTCTACCAGTCGGTGGACGGTCCTCAACTCGCGCCCGACGTGAACTACACAGTGGCCTGGCAATGGATCTACTGAGCCGCCTCCCGGTTCTGCACGCTGTTCTATTGACCGCTGCCGTAGGGCTGGCCTGCGCCGAGCCACCGGCCCTGGGCGGGGTCGTCGAAGACAAGGTCAGCCAGGACGGACGCGTTCTGATCGCCAGCGACCCGGGCGTGGCCGGCGCGGCGTCCGAGAGCGCATGGATGGTCGTCTCCGACCCGGGGCTCCTGGAGGCGCTGGTGCCCGGCCAACGCGTGGCGTACCGCCTGCGCAAGGGCACCCCCCGGCCGGAGGTCGCAAGTCTCACCGTACTCGGTTGGGCGACGGAGGAAGAGGGCTGGATCGAGGTTCCTGGGAATCGGAGGATCAGGGCCCAGCGCGCGGCGGAAGTGCGCCTGGAGGACCAAGACGGGCGCCGAGTGAATCTGGCCGACTGGCGCGGGGGCTTGGTGCTGCTCGACTTCATCTATACCCGTTGCCCTGGACCGTGCCCGGCCCAGACCCACGACCTGGTCTCGGTGCAGCGCGGACTTTCGGATTTTGCCCGGTCCCGCACTCGCTTCGCGTCGGTGACCCTGGAACCCGAGGTGGATGACGGGCCCACCCTGCGGGCCTACGCCGAGGCCCACGGCGCGGATCTCTCGGACTGGTCCTTTCTCGGCGGTGAACCCGAACTTGCTTTGGCGGTGGCCCGGAACTGGGGGATTGGATCCACCCCCGAGCCCGATGGCAGCATCGGCCACACCCTGCACAGTTTCCTGATCGACGACCGGGGATACGTGGTGGCGCGCTATTCGAGCCGAGACCGGGATCCGGAGACCATTCGAGCGGAAATCGAGGACTTCGCCCGGGTCGCCGGCGCGCGTTCGAGTGCCCGCCCGGACGGGTCGCCTCAGTAGCTGCCGCTGCGCCCGAGGCCCGGGGCAGAGCCCTGGAGTGAGTCCAGATGGGAGACCCGGTTGAAGGCCTCGAGGGACCACACCGACCGGCTCCCCACCCGGGCGGTGTGCAGCCGGGTGATACCCGCCCAACTCGTTGAGAAGCGCAGGTGAGTCCACGGCACGGGCTCCACCCCGAGGAGGTGGGAAACCACCACCGCGTTGGTGCCCTCATGGGCGAAGATCGCGATGCGCTGGGTCTCCTCGGGAATTTTCCAGAGCCGCTGGCCCGCTTCTTCGTGGATCCCCGCGGCGTGCCCGTCTCCGAGTAACGTCTCGATACCGCCGCTGACCCGCGCGTAGAAGTGGCGGAAGCGCTCGCCGCCCGGCGGTCCGTCCCACCACTCGGCAAATTCCCGAGCATTGGCTCGGCCGAAATAGTCCTCGACTTGGGCGCGAGTCTGGCCTTCTAGGGAAGGGAGCTCCGTTTCCCGCAGCCAGTCGCGCACGTTGCCCCTGTGGCCGCTGGCCTCGAGGTAGGGGGCTGCGGTTTCCACCACACGCCGCAGGGGGCTGAGGTAGACCGCGTCGAAATGCTCTCCCTTCAGTTCCTGGGCGATGCAGTCGGCCTGGGCATGGCCCAGGGGGGTCAAGCCGGGATTGTCCACAGCGCGGTCATCGGGTTCCCAATCCGGCTGGGCATGGCGGACGAGCACGATCTCCAACGCGAGGTCTCCGGGAAAGGGCCGAGGGGCAGGTTTCGCTTTAGCTTCGCTGATTCCCGGAGTGGCTGCTACTTTGGCCGCCCACGTGCGTCGGTGAGCGCATCGATTGGAGCATCACCGAGCGCGTCGGTGAGAGCATCTTAATGAAAACGAAGACAGGATCGGTCATCGAATCGGCGGGAGAGCTTCAGGGCTTCCACCCCGCGGTGCGGGAATGGTTCGAGAGCCGCTTTCCCGAAGGTCCGTCCCTGCCTCAGACCCATGGCTGGCCGGTCATCGCTGCCGGTCACGATACGCTGATCGCGGCGCCCACCGGTTCGGGAAAGACGTTGTCGGCTTTTCTGGTCTGCATCGATCGCTTCTACCAAGCGGCTACCCAAGCCCAGGGCCGGCGGGGTGAAGCGGGACTTCCGCTCTTTGGCGGCGCCCCCCCGTTGCCCGAGGAGCCGGGTTCTCCGCGCGTCCCCGCTGCCGGAGTCGAGGTGGTGTACATCTCTCCCCTCAAAGCGTTGGCGGCGGATATCCAGCACAACCTGGGGGAGCCCCTGGAGGAGATCGCCCAGGCTGCGCGCCGACGCGGCTACCCTGTCCCCGAACTGCGGGTTGGTTTGCGGAGCGGCGATACCCCGGCCTCGGCTCGGGCCGCCATGCTCAAGAAGCCCCCCCAGATCCTGGTCACCACCCCGGAGTCCCTGTACCTGCTCCTGACCGCTGAACGCAGCCGGGCCATTCTGAGCGGTGTGCGCACGGTGATCGTGGACGAAATCCATGCCGTGGCCCGGGATAAACGCGGATCGCATCTCGCCCTCAGTCTCGAGCGATTGGATGAACTCTGCCTCCAGCGTCCAGCCCGGATAGGCCTCTCGGCTACCCAGCGCCCCATCGAAACCCTGGCCCGGCTGCTGGTGGGGGCGGGTCCGGACCGCAGCCTTCCCGACGGGCGCCCCCGCTGCCAGGTGGTGGACGTGGGCCATCGGAGGGACCTGGATCTGGCGATCGAGCTGCCGAGTCAGGATCTGGAGGCGGTGGCCTCGGGCACGCAAATGGGCGAGATCCTCGACCGGATTGCCCAGCACGTCGAAAAGCACCGGACGACCCTGGTCTTTGTCAACACACGGCGCATGGCCGAGCGCCTTGCCCACGAGTTGGCCGAGCGCCTGGGAGAGGGAGCGGTGGCGGCGCATCACGGCAGCCTGTCCAAGGACCGTCGACACCGGGTGGAGACGCAACTGCGCGCGGGTGAGCTTCGCGCCCTGGTGGCCACGGCTTCCCTGGAACTGGGCATCGATATCGGACCTGTGGAACTGGTTTGCCAGATGGGTTCGCCCCGGGGCCTTTCCACCTTCTTGCAGCGGGTGGGTCGGTCGGGCCACTCCCGAAGTGGGACGCCTAAGGGCCGGGTCTACCCCACGACCCGGGATGAGCTGGTGGAATGCGTGGCCCTGCTGCGGGGGGTTCGCGCCGGGAGGTTGGACGCCATCATTCCGCCCCGGTCACCCCTCGACATCCTCGCCCAGCAAATCGTTGCGAGTTGCTCGGCGGAAGACTGGAAGGAAGAGGATCTCTACGCATTGATGTGCCGGGCGGCACCCTTTGCGGAGCTTTCCCGGATGGATTTCGATTCCGTGGTGGAGATGCTTGCCGAAGGCATTCAGACCGGGCGGGGTCGCCGAGGCGCTTATCTTCACCGGGACCGGGTGGGGGGCATGTTGCGCGCTCGCCGCGGCGCTCGCCTGGCGGCACTGACATCCGGCGGCGCAATTCCCGATGTGGCGGATTACCGGGTGCTGGCTGCACCCGATGACAGCTTGGTGGGAACCGTTTCCGAGGACTTTGCGGTGGAGAGCATGCAGGGGGATGTCTTCCTTTTGGGGAGTACCTCCTGGCGGGTTCTGAAGGTCGAGTCCGGCGTGATGCGCGTTGCGGACGCCGGGGGAGCGCCACCGACGATTCCCTTCTGGCAGGGAGAGGCGCCGGCCCGGAGCGCTGAACTCTCCGAAGAGGTTTCGAAATTGCGCGCCGAGGTGCGCGAGCAGATCGAGGCGGGCGGAAGGGAAGCCGCCCGGGCCGCGCTGTTGGCGACGGGGGATGTGGACGGCGTGATCGCCGATCAGGTGATCGCCTACCTGGCTACGGCATTGACGGCTCTTGGGGGCTTGCCCACCTCGGATGAACTCATCTTCGAGCGCTTCTTCGATGAAGCCGGGGGCATGCAGTTGGTGGTACACGCGCCCCTGGGCGGACGCATCAATCGGGCGCTCTGCCTGGCCTTGCGCAAGAAATTTTGTCGGAGCTTCAATTTTGAATTGCAGGCGGCGGCCAACGACGACGCCATGGTGCTTTCGTTGGGGCCGCATCACAGCTTCCCCCTCGAATCGGTGCCACGCTTTCTCAATTCCAGCCAGGTGGCTGAGACCCTGGCCCAGGCGGCGTTGGCTTCGCCCATGTTTACCGCGCGCTGGCGCTGGAATCTGAATCGGTCGTTGATGGTGCTTCGCTTCAAGGGCGGGCGCCGCAATCCGCCACCCATCCAGCGGATGGAAGCCGACGACCTGATGGCGGCAGTTTTTCCCAACCAGGCGGCCTGTCAGGAGAACGTCACCTTCCCCATCGAGATCCCCAGCCATCCCCTGGTGAGGCAGACCATGGAGGATTGCCTCAACGAGGGCATGGATGTGGTGGGGCTTGAGGCTCTGGTCCGAGGCTTCGAGGAGGGCGGGGTCCGGACGCGCTTTGTCGATACCAGCGAACCCTCTCCCCTGGCCCATGAAATCCTGAACGGTCGTCCCTTTACCTTTCTCGACGATGCGCCCCTGGAGGAACGTCGAACCCGGGCAGTCGCCCTGCGGCGGGGTCTTCCGGTGGAGGCCCGGGAACTCGCCTCCCTCGACCCCGAGGCCATTGCAAGGGTTCGCGGCGAAGAGAGATCCGACCCGCGGAACCCCGAAGAAGTACACGATCATTTGCTTTCCTTGGTGCTGTGCCCGGCGGTTCCCGAACTGCGTGAACATTTCGATGTTCTCTTGGCCCAGGGGCGAGCCGTGGAGTTTGAACTCCCGAACGGGGCGCTCTGGTGCGCCACCGAGCGGCGTCGGGCGGCCCAGGTGATTCATCCCCAGGCCCAAGCGCGTCCCGATGGGCCTCTTCCCCCGGCGCTGGCCCAGGAGCCCGAGCCCGAACGCCAGGCGGCGATCCGGGAGCTTATCCGCGGTCACCTGGACCGGGCCGGACCCGCCACCGCGACCTCCCTGGCCGCGCCCGTGGCGCTCGCGGTGCCCGACGTGGACCTGGCGCTGGCGGACCTGGAAGCCGAGGGCTTCGCGCTGCGCGGCGAGTTTGAGGTGAAGCTCCCTCCGCAGACGGCGGGGGAAGAACAATTCTGTGCCCGGCGGCTGCTGGCCCGGATTCATCGCTACACCCGGGATCGTCTGCGCGGCGAAATCGAACCGGTCTCCCCGGCCACGTTTATTCGCTTTCTTTTGCGATGGCAGCACGTTGCTCCCGGGTCGCGCTGCGCCGGGCGGGGGGGTGTGTCCGAGGTGGTCGAGCAGTTGCAGGGATTCGAACTGGCGGCGGGGGCTTGGGAGGACGGCGTGCTCGCCGCCCGCATCGAGGGCTACCAACCGGCTTGGCTCGATGCGGCCTGTCTCTCTGGGCAGGTCACCTGGGGACGTCTTTCCCCGGGCGCCGGGTCGTCCCTGGCGCGTTCGAGCGCCTCCACCTCTGGTCCCACCTCCGCCTCTGCCCCCACCCCCACCCCATTGGCGGGGTCCGAGCCAGAGGTTCGCCTCAAGGCGGTGCCGTCTCGGGCGACGCCCCTGGCTTTCGTGCTGCGCTCGGATTTGCCTTGGCTCTTGCAGGCCCATCGCGGTGATGTCTCTCCTTCCGAGCCCACCGTGGGGGCCGCCGCGGAAGTGCTGGCCGAACTGAGCCGGGGCGGGGCGCTTTTTCACGCTGAGTTGGTGGGGCGCTTGTCTCGGCTCCCGGTGGAGGTCGAGGAGGGGCTCTGGGCCCTGGTGGCCCGGGGGCGGGTCAGCGCCGATGGCTTTCAGGCGGTTCGCTCACTTCTGGGCGCCCGGGAGCGCTGGGCGCGGACCCGGGCCCGAGAGCGGGCCCGGCGCGGGCTGCGCCGGGGCTTACGGGAGGGGCCCGCCGGGGGGGCCGAGGGTCGCTGGTCGCTCTTTCCCGTTTCGGTTCCGGTGGACGAGCCGGACCGCCTGGCCGAGGCCCTGGCCGAACAATTGCTGGCGCGCTGGGGCGTTGTCTTTCGCGACGTCGTGGCCCGGGAGAACTTGGCGATTCCCTGGCGCGAGATCGTCTGGGCCCTGCGGCGTTTGGAGGCCCGGGGCTCGGTCCGCGGCGGCCGCTTTGTGGCGGGCTTTTCCGGCGAACAATTCGCATTGCCCGAAGCCGTGGAATCCTTGCGCGCGGTCAAGCGCAAGCAAACCGAAGGCGAAGTGGTGCGAGTATCGGCGAGTGATCCGCTGAATCTCGTGGGGATTCTGACGCCGGGTTCTCGGGTTCCGGCCTCGCGGAACCAGTTTGTTCAGTATCGGGACGGTGTACCCATTCGGCCGGAAGACGGGCGCGAGGCATCCCCGAAAAACGGGGCGGCGGCGCTCCTTTGAACGCCGCTTGTTCGGTGCCAAGGGGAATTCATTGAGAGTTGCTTTTCTATGTCTGGGCGTCATGGGCGCCCCCATGGCGGGGCATCTGGCGCAAGCGGGACACCAGGTGAGCGTGTACAACCGCAGCGCCCGGGCCCGAGAAGCATGGCTTTCCCAGCACTCGGATTATGACTGTTGGGCCGGGGCCACCCCCGCCGAGGCGGTGGTGGGCGCGGAATTCGTGATGGTGTGTACCGGAAGAGATGCCGATCTGCGCGAAATCGCGCTGGGGGAAGCCGGCGCCTTTGGCGCCATGGAGCCGGGCAGCGTCTTGGTCGATCATACGACGGTCTCAGCGGAATTGGCTCGGGAACTCGCCGCCGAAGCGGAGACCCGAGGACTCGGTTGGCTCGATGCTCCAATTTCCGGGGGGCAGCTGGGTGCCGAACGCGGCGAGTTGACCATCATGGTGGGGGGGGACGAGGCGGTTTACCGCCGGGCGGCTCCCGTCCTCGATGTCTACGCGAAAAAGCATCTCCTGATGGGCCCGGCGGGTTCGGGGCAACTGAGCAAGATGGTCAATCAGATTTGCATCGCAGGCATGGTGCAGGCTCTGGCCGAGGGGCTGCATTTCGCCAAGCGCAGCGGCCTGGATGCTGAGCGCGTGGTGGAAGTGATCGCCCAGGGTGCGGCCCAGTCTTGGCAGATGGACAATCGCGCCTCGACCATGCTCGCGGGGGAGTTCGATTTCGGCTTCGCGGTGGACTGGATGCGAAAGGATCTGGGCATCGCCTTGGCCGAAGCGCGTCGCTGCGGAGCCGAACTTGCATTGACTGCGGCCGTGGATGAACTCTACGCCGAGGTCCAAGCCCGGGGTGGGGCGCGATGGGATACATCGAGCCTCATTAGCCTGCTGGAGCCCTAGGCTCCGGGCCCCGATGCCCCGGGCGCTTCAAGGCGCTCCCGGCGAGGCCCCCGGGCCGGGGGGCATGAAGAGGAGCAGTTGGGCGATGGAGACGTCGCGTTCGCTGACCTTGTTGTCGCCATCGAGATCGTGGTCGGGCCGGTAGTGGCCATCCCGGGCGGTCAACGCGATGGCTTCGACATCGCCCCGCAAGCTGCGCGGAAAACTCTCTCCCCAGGAGGTGGTGGTGCGCCCATCGGCATTGACGTCGGCATCGCAGAAGTTCCCATAGCCATCACCGTCGGTGTCGCGTTGTCGCGGGTTGGGAATGAGCCGACAGTTGTCTCGCCAATCCAGCTGACCGTCCCCATCGATGTCCATGGGGATTGGAATTTCCCCAGGCTCGTCGAGGCGCATGAGCGGGTCACCCACGTAGACATTCATCCAGCCCAGGTAGGGCAGGGCGCTGTAGTAGGCCTCGACGGCGCGGACGCCGGCGGCATAGCGACCCAAGAGAATTTGCGGGCGTGCGACACCCGGCAGGGTGGGCTCGGCGACATGGCCCGCAGCGCCCCCAACACCCAGGGCGATCAGGTCGGCGATGAGGGATTGTCCGTATTCCGCCGGCGCGGTGAAGGTTCGCGCATTTGTGCTGACGAGGTCTGTGACCAGTGCGCGCGGTGCAAACCGACCGGGGTAGACGCTTCCTTGAATTTCACCGTAGGCACCCGGCTGGGCGTCCCGGCTCGCGTTGCTCCCCCAGGAGACATAGCCCTGGATATCATCGAAGTCCTTGGCGAAACCTTCGTCCAGGTTGGCGACCAGGCGCACGTCAAGGCCTTCCAGGCGGCCGATGGTGCCTGCGAGTAGCATCTGGTTGGCGACGTCCAGGGCCTCGGGCAGGTTAGGATCCAGATCGACGAGCCACAGGCCTCGGCGGGTGGGCTCGGCCTGGGCGTTTTCGAGAAGTCGGGAAACGTCTCGGGGAAGCGGGTCGTTCGGACTCCCCGGGGTCTGGTAGCCGGTTAGGCGGGCAACCATGTAGCGCAGAGGTGACTGGGGATGTCGGTTGCGAAATTCCTGGAAGGAGATCTCCTGCCCATAATAAGGGTTGGGGCTTGCGGCGACCCCCGGGCTTCCAATCAGGGGCGAAAAGAGCAGGGAGAGTTCGGCATCCACCGAAGCGGTGGTGTCGTCGCGAAGCAGGAAGGGCCTGGAAACTCGTGGCCCCTCCACCCGGAGCGGAATTCCCTTGGTCGTGACGATGATCTCTATCGCGTCGGTCCAGTCGCGTTCGACAAAGACGTTTTCCAGGGGTTGGCGGATCAGTAACTCGAAATCTTCTCGACCGATGGATTCGTGGCGAGCATCTCCGAGAGCGGGATCGGGAACCGGAATATTCAGGTGGACGATTCGGTCGTGGTCGATCCCCCGGGCCTCCGCGTATGCCTCGCCAATGGCGAGCGAGACCGGGCTGGCATCATTGACAAGGATGCATATGCGGTCCACCGGGCTGGGCGTGCAGCCCAGCGTGGTCATCAGGGCAAGAACGGAAAAAATCGCTCGCATGGATACGAATCGGGCTCGACGGTTGGGAGTGAGGCACAAGCTTAGCGTGATCTCCGACCCAGGCCGACGGTTCGCGATTTTCGGTGACCCCGATACACTCGGGCCCCTGGAGGTAAATCAACCGTGGCCAATGAATTTGTTTTCGTGATGGATGACCTGCGAAAAGTGGTAGGCGAGGGGCGCGTCATCCTCGACGAGATCAGCCTGTCCTTCTTTCCCGGGGCCAAAATCGGTGTGCTGGGCCATAACGGAGCGGGCAAGAGTTCTCTGCTCCGCATCATGGCGGGCATCGATGAGGATTACCTGGGAGAAGCGAGGCCCCTGAAGGGAATTCGTGTCGGCTTCCTCGCCCAGGAGCCTGAGCTCGACCCCAATAAGACGGTCCTTGGCAACGTAGAGGAGGGCGTCGGAGAAACGGGCAAGCTGCTCGAGGATTTTAACGCGATCAGCGCGCGTTTCGGCGAACCCCTGGATGACGACGAAATGAACGCGCTGCTCGCCAAACAGGCTGCTCTCCAGGACAAGATTGACGCGGTGGACGGTTGGGAGATAGAGCGGACCCTCGAGGTCGCCATGGACGCCCTTCGCTGCCCGCCTGGAGATGCCGATGTCACAACGCTTTCCGGGGGTGAGCGTCGGCGAGTCGCTCTTTGCCGCCTGCTTCTCTCCAAGCCCGACATGCTCCTACTGGACGAGCCGACCAATCATCTCGATGCAGAATCCGTGGCTTGGCTGGAGCGCTTTCTTTCCGAGTACTCGGGTACCGTCGTGGCCGTGACTCATGATCGATATTTCCTCGACAACGTTGCGGGATGGATTCTGGAACTTGATCGAGGACGCGGGATTCCCTGGCAGGGCAACTACTCCTCGTGGCTTGAGCAGAAACAGCAGCGGCTGGTGGTCGAGGAGAAACAGGCGAGTGCGCACTCACGCACCCTGCAGCGCGAACTCGACTGGATGCAGATGAGCCCGCGCGCGCGCCAGGCCAAGGGCAAGGCGCGGATCAACGCCTACGAGAAGCTTCTCTCGGACGGGCAGGATCGCGCCATGGACAAGGCCGAAATCCCCATCCCGGTGCCCCAACGACTGGGTGATGTGGTGGTGGAGGCCGAGGGTTTGGGCAAGGCTTTCGGGGGCGAGATTCTTATCGACGACCTCAACTTCAAGCTGCCGCCCGGAGGCATCGTGGGCGTGATTGGGGCGAATGGCGCGGGCAAGTCAACGCTGTTCAAGATGATCGTCGGCGAAGAGAAGCCCGATGCCGGGGAAATTCGGCTGGGGGAGACCGTTCAACTCGCCTACGTGGATCAGTCCCGGGATGCCCTGAAGCCCGGCATGACCGTGTGGGAGGCGATCAGCGGGGGCGATGAGATGATTGCGGTGGGCCGACGTGAAGTGCCCTCCCGAGCCTATGTCTCGTCCTTCAACTTCAAAGGACAGGATCAGCAAAAGCGGGTGGAGACCCTATCGGGCGGGGAGCGCAATCGTGTTCACCTAGCGCTCCTGCTCAAGAGCGGGGGCAATGTCCTGCTCCTCGACGAGCCCACGAATGATCTGGACGTCGATACGCTCCGGGCATTGGAGGACGCACTGGTCGATTTTGCCGGCTGCGTGGTGGTGATTTCCCATGATCGCTGGTTCCTCGACCGCATCGCGACCCACATTTTGGCTTTCGAAGGCGACAGCCACGTCGAGTGGTTCGAGGGCAACTACGAGGACTACGAGAAGGACCGCAAGAAGCGCATGGGCGCGGATGCGGATACGCCGCACCGGATCAAGTACCGACGCATCGACGCCTGAAGGCCGGGGCCCTGCTCAGTTCGCGACCGCCGAATCGGAAGCGTCGAAGGGATCGTCGGACAAGTCTCCCGAGCTGGCGTCCTCCATGGATTCGATGACCCGTAGGTCGTCCCAGACGGGTATCCCGGCCTCGGCGAAGAGCCCCCGGGTGCGTTCGGTCACGGCGCCCACGCGGACCAGTGCGGGCATCATCAGGTCCTTGAAGGAATGGACCTGGCCCGCAGGCACCTCCGCTGCCATGCCCGCCGCCCCCGCCTCGACGATGGCCCGTATGAAATCCTCGTGGTCGATGCCCACCTGGTCCAGCACTCCAAGGAAGCCCGGGTCAGGCTGCCGGGGCCCGGTGCCATCGACGCCGCCAATCGCATTGGCGATGGATTGGATTACTTCGAAAGAGAACTGTGCGATGTCCTCGCGTTCATCGACGTGCATTTCCTCCAAGGCCTCTTTCACGTAGAGGTTTCCGAAAGCCACGTGTCGGGATTCGTCGCGGAGCACCAGTTCGGTGAGTTGGCGTAGGAGGGCACAGTTGGTGGTGCGCCGCATGTTGTGGAATGCACCGAGAGCCAGTCCTTCCACGACCATATTCATCCCGATGGCAATCTTGGTCCAGTGATCGGCTTGGAGGGTGTCGTCAATCACGGACTTCAGCCACGGTGAGATAGGGTAGGACACCGCGAGTTTACGGATGTAGGTGTCATAGGCCTCGACGTGCCGCGCTTCGTCCATGGTCTGGGTGGCCGCGTAGAGCTTGCCCTCGTAATCCGGGACGGCATGGGTGAGAGCTGCCGCAGTCATCAGGGCGCCCTGTTCGCCGTGCAGGAATTGGGAGAGTTGGTGCGCCGTGGAATGCGCAGTGAAAGTTTCACGCTGGCTATCGGAAAGGCGCTGGAAGAGGGGAATTCGGTCGATTCCGTTTCGAGTCTCGCTGACTATGGGCCTTGAAGGGTCAATCTCGATGGACCAGTCCAGGTCCTTCTCCGCATCCCATTGCAGGCGCTTGGATTTGCTGTAGAGGTTCTTCAGCTTTTCTCGACTGATTTCGTAATCGAACTGCCAGCAAATTTCCAT
>DUCT01000213.1:9506-12600 GCA_012959665.1 Myxococcales bacterium | reverse complement strand
TCCCATCGACGATCAGCTTGACGCCGCGCAATCCGAAACGGGCCCGGGCCCCAAAACCTCGAATCGAAATTCTTAGATCCTGGGCAAAGTTCTGCCGGTTCTGGGTAAAGACCCCGGGTACCCTCGCCAGGGATTCGCCCAGGGTGAGTTGGGGGCGCGCAAGCTGGATCTCTTCTTGGCCAATGACACTGACCGCCGCTGGAGTCTCCAGCAAAGTCGATGCCACCCGGCTGGCGCGCACGATGATTTCATCGGGTTCCGCCCCCCCGGCCGGGTTCTCTTCACCCAAAGCCGGCAGCGCACCGAGTCCAATCGATACGGACAGCAACGCACACCACGCTCCCAAATTCCCGATGCGGTTTTTTACACAATCACAAGGGATGAACCCAAGCACGGCATCTCTCCAACTCGACAAGGCTAAATAGGGCCGCCCTTAAGCCACCCGGGGACGATGCATTCGGGCATCCCCCCACCCCCGCACCCACCGGACGAAGAAGCGGTCGGTGTCGGGGAAAGCGGGGTCTCGGCCCAGAATACAGAGGGGGCTCCGGGCTTCCCTAAACGGCCCGGAGCCCTCCGCTCCAATTTCGGTTACTCGGCCGAGTCTTTCTTCGGCTCAGGGCTTCCGCCGACGATTTTCTCGCAGGTACCCTCGGGAAGATAAACCCAATCATCCGAGATGCCGTCTGCCTTCGCCCTGCCCCCGCAGCGGTGTTCGGCATTATGGCAGTCGTTCATTCCCTTCTTGGATACGCCGTAGCATTTCTCATGCCCGTCCCAGGTGGGCTTGGCGTCTGCCTGGGTCGCCGCACTGGCAAGCCCCAACGTCAAAACACTCCCCAGCGCCAATTGAAAAGCCTTGCGGTTAGCCGCTTCCTTCATCCTTCATGCTCCTTTTTTTAGGTTGTCATGGCTTAGGTTTTTTTTGATTTAGGTTTTTTTGATTTAGGTTTTCATGATTTTCCACTTCAGATCGATTCTCCTTGGGCCTTGCCCCGCGCGGCAAACGGTCAGAGAGGCCTACCCCCAACCACCCAGCCTCGCTCGAAGAGCGCCTGGATCGTAGTCAATATCGGCACGCTGTCCTCGGAATCGAAGGCCAAGGATGAATCCGGCGAGTGGGCCCGGCGCAGACCGCCCGCCAGGGCAAGCTGTTGGTCTACGGCCTCCCCGGCGGCGATCGACCGCAGAATCGGCCATAGGCTGGGTTCGACGAAATCCGCGTAGATCTCCGTTCCGTGGCGGCAAATAATCATCTGCTCGCCTGGCGCAGCGGGATCGAGTTTCCATCCGCGCTCCACACGGCGGTCCTGGTGGGCTTCCCAAATACTCAGGACGGGATGGGGGGATCCGAGGAGCGTGGCCGAGGGCGGCAGGATGAAGCGCCAGGCCTCGGGTTCGCTCGAAATGGCTTCGCTCAGTTTCGCGGGATCGACGCTCGGCTCGGGCCAGGGGGCCGCATGGGCGTGATGCAGCCCGAGTTCGAGACGCCCCATATCCGCGAGGTAGGAAACACTGGAGAGAAAGGACTGCTCCGCCACGAAATCCGGCCAGCCATCCCCCAGCCGAGCAAGATCGGCGTGCCGCGAGGGTGCCGCGCGCATGTACCGATTCGACACGCTACGAAAACAATCGTCGCCCACGAGCTCGGCGCAGACCGGGAAAATTTCGCCCAGGGCATCGTGCACGACTTGGGCAACCGAACCGCGATACAGATCCAAACACTGCTTCGCCGGGAGTTCGGGGAGAGGACGGATTCGCTCGAGAACCGAAGCGCAGGCCGCGCTCTCCGCCTCTTCCTCATAGAGGGCCCGGGCGAGTTCCTGCTGCAACTCACGGAGCATGGGAAAGCCCCTCCTGGCCCGCGAGGGCGACTTCAGTGACTTCAGTGACGACCCCACTGGCCCGATTCATTTCCCCGACGAGCACTTCCAGGGATGGGACGTCGCGATCCCATTCCACACAGACGGGCACCTCGGGAAAGAGTCGCACCGCTTCGGCGAACAGCGCCCACACCGGTTCGGCCACCGGACTCCCGTGCGCGTCGATCAGGTAGTCGCCGTGATCGTCGTGACCCGCCAGGTGCATCTGGGCCACCCGGTCCGCGGGCAGGCCGCGCAAGAATTCCCGGGCATCAAAACCGTGGTTCCGGGCGTTGACGTACACGTTGTTGACATCGAGCAAGAGGAGGCAGTCTGCGGTCTCCAAAACCCGGCCTAGGAATTCGAGCTCGCTCATCTGAGAGTCGTGAAACGCCATATAGGTCGCAGAGTTCTCGACCAGCATACGCCCGCCCAAGCGGTCCTGGACCTGCTGGACATGCTCCGCCAGCACTTGGACGGTCTCGTCCAGAAAAGGCAGGGGCAGCAGTTCGTGATGGTGACGCCCCCCGGACGACGTCCAAGCCAGGTGCTCCGAGAGCCAGGCGGGCTCGATCCGGCGGGCCAGATCCAAGACCGCGTCGAGATAGCTTTTATCCAGGGGTTCGGCGGAGCCCAGGGACATCCCCACTCCGTGAAAAACCACCGGGTAGCGCTCGCGAATCGACTCGAGGTTCCGAAGCGGAAGTCCGTCACCGTGAGCATAGTTGTCGGCAAGAACTTCGAGCCAGGGGACGTCGCCGACCCCGGCGAGCAGTTCTGCAGAGTGGGCACTGCGCAGACCCAACCCAACGCCCTCGATGTTCCCTGGCTCTCTGAGCGCCGCCATGAGTGAAGTGATCTCCCGCCCGAACGAAATCTGGGGCTCCGGGAAATTAGCGGTCCGCCCCGGGCGACGCGAGCGGCCCGCACTGGCCTAGACTCTCTGAGCCCCGGCCTCTGGCGAGGGTTCACCCACCGGCGCACACCCCTCTCGCTTTCATCCAAGGAAGACTCAATCAGGGAGATCCTCGATGCACCCAGCCGATCTGCAGTTGCTCCTGGACAAACAGGCCATCAGCGAAGTTCTCTTCAACTACGCGGCGGGCTGCGACCGGAGGGACTGGAACCTCTTCCGCGAATGCTTCTGTGAAGAAGTGGAGATCGACCTGTCGAGTTGGAGCGGCAGCCCTCCAAGCGTCATGCCCCTCCAGCAATGGGTGGAGGGCGTGAGG
>DUCT01000213.1:4244-9395 GCA_012959665.1 Myxococcales bacterium | reverse complement strand
AGAGCGGGTCACCCTGGGCGGCTGGTATGACACCCATCTTGTCAGCGACGGAGGCGCCTGGCGAATCGCTCGAAGCCAACTCAATATTACCTGGCGAGAGGGAGACGAGGGACTTTTCGCTCAGGCGCGCGCACGCCACGACGCCGCCTAAGGGACCCTTGAACCAACCCCGGGTGCCTTGCCAGCATTCCCATCCGCTACGCTGGACGCCCACCCCGAGGAGTTCCAATGACCCGCTGTAAATCCGGTTCGTCCCAGCTGATCTCAAGCCTGTCTCTCCTGTCTCTGCTTGTCCTGACCCTGTTCGCCGGGGGCTGCGCCGCGCCGCCAGTACCCACACCCACGCCCTCAGTCCCCACGCCCTCAGTCCCCACGCCCTCAGTCCCGGCGGACACGATCTTCCAAGGGGGAACGATCCTGACCTTGGCCAAGGAAGGCGAAAGCGTCGAAGCCCTCGCGGTTCGCGACGGCCGAATCGTTGCCACCGGCACCCTGGGCTCGCTGAAAGCTCTGCGCGGTCCGGAGACCGAGAGCGTCGACCTGGGCGGCCGAACCCTGATGCCCGGCTTCGTCGACGGGCACAGCCACTTCACCGCGTACGTGGCCATGGTCGACGTGGTGAATGTGTCTTCCCCCCCCGCCGGACCCATGCGAAACCACGACGAGATCGTCGAAGCCCTGGCCGCTCACATCCAGGACAATTCGATCCCTCCCGGCACGACCGTTCTGGGGTGGGGATACGATGACAGCCTGCTCGAGGAACGAACCCACCCGGACCGGGACGCCCTGGACCGCGCCTCCACCGATCACCCCATCGTCATCGCCCATGTTTCTGGCCATCTTGCTGCGGCCAACAGTGCCGGTCTCGAACTCTTCGGTTACTCGGCCGAGACACCCGACCCTCCGGGCGGAGTCATCCGGCGGCGCGAGGGTTCCGATGAGCCCAACGGCGTGCTCGAGGAAACCGCTGCCCAGCGGATGTTCCTCTCCCTGGCCGAAGGCGATTTCGAGACCAAAATCAACCAATTGGTCCGGGGTCAACAACGCGTCCTCGCCGAGGGGATCACCACCGTCCAGGATGGCGCAACAGCCCCCGGCAGTTACGCACTGATCGCCGAAACCGCGCGACGGGGCCTGCTCGAAATCGATGTGGTCGCTCTCCCCATGTGGAACTTCTACGACGAAATCGCGGCGGAGAACGAAATTCCCCTGGAGTACACGAACCACTTCAAAGTCGGCGGCGTAAAGATGCACCTCGACGGATCGCCCCAGGGCAAGACCGCGTATTTCCGCGACCCCTACGTGATTCCCCCGGCGGGCCAGGGGCCCGACTATCGGGGCTATCCCGTCGTCCCCGCCGAAGTCGTCGACGCCACCTTCATCAAGTTCGCCGATCTGGGCCTCCCCGTTTTCGCTCATGCCAACGGAGACGCCTCGGCGGACATCTTCGTGGGGGCTCTTGAAAAAGCCATGGGGGGCCGGGATCCGATCCCCGCAACCTTTGTCATGATTCACGCGCCCCTGGCCCTGGAAGAACACCTCGATGCCATGAAGCTCTATGGAGCCGTGCCTTCCTTTTTCACGTCCCATGTCTTTTATTGGGGCGACTACCACAGGGATTCGGTGATGGGTCCCGAACGCGCGGCCCACCTCTCCCCCACCCGCTGGGCCCAGGACCGCGAGCTCCTCTTCAACCTGCACACCGATACGCCCATCGTGGTCTACGACCAGTTCCACCTGGTCTGGTGCGCGGTGGCGCGCAAGACCCGTTCGGGGCAGGTCCTCGGCCCAGACCAACGCCTCAGCGTCTACGAAGCGCTCCGGGCCATGACGTACAACTCGGCTTACGCATACGGCGAGCAGGACCAGAAGGGAACCCTGGAACCCGGCAAACTGGCCGACATGATCCTGATCTCTGACGATCCATTTTCCGTCGACGTCGACGAGCTCCAAAACATTGACGTCCTGGCCACATGGAAAGAGGGCGCGCTGGTCTACGGCAGCCCAGCCGCCGCACCGGACGGCGCCTAGTACAAGCCCACGGGCGCCCCCTACAAGGACCCCGGCGCCCAGTAGGCGATCAGCCTCCGGTGAGCAGCGCGGTCAAACCGCCGGGGCCGAGCAATTTTCCGTTCACGATGGGAACGCCCTGCTCGAAACGAAACTCGGCGTGGTAACGCTCGTCCTTCAATCGAAGCATGCCCGTCTCCAGCAGGCGGCCCTCGGCCATTTCGCGTAGGAAGACGGTCATGGCCTGAATTTCCTCCCGGGGCAGCCCGCCCGCCTGGGCTTCCACCACGGGCGTGAGGAAAGCCTCCAACCAGCGCTGCATCAGCGGTACGGGCAGCGCCACCTGGCCTCGCCCCTCGATGGCCGCCAAGGCGGTCATCTCTTCGGCAAAAACCGACGGGTCGCTTCCGTCGACCCTCAACCAGCCCTCGCCCTCAATCCGCCCGACCTTTGTTTCGAGTTCGAAGCGCTTCACCTCGAGTTCTGGGGAATCCGCCACGAGAACCGGGAACCACTCGCGCAGTAGCTGGGCTTCGGCTTCCAACGCCGGCCGATCCCCAACCGCTGAAGCGTCCAGTTCGCCCAGCGCCTCGCTGAAATCAGCCGCCGCGAAAAGATCCATCCCCTTGAGTTCCACCCGGACCAAGCCTGGCCCAGCAGTCGCTTCGCCCCAGGCCAGCGCGTTCACGCTGAACACCCCATGGAGTCGGTGAAGTCGACCCGCCCCGCTCCCGGCCTCGAATTCCAGGTGCCCGCCCCGCACATGGACCGCGTCGGAAAGGTCGGATAGGTCGGGAGGCGAGCTGAAAATCCGAGCATCGCCGAATTCCACCGTGAACGAGGAATCATCGAGTTCATTGTGGGCCCGGCTCGCGCTAAAAATGCCCTGGCTCGGATCGACTTGGAGCGAGCGTCCCGCGCGGCCACCCAGCCGTGCGGCTCCGACCTCAAAGCTGCCCTCCACCCGGCTCCCCGCATCGTTGTGGATCCCGTGAAACCGCACTTCGGCGGACTCGACGCCTAGCCCGCGATCGCCTTCCCGAAAGCCAAACGCCCCCATGTCCAGCTTGCCTCGAGCACCGCGAATACCCCCCTGCACCGTGAGTTCCCCGCGCACCCCCTCGCTGGTCACTTGACCATCGGCGGTGGCAAACGCCGGGGTGCTGGCCTCGACATCCAGGGTTCCGTCGAAGTTCACGCGGACCGTCGCCTGGGCCAGGGGCCGCCCCGCCAACGCGGCCAACCACTCGGGGCCGGCGATGCCCTCGGGATCCACTTCGATGCGAACAACGGTCAGCACCGGGGGAATGGGGATGCGCCCCGCCCACCACTCGGAAAGGGGCAAGGGCCCATGGGCCCAGGCGTGTCTGAGCCGAAGGGGCGCAGCATCGAGCCCCGGAGAAACCATCCGGATCAGGATCTCCCCCGTAGAATCCAGCAGCCCCCGATCAAGGCTCGCCTCTAGGGCAAAGCGTCCCTCGGCCCTCTCCTCGAGGTCGTCGAACACCAAGGGATATCCGCGCTCGAGCGCCAGGCCGACCAGGATCGGCAGCACAAAGAAGAGCAGCCCGAATCCGAGCAGGGTGCCCACAACCAGCCACTTTTTCACCACCATCCTCCTGGTCCGCCATCCCGGCCCGCTCCCCACGATATCCCCTTGACGACCCGCGCTTCAACCCAAATTCGGGGTGAAATCCAAGCAAATATTCCCTCGAACGCCGCCCGAAAGATCCGCACACGCGATCCCGGGCCCGCTTCCCACCACGAAGTCCGGAAATCGGGGGGGGCGCGGGAGGGGGAGGCGTTATCATCGCGCCACACGATCCCGGTTCCGACCTCCGCGGGGGCGGAGAGAACCAGGGTGCCCGCAAGGGACTCTGGCCACATGCGGCACCGGACATTCCCCAACGCACGAAGGAAAAAACGTAGGTATGCGACGACCCGTTCTCGGATCCATCGGTCTCTACACTGCGATCGCCATCGGCATCGGAACCGGCCTGGGGGCCCTCTCCACGTCGCTCCCGACAGCCGCGTGGGCCGCGGAGAACGGTTGGGTGCGCGGGGAAATCCGCCTCAACATCCGGACCGGAGCCGGCACCCAATTCAAGATCGTCGGCGTGGCTAAAACGGGGGATGGGGTCGAAATTATCCAACGCGAAGAGGGCTGGACCAGGATCCGCATCCAAGGGGACGCGGGCAAGTCTCGCGAGGGGTGGATCCCCGAGGGCTACCTCAAAGCCAACCCGCCCCCGACACTGCGCTTGGCCCAGGCCGAGGAGGAGGTCTCTCGCTTGACCACCGAGTTCAAAACCCTGGCGGAAGAAACCCAGGCCCTGCGCGAAAAAGAAGCGGCGCTGACCGCGGCCGATAGCACCCAGGAAGCGCGCATCAAGGAACTCACCCGGGAGAACATGAAACTGCACGCGGGCGACCGCTACCCCGAGTGGATCACCGGCGCTTCCATTCTCGCCGCAGGGATGTTGCTGGGCAGTGTGCTCTACCGGGCCTCCACACGCCGCCAGCAGACGCGCATCCGGCTCTAGACCCCAGGCGGGGAGAACCGGGCCCACGCCCTTCTCCCACGCTCTCCCCCCACGTCCTTCCCCCACCGTCGAGTTCGGCTGCTCGTCCCGCTACTTTCGTTGACTACTTTGGTGACTCTGCCCCGGCGCTGCTTTGCGGGCGCAAAAAGTAGACGCAACTGGTGAGGAGCAGAAGCGTTCCGACACCGGCCATCGCCCAGGTGGCTTGCTGAAAAAAGACCAGCCGAGACATCTCGGACGCGGCCAGATCCTTGTAGAGCAGCATGGCCACGGATCCCGTATAGCCCACCGCATCCGCGAGATAAATCGCAAAGACCGCCGTGCCCACGATGGCCGAGTTCGCCATCAGCCTTTCGAAGAGCAAGGACCCGTAGGGCACATAAGCGAGATACGAGCCAAGCCCAATCAGCGTCATCCACCAGAACCCGCTGATGAGTTCGGCCTGGAGAAGCAACGTGCTTACCCCGAGCAACGCGGTTCCCCCGGCCATCACGGCGAAGGTGGCAATCAGGCCCGGTCGACTCCGGCGAACAAGATTGAGCAGCCCCAGGGTCGAGATCACCCCGAGCGCGACCAGGCTTTCGGCCTGGGTAATGAT
>DUCT01000213.1:0-4177 GCA_012959665.1 Myxococcales bacterium | reverse complement strand
CCCGAAAATCACGATACGCGGTCAGCAGAAAATAGGCGCCCACGAGCATGACAAGGCCGGGCAAGTATTCGCGCAAGAAGGCGACACGCTTGCCTCCATCCATGGAGGCGCGCGCTTGACGCTGTTCAATATCCACATCTGTACGGCGCGGCAGTTGCGCGAGCATCCACACGAAAAGAACAAAGAAGGGCAGAAAGTGTAGCCCCGTGATCGCCGGCATCCAGGACTCGCTGACTCGGCCCATCCAGCCTTCAACGAAATCCCCCAGGATTGGAACTCGGCCCCACCACTGGGCGGCCGCGCCGCTCATCATGGCGCGGCCCGCGTCCTTGACGATTCCGCTGGACACAATGAAGGAACAACTGAGCCCGGCCAGAAGCAGTTCCGACGTGACCCGCCCCTCGAGAAAACGAACCACGAGACCCCACACCATGCCCAGGGAGAGGCCGTTCAAAAAGATTGCGAGGGTCTTCCAACTTCCGGGAAGCTCGGCAAAGAGAAGCAGGCTCAACTCAGCCCAAACGATCAACCCAACCAGGGTCAGTGGGTGATAACGAGGAGGCAGTTCGGAGCAAACGCGAATGCCCACGTACTTGGACAGCGCATAACCCAAAACCTGGCTGATGACGATCGCGCTCTTGAGTTCCAACGCGTCGATGGCAAATGACTCTCCGGCGAAAAGCGCCGCCGCGAACGGCTTACGGAAAGCATACATGCAGAAGTAGGCGCCAAATGAAGCCACCACCGCATAGGCGACGAAAACCCCGCCCGGGGCGCGGCCGAGAAACCGGGTCAATCGCCCGGGTTCGTTCAACCCGGGTGCGGGCATGGCAGGCTCTTCTTCCCGAGATTTCGCACGCGACGGGCCCTCTGCCTAGGACTCAAGAAACTCGTTGAGCTTCGTACTCAATTCACTCATCGCAACGATCAGCAACCGGTCCCCCGCCATGATTTGGTCGCCGCCTTTGGGGAGCAGGGTCTGATCGCCGCGTTCGAGCGCCGCAATGACAACGCCCGGGGGCAGTCCCACGTCCATCAGTGGCGCAGAGGTGAGTCGACAATCGGGCTTCGCATCGACCTCGATGATCTCGACCTCTTCGCCCAGGAGCGCCGCCCCCGAACGAACGCCACCGCCACGAATATGCTGAATGGTCTCCCCAATTGTCAGCAACCTCGGGCTGATGATCGCGTCGATTCCGATGTCGCCCACCATGGACACCATGGCGGGGTTATCGACCAGGACAATGGAGCGACCGGCCCCGAGGCGCCGGGCCAACAAACCCGACACAAGATTGGATTCGTGATCGTCGGTCAACGCGACGAAAGTCGAAACCTGTTCGATCTCCTCGTCTTCCAGTAGAGCTTGATCCGTGCTTTTGCCTACGATGACGAGAACGTGGTCAAGTTGGCTCGCCGCCGCCTGGGCGGTCGCACGATCCTCTTCGAGCATCACCACCCGCTCGTCGCGTTCCTCGAGGCGTTTGGCCAGGGCGAGCCCAATCGACGTGGCCCCGGCCACCATGATGCGTCCATGCCTTTCGGGGGGAGCACCCACCAGGGCCAGCACATCGGCCAATTCGTGACGGGCGATGGCGAAGTACACGAGATCCTTGGCGAGGATCTGCTCGGTCCCCCCCGGAACAATCCAACGGGTTCCGCGCTGAATCGCGACGGCGAGGGTGGGCGTAGAGGCGAACAAAAGTTTCATGTCCGAAACTTGCAACCCGGCGAAATCCGAGGCCGCACCGATCCGGAAACCCGCGACAAAAACGCCCCCCTCGAGGAATTGCATCACGTCCACCGCCCCGGGCACTTCGAGGAGCGATGCGATTCGGTCCACCGATGCCGTGTCGGGATTCACGCATACACCCTCGACCGGGCGATCCTTGCACGCCTGGGTAAAGCCTTCCTCGTGGTCCGCATCGTGCACACGAACCACCACCCGGGGCGTATTGAATACATGGCTCGCCAGAAAGCCCACCACCACGTTGGACGCATCGCTCTCCGTGGCCGCCACCACCAATCCAACGTTCTCTATGCCGGCGCTGCGCAGGACCGGGGCCGTCGCCCCGTCGCCCTCGAAAATGTGTATGTCGAGGGTTTCCCCAACCTCCCGAACACGGTCGGGATCCTTCTCGACCAGGGTGACGTCGTAGCCATCCCGAGAAAGTCGATTGGCCAGCGTCTGCCCGACAAGCCCGCCACCCACGATGAGGACCCCATTGCGATCCAACCCGGCGCCCTCCCCCTTTGGCCCCCTGCGGCCCTGTACTGACATATTCCGAGCCAGCATGGGCAAGGTTACCGCGAGCCGCCGATGACGACGATGCGTGCCCCCCAATTGGCCGATTATCGTTGAATCCTACCCCAGGCCGGACCCCCCAGGCGCTATGCTGATCCCATGGACGCAAAACTTGCCTATTGGACGGCTGCGACGCTGAACATGGGCGTGCTGCTCGTTTTTGCCGCCTCGGGCATACGGCGAGTCCGAAACAGCGAAGTCGCCCGACATCGGAGTCGCATGCTGACCTCGGTCGCCCTGGTCCTGGGCTTTGTCATCTCCTACGGGGTCAAGCTCGTGGCCCTCGGACGCGAAGACCTGAGCATCTGGAGTGATGCCGCCATCTGGACCCTGCGCTTTCACGAACTCTGCGTTTTTACCATGCTCCTGAGCGGAGGGCTGGCCTTGCGGCGCGGATTGGCGTTGGCGCGAACCCGGGCCCTGAGCGAAAGCGAAGACGCCCCGGAACCCCTGCCCGGTGCCCTCAAGGGCCACGGAAAGGCCGGAAGAGTCGCGGTTTTCGCCGCGAGTCTCGGCTTTTTGAGCGCATGCGGGGTTCTGTCGAGCATGTACGGACGCGCGCTCGGGTAGACGAAAAAACCGTGTGCGGCGCCTGCCGGGGACGAACGGAACGGGAGATCAATGGATACGGCCACCCAGGCTTTGCTCGGTGCGGTGGTTGGGCAGGCGGGCTTTTCTCAGAAACTCGGACGCCGGGCCCTGGTGTGGGGAGCGATCGGCGGCCTGCTCCCGGACCTCGACGTACTCGTCATGGCCGGCGGCGACCCCTTTGCGGAATTCGTCTACCACCGGGGCTTCACCCACTCCTTATGGTTTGGTCCGGTCGTGGGTCCCGTGCTGGGCTGGGCGATCTGGCGAGGGCATCGTTGGCGTGGCCGAGAAGGCCCCGGGGAGCCCGGCGCACGCTCCATGCTCTCGGCCTGGATGGGGCTGATGGCCCTGGCCCTCTTCACCCACCCCCTGATCGACGTCTTTACCAGCTATGGAACCCAACTCTTCGCGCCCTTCTCCAGGCAGCGATTCGCCTTGGACGCCGTGGCGATCATCGACGTTGCGTACTCGGGAATCCTGATCGCCGGTCTGGTCATTGGCTGCGTGCTCCATCGCCGGGGCAGATCGGCCCAGGCCGCCGCCCTGGCGGCCCTCGCCCTGTCGTGGTCCTACATGGGCTACGGCTGGTGGCTGAACGAACGGGCCGAGCATCAAGTCGCCCTTGCGTTGGCCCAAGCCGGCCATCCCGAAGCCACGGTCCACTGCTACCCCACCCTGATCCAGCCCTATTTCCGACGCTTCGTGGCCCGACGGGACGACCAAGTCTGGGTCGGCGTCCACACTCCCCTTGCGGGTGGGGCGACCGCGTGGGAGCAGTTCCAGGAAACTGAACCGAACCCGCTGGTCCTCCGACTGCTGGCCACACCCCGGGGACAGGTGTTTTCCTGGTTCGCCATGGAGGAGATCTCGGCGCGGGTGGTCGCCGAGCCCCCCGGCTTCGTCGTGGAAGTTGACGACCTCCGCTACGGATTTCCAGGGAGTCCCCGCCGCGGAATGTGGGGCATTCGCGGCGTCTTCGGACAGAACGAGCGGTTGCTGGCGCCCGTCGAGAAAACCCGCCACCCGAATCCACCGCGCATTGGCGCCAAGGCGTTATGGCGCGCACTTTGGGGAGACTTTTCCGAGCTTCCCGGCGGTCCGGCATGAGGGCCAGGAAATCCTCTCGGCCCCTGACCGATCCCGCCCCACCACCCGAGACCGTCCGAGGGCCTGAGTTCGACTCAAGACCCCGGCCCCCGGCATGGCGCCTGTGGATCGGGATTTCCCTGGCCGTCATCGGCCCGCTGTCCGCCCAGGGAGCGGAGTTCCCCGAACCTTCCCCGG
>DUCT01000212.1:575-12623 GCA_012959665.1 Myxococcales bacterium | reverse complement strand
GCCAAGGCAAGGCCAGCCAGAGCGGCCGAGCCCATCAAAAAGATCCCCGCCGCCTCGGAAGCGCGCCTAGAAGCCGCTGTCGGCTCTTCAGCCGCAGAGTCTCGACGGGCCTTACGGCCCTTCACGGCAGCTTTAGCCACGGAGCCCCAAACCCCAATCGTCATTTTCGCAGCGGTGTACCGCCAAGTTCACTTCCCTACCCCCCCGGAAAAGGGAAAGAGACCTTAGAATACCGCCCCCCCCAGACCCCCGCCATGCCGCCCCTAAGCAATCCACGAGTACCGAGCGTTACCCTTGACTCTCCGCGTCGCGCGGGGATGCTTCCCCCGAGTCCCTCAATCTCAAAGCCCCAAAGGAGATCCCCCCCAAATGGCAGGCATCAACAAGGTCATTCTCATTGGCAACCTCGGGCGCGACCCCGAACTCCGCTATACCCAGAACGGTCAGCCGGTAGCGAATTTTAGCCTCGCGACAAGCGAGAACTGGACGGACAAAAGCAGCGGTGAAAAAGTCGAGAAAACTGAGTGGCACCGGATCGTGGTCTGGGGTCGGACCGCGGAGCACTGTAGCCAGTACCTTGCCAAGGGCAGAACCGTCTACGTCGAAGGACGACTACAAACTCGTGATTGGGAAGACAAAGAAGGCCAGAAGCGCAGCACCACCGAAGTAAATGCCCAAACCGTGCAGTTCCTAGGCAGCCCCAAAGGACAGGGTACAAGCGACTCCGACCAGAATCAGGGCCCGCCGCAGAATACGATGGGCCCAAGCGGCCCACCGGCTGACGGAGACGACGTCCCCTTCTAGTCTTGCCATGGGCTTCCGACACTGGGGCTTCTAGTGGGTCTTCTAGTGGGTCTTCCCCCAACACAATCTCCGCTGGCCGGAATTTGCCCTCCGGCAGCGGAGCGGTCCATTCAAGCGCTGAATCGTGTGTTCTGCGCACAGGCCCGGAGTACGAGTTTTTCGCTCGCGGCTCAAAAGCACCAAAGGCGCAGAGAGATCCCGTGCCGGGGCTTGGTTCGGATCAGTGTCGACGACCCAGCGTGCGGAGTTCCCTGACGAGCGTATCGATCTTCGCTCGACTACTCCCAGTGAGCTCGTCGAACTCCACGCCCATACCCGATGGAATTCCTGAACTGCCATCGGTCGTCCTCACGACTCGACCCGTAGTTTCGATTCCGCCGCCGCTCCCGGGCAAATTGAAATAAAGCGCGATCTCAGTCCCCACCGGACTGGGCTTGTCGGTTTCGATGAACAAGCCACCCTCGTTGATGTCCCGGGTAAACTCCGAGAAAATTTCATCTACGGTTGAGTAGTCGATCTGAACCATCAACTCCGCCCTTTGGGCACCTCGACGTTCCGCCTCCAAAAACTCTTCGGGCAACACGTGGTCCCGCAGGCTCAATTTGGCCATGCCTAGCCTCCCCCGACCACATTGGGTCGCACGAGATCTATCGACCAAACTGGCTGTCGCCATGAGCCCCGTTGCCCTCAAACCGGCGACCAATTGCCAAAATCGCACCCCAACAGGCAAGTCGAGAGAGAACCCTTTGATTCATGGCGCCAATTCCGAGCGTCAGCGACTCAGTTGACCGTGTTCCTGAAAGCTGTAAAAACCGCGGTCCGCCACCACCACATGGTCCACGATGCGAATCCCGACGATCTCGCCGGCCTCGACCAGCCTGTGGGTTACGTTCAAATCCTCAGCACTCGGTTCCGGATCCCCGCTGGGATGATTGTGGACAAGAACTAGCGCAGCGGCAGCCGACCGAATCGCTGGACGGAAGACTTCTCTCGGATGGACCAGACTCGCCGTCAGCGTCCCCTGCGAAATCTGAGACTCACCGATCACCCGATTGCGCCCGTCGAGCAGAATCACCACGAAGTGTTCCTGGCGCCGACTCCTCATGCGTTGATGAAAATGACGATACACATCTCGCGGACCGCTAATCCTGCCTCCTCGTGTAAGAGACCGCGTTGCCAGTCTGCGCCCAATTTCAACCGAGCCCAAAAGCGAAGCCGCCTTGGCGGGGCCGATTCCGGGAATTTTTTGCAGTTCAACAAGAGAAAACATCGCAACGGCATCAAGCCCGCCACAACTCGCAAGGAGGCGCTCAGACAACTCCAGCGCAGACTCTTCGCGCCTGCCCGTTCGGAAGATCAGAGCGAGGAGTTCAGTATCTGCCAGGGGTTCAATGCCTACCCGAAGAAGCCTCTCCCGCGGCTGATCGGCACACGCGCTAGAAGCGGCCCCTTCATGGGTTGCGGAGATTCTCTCGGAATACGTCCGCGCAGTCGGCTTTGATCGAAACAATCAAAATCTCCCGGGACCGGGAACCGAACGACTATAGCGGGCCCTTCCAAGCCAGGCATTCCGCAGAGAGTGATTGGGTCAGTCTGAAGCGCGACACTCTTCTTCCTGCGCCTGGGCGCGGCTCAAAAACTTCGTGAATTCCTCCAACCGCAACTCTGGTGCCAACAAGCTGCGGAGCGATTCCACGCGTTCCCTCCGCTCGACCTCTAAACCGGCAACAAAAGACCTCAGCAGCACCAAAAAGCCCCTAGCACCCCCGGAGTTACTCATCGCCATCTCAAGTTCTATGGGGGATTCGGGACGCAACTGCGTTCCATCGACAAACTCAACTGAGTTATCCACCGAAAGATCTCCCATTCGCCGCATCGCGGCACGCAAGTAAGGATCTGTAAAGCTTCCGTTAGGCCGAAGCGCTCGTGCCAGGGATCCCGGATCGAGTTCGTCGCGTAATACAGAGTCGAAAGTCAGGGCACAACCGCTCACATCGGCTTCGGTCAGCCGAGCCAGTGCATTCATCGCAGCCTCAACCCGATCCGAATCGGATCCCGAAGGAACCAAGCTCACGCCAAATACATGGAAATCGCGAGGCGCGTCGTAGGCTTGTTTCGACCGCACTTCCAAAATCGGAGAATTCTCACCCAAAACCAACTTCACCATCAGATCCTCACCCAACTGCTGGGAATAGCTGTTCTCAATCAGCGGGCTTTCGATTTCGCTGACGCTGAGTCGGGCGTCTTCGGAAATTGCCGTCTCTGTTAAAATTATGCCGTAGCCGTCGCTGGCCTCCTGCAACCTGAATGTCAGCGCCTCAGCGGTCAAGAACGAGATGGTCGTACGACCGGCGAAATAACGACTCGATACATGGTCAAGCCGATTGGGTAGCGGAACAAGGTTCAGGACTAGGTCCTCAATCTTTTGGTTCAGCCCAAAGGTAATTGACTTCTGCCGATAGCCCTCCGCGAAGGCCCTAATCGTCAACGAGTCCCGAGAGCCGGTTTCCAGTCGGGAGGGCAACAAAACCGTCAAGGGCGATTCCGCTTGTTCAAAGCGCTTCTGGAAACCAGAACGTACGTAGAACAAGTCAAGATATCCGCCGGCCGGGGTAGTATGAATAACAATTTCGCGAGCCGAATACATGTAATCGCTGCCACGAACCACGGAAACCAGGGGGGCCGAGAGGTAGCGCAAACCCCAAGGTGCTGGGCTCTCTGGACTCATGTCCAGGAGTTCACCGGCCGACTCTGCCCCCTCATCCGACCAGGAAATCGATGCGATCGAGAGCGCCGCAAGGAAGTACACCCCGGCTTCGCGCCATCGACGAAGAGTCACTCGGCAATGCCCCTCATCGCAGCTAATCCTCTCATTTCATTCAGCGAGCCCGTGTTCAGCTGTTCAGAAAATTAGAGGGGAAATATTTGACTCAATCATGAGCGGGCATGCGAGAATTTTCCGACCGAGAACCATCTGCGATTGAACCGCGAGCACCAGCCGCGAAATCCTCGGCAAGCAGATTCGCCTTATTGCTTGAACTTTCACGAAGAGCGGCGACGACCTCATTCAACTCGCCCCGCTCGATCGCATGTCGGGTCAAATTTGCAATCCAGAGTTCCTGCTCGGCCAAACTCGAGTTACTGAGCAAGGATGCAAAATCTCCGGGACTTCTGCGCAAACGGGCCAGCCACTCATCGGGAGTCGGCTGCTTCTCCAGCGGCAGTGTCTGCGTCGAGTTCCCGGCACCCACGCGACCGGCATTCATCCCCTGGGTACCGCCTAGGGTTGGAGCCGCGACCCTGAGGACTCCAGCCTGCCCCGGGGACACTCCTTGGATAAAACCATCTGCCACCCATCGAGCGCCCAATTGCCCGTCATTCCTTAGGAATTGACGGGAGAAAACAGGGGCCAACTCAGCCACCGGGTAGGCGGGAACACCAATCGGTCCGAGTAGATTCGCCAAAACGGGGTCGGAGTGAAACCTGATCTGAAGAGTCGGATTCCGTCGAACTCGATTCACCGGTGCTCGCTCAAACGAGGCTCCAGGAGCCGGAATGCCCGCGAGTCGCGAGTCCTCGGAGGGCTGGGTCTGGCCGGCGAATTGAGGACTGGACGCGGAAATGAGCAAGGCATCCTGAACCTGACGTGTCCCCCCGATAATGCCGAGGGCAATCATCGCAATCGACGCGGGGACGAGCACCCGAGGACTCGCGAGAAGCTTGAGCGCTTCGCGAAGGCTATCGATCCAAGATGCGCGATCCTCCCGCTCCCGAACGAGGCCCATCACCGACTCCGCAAACCCGTAGGGTACTTCGGGCTCGGGAAGCGAACGCAACAAGGTAATCGTTCGTTGAACCTCACGGATCTCGCCAAAACAGTCGGAACAGTCGTCTAGGTGAGCATCGAAGAGAGCCCGCTTTTCCAGAGGAAGGTGACCCTCTAGATAGTCGGCCATATGGTCCTGTACATCAGAGTGGTTCACAGCGAGGATTCCTCATCGGATTTGCCCAGAAGGCTTTTTAATTCTACACGCAGGGCCTGCCTGGCCCGATGGATGCGCGACTTGACAGTTCCTTCAGCGATACTCAGAACCTCGGCGATCTCTGCGTAGGCCAATCCCTCGATATCGTAAAGAACCACTGGCATGCGCAGCGCCGGAGACAGTTTCTGTAGAGCTTCTCGTACGTGACTCGTCAACTCGATTCCGGCAGTCGCGTCCTCGGGGTCCCGGGGGGAGTAGGGGAGGTCGTCGCCAGCCGCCTGGCGAACGGCGAGTTTTTCAATTCGGGCACGGCTCCGGCCAAGCGTCCGCCGCCGGTTGAGCGCCGCATTGGCGGCGACTCGGTACACGAAAGTGGAAAATCGCGAATCCCCTCGAAAACGGCGCCCGTGCCTATGGAGACTCAGGAAGGTGTCCTGGGCGACATCTTCCGCCTCCTCTCGGCTTCCCATCATCCGCATCAATAGGCCAAAAACACGTTGTTCATGACGGCGCACAAGTTGTTCAAATGCACCGTCCTCGCCCTCTTTCCAGCGGCGGATCAGGTCTGTGTCGGGATCCTCAACGACAACACCTCGCCGCCGGGTGGACGGCCTCGCCGCATCCACCCCAACTATGGGACCCCGTTCGACCATTTCAAAGCCCATCGACCCCCTCCTGACCGACTGACCCCGCTCCGCTCGACGTGGTTCCCGATTCTTCTCGCCCTCGGTACCGATTATTGATCTCCTTCGGACCCAAAATGGAATTCCCCTTCACCCTCACGTAGAAATGGGCCGCTCTTGCCTCCGGTCTTCGATGCGAGGCGAATATTCTGGACGCTCATTCCCCGGTCAATCGCCTTGCACATATCGTAGACAGTGAGCCCGGCCGCAGAAACCGCCACCAGCGCCTCCATCTCCACCCCGGTTCGCCAATGGGATTCCACGGAAACCTGAACCCTTAGACAAGCCTCAGATGGATCTGGGATCAGCAGAACATCGACAGAATCGAGGGGAAGGGGGTGGGCTAGCGGAATCCAATCGGCGGCCCTTTTCGCCGCTTGAATCCCTGCGATGCGGGCGACGGCAAGCACATCTCCTTTCGGAAGATCTCCGCTTGAAATCCGCTGGAGCGTCCGCTCCTCCATCTTAACTTCGCAGCGGGCCACACAGCGGCGGTGCGTAATCGGCTTCTCACCCACGTTGACCATCCGGGCATGCCCTTGGTCGTCCAGATGGGTCAGTTCGGCTTCTTTCAAGACCTTCGTGCTCATAGCGACTCCACTCGCAATATCCATTCAAGCAGATCGACGTAGACTTTCTCGCGATCAGGTTCGTTAAAAATTTCGTGCAGCATATCCGGGTAGGTTCGAATGGCGCTGCCGGTCTGCTCCCCCTGCTGCATCCCGGCATAAAATGCGCGACTCCCCTCCACACGGCAAAGCGGATCTGACTCGCCATGCAGCAGCAACATCGGCACGCCAACGTTACCCGCCGCGCCTTCCGTGCGAAGGATGGTATCCGACATCCCGGCGCCCATCGCCACTGTCACCTGACCGTGGACTAGGGGGTCGGCGAGGTAGTCCTGAACAACGTTCGCATCACTCGACAGCCCACTCGCATCCAATCCAGCACTCATAGACAAACGAGGCACAATTCGCCGGAGAAGCTGTGCCATGCGTAATTTCACAGGGGAGATATCGGGAGAAAGAGAAAGCGCTGGCGACGACGCGACAACGAAATTGACCGCCGGTCTCCGCGTACATGCCAAAGACGTCACGATCAGCCCGCCCATACTGTGTCCGATCAGGACACGAGGCAGATGGGGGTGATCTATCGCAGCGACCGCGATCAACCTCTGTACGTCGTCAAGGAAATAATCGAACTGATCCACATGGCCACGCTTGCCTGGTGAATGACCGTGCCCCTGCTGGTCGTGGGCATACACCGCGAAACCTCGCCTGGAGAACCAGCTCGCAAATTTTTCGTAGCGTCCGCTGTGTTCGCCAAAACCATGAACGAGAATGATCACTCTCTCAGGAAGGGGCGGCTGCCAGGATCGAAAAAAAAGCCTACTTCCCCTGCCCGTCTCGAAGTAGTCCTCTGCTCGACGAATATACTCCGGCTCCATCATCAAACTCCGCCCACCCAAGGGCACCGCTTCGTCCGCCAGAAACGACACATTGATAGGCGATGAAGCCCCGTGCTAGGAGGTGCGTAACTCACGCACCCGGGCCCGGGCTTCAAGAACCTTCTCGAGGTAGGCAACTCCCCTAATACGCGAACCCCAGAAATACGCCGATATACCCTTCTCCACGCCGAGTCGTTCAATATTTTGCGCCAAGATAAAACAGCCCGCCTCAATATTGCTCTCAACCGTCGCCAAGTTCCCGGCAAGCCCCATCGGTCGCATCATGTGAGGCATGACTTGCATCAAACCAACGGCTCCCTTCGGACTCCGAGCCCACGGCCGCGCATCACTTTCGACAAGAAGAATCGCCGTCACCAGATCCGGATCCAGCTGATACCGGGTACTGTATCGATTGATCGCTGCGACGATTCGAGCTCTCTCGCCTACGGACAACGACGGGTTAGCCAGAGCAAGGCTCTGCTCCAGCGCACCGTGCACGACGCGGGAAGGGGGCGAAGAAGAAACCGGCGGCGTGCCCGCACGGGGAGAAGTATTGGGGCTCAGCGAATAGCCTCCTCCACTCAGGAGCACACAAGAAAATACGGCAAGGAGCGCGACGCCTCGCCTGCGGGCCCACAATCTGTCCTTGATCTCAGATTCCAAATCGAGTCTCCAGTAGCCAGACCCGGACCTGAGCGGCATCCCTCCAGCGTGGATTGATTCCGCGCCGAAGCCTATCTCTAGGGGGTACAGCCGAGAGCGCCTTCATCTCTCTTCTTGCTTCGCATGAACAGCGAAACCCCCGCCGGGAGTAGCCCGCTGCCAACGGCCGAAGTATAGGCCCGGTCCGAGCGAGAAACCATCGAACTTCGACCCCCGCGAGGCAAACGCGACCTTGAGCAACCCCCCATTCAGTTCCCATGGCGAGATGCCTTTAACCCGCGTACTTGGTTCCCGTGAGTTCCCCCGGGATTCTCCTTCTCGCGCCATTTCGCCTGATCCAATCCGCGATTCCCGTCCCCCGCAGTCGTCTCTCAGGTAGGCTGTGCCAAGGTTGAATCTGCCCACAGGCCGGTATCATGATTCCCATTTCACCCCAAGCCCAGCTTGAAGACCCGGAAGCCCTGGCGCTTCTCGAAACCCTTGAGTCGCTTCACCCCCTGACCCTCGCAATTGACGACGCAATGCGAGTTCTATGGATGAGCCAAGCATGTCAGGCTCTCTGCGTGAATGCGGGCGAGTACTCGGGCAAGAGCATCCGCGCGTTCTTCGGAGCGCTCTCGGACGAGCCTTCTCTCGAGTTCTTCGATCGACAGATGTCTCAGATCACTCGTCAGTTCGAAACACAAAAAGGTCCGACGGAAGCATCCCTTGATCTGGGCACTCGGGACGGCACGCCCTCCAGGCTCAACATGAAGTTTCTTCGAATTCCAAATTTTGGAAAACCACCGCTCTCCCTTTGTATCCTGGCCTCCGTCGACTCACTAGGAAAATCGGCACCCGGGAATCGTAAAGGGGACCAAAATTCGCTGGCGATGCTGGATTTATTTCCGGAAGCGGCATTCATCCTTGACCCCCATGGCTCTTTCCTTAGCGTCAACAAAGCCGCCTCAGCTCTTTTTCAAATAGAGGAAGAAAAATTCAGGGGGCCCGCTGCCAGACTTCTGGGGTCTTACTCGGAAGAAATGGCCGAATGGGTGGACGGTCTGCCCGAAGTGGGTGAAGTCCGAGAACAGGAGTTCCGCATCACCCAACCGGACGGAAGCATGGCATGGATGTCGCTCTCCACTCGTCGCCTGGGAGAAGGAGAAGATGCCAACCATCTGGTGTGGATTCAAAATGTCGGGGCGCACATTCTCCGGGCCAGAAAACTGGAGCTCGAGAACTCCCGTCTGGAAAACTTCATTCACAGCGTCACCCACGATCTGCGATCGCCCCTGGCGTCCATGCTGGGGTTCACTCAGTTGCTTCGGCGAGACTATGATCAGATCTTGAGCGACACCGGGCGTCAATTCACCCATCGGATCGAACAGAACGCTCGAAGGATGGAATCACTAATCGAAAATCTATTCGACTTGGCGCGAATCGACTTCGAGTCAGGTCACAGAACACTGATCGACTGCGACTCAATCCTCCAGGACCTCAAGAAAGAACTCACTTACAGGCTCTCGGAACAGGACGTCGAACTCCAAATTCCCGATGTCAGTTCGCCCGTCTTCTCCTCGCGCAGCTATCTGTACCAAATATTTTCGAACCTAGTGATCAATTCTCTCGAGCACATGGGCGACTGTTCGCCTCGCCGAATCGAGATCACCGTCGACGATGAGCCCAGCTACCAGATCATTTCGGTCCGCGACTATGGCCAAGGCCTAGCCGTTGGAAGTTCCGAGAAAGTGTTTGAGGCTTTCTACTCACGATTTTCCGCAGCCGACAAGAAGGGAGCACGGGGCCTTGGGCTGACCATCGTTAAAAACTTGGCCGAGGCCCATGGTGGACGAACTTGGGCCGAGTCAGACCTCGAGCACGGATGCTGCATCCGGGTAATGCTGCCAAGCGGTTGAACTATTCCTCCAGCCTCGTCCTTCCCAGCCTTGCCCGTTCTTGAGTCATACTTTAGGGTTCCGACTCTGTCCTTCTACTGACAAGGGTTCTCCAGGACTTTCTATCCGTTGGAAAACCTCTGAGAAAATCGATGTATCCTGAACTCTTCACAATTCCAGGAATTAACTATACGGTCAGCACCTTCGGGGTAATGATGTCCCTCGGGTTTCTGTTCGGGTATTGGATCACTTGCATCCGGATGCAACAGCTGGGACTGGACCCGGAGCCCGTCACTAATATTCTGGTATGGATCATGCTGGGTGGCGTTATCGGATCCAAGCTCTACTACGCCACCGATGTATCCCTCCGAGAGGGCTATCCATTTTTCGACCTGTTGTTCGCCCGTGCGGGCATCACCTGGTACGGAGGTCTGATGGGCGGTGCCCTAGCTGGCATCCTGGGCTGTCGATTTCACAAGGTCTCCACTTTGAGTTTCGCGAATGCGGTGGCCCCTGCCCTGGCCGCAGGGCAGGCCCTCGGACGAATAGGCTGTTTCCTAGTTGGCGATGACTACGGAAAAGTCACCGACGTTCCCTGGGCGATAAGCTTTCCCGAAGGCGCTCCACCTACCTTTGAGACTGTTCACCCAACTCAACTCTATGAGGTGGCTTGGCTGATTCCTGTGGCCGGGTTCCTTTGGTGGCGACGAGACAAGAGTCCATTTTTGCTGGGGGAATACCTTGCCCTGAACGGGGCGGGGCGACTCGTCATCGAACACTGGCGGGTCAACGAGCAAGTGCTCCTGGGACTCACCGAACCCCAAGTGATCGGTCTCGGCCTCATCGTCGTTGGAGTCGGTCTCTGGCTGTACTTTAGGGCGAAGGGCCCGCCCCTGCCGGCTGCTGCTGTTGCATAGAGCCAAGAAAAAGTCGCTAGGCAATTCCTGGGCACTGAACCCGGAGAACTATCTAAGAAAATCGCGCTCTGGGTCCCTCGCGAATCAACTTCGCTGAACTTCGACCCCGACCTTCAGCTGCGCCTCCAGTGTCAAGAGTTGCGCTCTAACTTTGGGTGTAAATTGGCCTTCGTGCTCCCTCTCGACGTACCTAGCCGCAGCAATGACCAACTTCAGGCGACTCGGATTTTCGCGACGCCGATCCTTGCCGAGCCAAACCGAAAGATGCTCCACGCACCGCGGGTAGTCGCGTTCTAGGAAAGCGTGCATAGCGCTAGCGAAAGCCCAGGAATCCGTTTGCCCCTGCCCATCCGTAACCTGGCTCAAGACCTCAAGTGCTTGATCGTAGTAGGCACTCTCAATGTATGAGTCGGCCGCTTTCATGAGGCCCTCCGTCGCACTGCCATGAACCTCGGCAAGCATGGCCTTTAGACCCCGGGGAAACACAGCCGCAACGGCCGCCTTCTCTTCGTAAAGGCAGCGAGCGAGTAGTTCATTATCGCATTCCTCAACCAGCAGGCGCACCAACTGGTCGCTCGTGAGTGCCAGTAATACGTCCACTTCCTCCACCGCCTCGCGGAGCCTTGAAGCAGACGAGTTCAGGATTTTGTCGAACTCAAGCGATAGCTCTCGAGCAGACGGATTCGCATCTGACCTCAGTGCGTCGACGCGGGGGCCATATTTTTCCTGCTGATACAGGTTTTCCCGCAATATCATCGACTCGTGAAAAAGAGAACCCACCGCAAGGTCAAATAGCGCCTCGGTACGCACTTCCGTTGCCTGGCCGGCAAGCTCCAACCGGAAGATCGAGTGGCACTTCTCTTTGAGGCGGTACAGCGGGCTCGAGTTTTCGTCACCTACAAGATTCTCGACAAACTCAAAGGACAGGGTTTCGTCGCGATAACAACTGATCAATCGGCTCATGGCCTGGTGAACCACGAGAAATTCCCGAACGACTCCAACGACTCCCACTCGCCGATCAAGCATCCCGGCGAGACCCCGCGGAAGGGGCCCGGGAGGCGACCCACCAAAACGATTCAATTGGGTGGGTTTCAGAAACAAGGAAAGGCACTTCGCTGCCCAAGCTGAATACAGGGCTAGCGAGTATCATGCCTCCCTCCCCATTATTTCCCGAAGAAGCACCTGGTCTCGCTGATTTGCGGCGAGGGAGAGGGTCCAATGCGGGGTATCCAGATCGTCGGGGAAAATCTCACCGCGGTCCCCCTGAACCGATGCGCCGGCTTCCCGGGCGATAGTCAGGCCGACACGGCCGCGAATCGACAAGCCGAATGCGCTTTCCTGAGAAACAAACCGCATGCCAGCACGCACCCCCGGGAGAAGTGGGGCGACCGAGACAGCTCCTCCGCATCCCGGCATAACTTCGAAACCTTCAGCTTCAAGGGCGGCTCGAACGTGAACGGGCGCGTTGTGAGAAACTATGATTCCGTTTCCGTCCGCTGAAGCCACTGCCGGCTGCGGCTCTCCTGCCCCGGCGATTACCTCCGCGCCCCCACCCGCCGTCCCTCGAAAGAGAAGCCCTTCGCGCGGCAAGGCAACAAGCGCTGACTGGACTCGACGCTCGATCGCCAAGCCTACGATCGTCGCATACGGACCCCGGCCCTCAAGGTAGGACTG
>DUCT01000212.1:0-556 GCA_012959665.1 Myxococcales bacterium | reverse complement strand
AGCGTGCCGTCAATCGGATCGATGATAACGACCGAGTCTCCTTGCGTGGGGAAGCCCTTAACCCCCTGGGTGTCTTCCTCAGCCTCCAGGCTGACCCCGGGGTAGTACTCGAGCAGCGCCTCAAGAATTATTTCTTGCACCCGGGTGTCCGCTTCAGTCAAGGCTTGTTTGACGGCCGTCAACTCCGAAGCTTTGGGCGTATTGGTCACCCGACCCTCCAGCGAGTGGGCAATCGTTGCCGCCCGCTGCACGGCCGTGGTCATATTAGCTGCAAATGCCTTGAGGTCCGGCTGGTTCTTCATTCGGGCAGATCGACCCATCGAATCCATGTCGGCTCAGTAGGAGTGGATGTGTCAGAACCGGAAACTACCGCTAGAAGTTTCAAGCGAAATCCCCACACTGAGCTGAAGCAGGCAAAAATTTTCATGAAACCTCGTGGGAGTGGATCGCAAGAATCAGAGAGCCCCCACCCCCTATATCCCCGCACGCTCCAGTCCTCGGCACCGCCCTTCGCTCGATAACGATTACTGATATTGACTCGCTTCCGCCTCACCCG
>DUCT01000211.1:9941-12629 GCA_012959665.1 Myxococcales bacterium | reverse complement strand
CTTTCGAGCACGACCCGCACTGGACGGCCCATGGTCACACCCTGGTGGCCAACTCCATCGAGCAGTTTCTGATTGAACAAGGCGTGTTCTAGAGGGCGGCCGATCCAAGGCCGTCCGCATCGAACAAGACCCTGGGCTTCAGCCTGGCGTGACTTGGTCAAGAAAGCGCCGGATGCGTTCGAAGTAGGGCCGCCCGCCCACCGCCACCGTGTCGTTGTGCCCCGCGCCCTTGAGAATCTCGAAGGCCTTGGGTTCGGGAGCGGCACCGAAGAGCCGCTGCCCGAGCGCGAAAGGAACGATCTCATCGCGATCGCCGTGAAAGAAGAGCAGCGGCGCACGCAATCGGGCAATCTTGCTCTCCGAGTCGAAGCGCCCGCGCACGAACGGGGCGGCGGGGGGCAGGAGCGAGCGGGCCATATCCGCCACCGAAGTGAAAGTGCTTTCGAGGATCAGTCCCGCGACGCCGCGGTCCTGGACGAGATCCACCGCTACCGCGCCGCCCAGGGAGCGGCCAAAGACGACGATGCGGCTCTCTTCGATCCCTCGCGCTTCGATCAGATGGGCCAGCCCCGCCCGAGCGTCGGCGTAGACGCCGGCCTCGCTGGGCCTCCCGTCGCTGAGCCCGTAGCCCCGGTAGTCGAGGAGCAGCACGTGAGTTCCCAGGCCGACGAGCTGCGCCGCATTGGGTAGGCGATGCGAAGCGTTGCCCGCGTTGCCGTGCAAAAAGAGCAGCGCGCGAGTGGCCCCTTCGGCGGGCAGCCAGTAGCCGTGAATCTGTACGCCGTCCGCCGCTTGGAGAAAAACGTCCTCGCCCCGGAGGCCTACCTGCTCGGGGCGCAGGTCGGCCCCGGAGCTGGGATGAAAGATCACTCCCTCCACGAGCCGCCCCCACATGAAGATTACTCCCAGTAGAGCCGCCCCGAGGATGAGCGGGCCGCGTACGCGCATCATGGCCTGGGAGGGTATCCCTTGGGACCGGCGATAGACAGGGCGGCCCGGGAAGGGTTCGTCCCGAACCGGGCGAAACTGCGACTGAGTTCAAGGCAAGGCCAGAGCCGAATCGCGGTCCTGCCCAAGCGAGCTAGGTTTTCGGAACCGCCAAACCCGGCGGATGGAGCTCCTCCATGACCTACGCAGGACCCCGACGCATCATCGACGTGGACAGCCACGTAATCGAACTCGACGATTTCCTCTGGAACGCCGCCACAGCGCGGGAGCGAGAGAAGTTGCCAAGGATGGCGGACCAGAAGGTGCTGCCCGTCGGAGAGCAGGGGCTGGCTCGGGCGCGGGACCTCTTTGCCCGGCGCCAATCCGATCCCGAAACCCTGGCCAAGTTCGAAGCGAGCCTCGTTCAGGTCCACCGCAACGGCTGGAGCCGGCTCGGCGCTTTCGATCCCGCCGAACGTTCCCATGCCCTCGACCTGTTCGGTTTCGAGCTGCAATGGGTATTGCCCACTTTCGCCTTCCACCAGGTGGCGCATACAAAGGATCCGTCGCTGCTCGCCCTCGGCGCTCGGGTGCTCAACCGGGCCATGGCGGAATTTTGCGCCCATGACGATCGACTTCTCGCTGTGGGCTACCTGCCCTTTAGCCTCGGGCCGGAAGAAGCCGGGTCAATCATGGACGAGGGACTCGCCGCGGGCTGTTACACCTTCATGGTGGATACCAACGAGCCCGATCCAGCCGCTCGCTCGTTCACCCACCCGGACTTCGACCCCCTCTGGGCCCGCTTCGATTCGGCGGACGTACCCTTCGTTGTGCACGTGGCGGTCAACGGCCACTACGAGGCCGTGCCGAAAAGTTTCCGAAACAACCAGCGCGCTGGGGCGGAGATAGCGGGCGATTCACCGGGCAGCCCGCTGGATCTCGTCACCATCAACAACAGCGCCGAAATTTTTCTGACGGCCATGATCTTCGACGAGGTCTTCGGCCGCCACCCGGGCCTGCGCTGCGTTTCCATGGAGCACGGCGCCTTCTGGGTTCCTTCGTGGCTGAAGGCCATCGACTTTGGGGCGAGCGCGCTGGCGCGTGGCGCACACCCCGGCGGCCCACCCTCGGATCTCGCGCGCGAGCGCATCCGGGTTTCGCCCTTCGCGGGGGAACCCGTGGGCTGGATCATCGACAACGTAGGGCCCGAAATGATCGTCTTCGCCACGGACTTCCCACATCCCGAAGGCGGATCCGATCCCATCGCCAAGTTTGAGGCCACGATGACGGACTGCAGCGCCGCGACCATGGCGGCCTTCTATCGCGGCAACATGGCCTCGTTCATGGGCCTCGACGCCTAGGAGGCCGCCGAGCCCTAGCTCACTCGCCCAAAAGGAAGACTTGCTCGAAGCGGGCATCGTGAGTCACGGCCCCTCTAGATTTCCTTGTGCGCGCCGTTTTCCCACTGCTTGCGAAGCGCGAACTTCTGGATCTTCCCCGATCCCGTCAACGGAAACTCGTCCACAACGAACCAGAGTGACGGAGTCTTCTGGGGCGAAAGATGCTGACGCAAGTAGTCGAAGAGCCGCTTCCTGTGAATTTCGCGACCCACCGCCGGGCGCAGAAAAACCCCCACCACCTCGCCCATGCGGTCATCGGGAAGACCAACCACCGCGACTTCAGCCACATCCTCGTGCTGGAAGAGCGCATCTTCAATTTCACGCGGATAGATATTTTCGCCTCCCCGGATGATCATATCTT
>DUCT01000211.1:0-9835 GCA_012959665.1 Myxococcales bacterium | reverse complement strand
CGAAATATTCATGCATCACGTGGTAACCCCGGGTGCAGTACTCCCCCATCGTGTCGAGGGGAAGCGTCTCTCCGCTGTCCGGATCGATGATCTTGATCTCAACGTGGGGCATGGGAGGGCCAAGGGTCGTTCCCTTATCCTCGACGCTGTCGTCCGGGCGCGTCATAGAAGCCACCGGCGAGCACTCGGTCTGGCCGAAGACTATGGTGAAGTCGACGCCGAGCTCCTTCTCGAAGCGCGCCACCAGAGCCTCGGGGACAGTGGAACCACCCGACGTCATAGTGCGAAGACTGGAGAGATTTCGGCGCGCAAAGTCCGGATGCTCGAGCATGGCGATGAGCATGGTGGGCACACCCACCATTGCCTGGGCGCCAAAGGCCTCGATCAGTTCGAGCACGAGCCCAGGCTCGAACTGTTCCACGAGCACTTGGGTCGCCTTCTTCGAGACCGCTCCGAGCACGCAGAGCACGCACCCCCCGGTATGGAAGAGTGGCATGGCGGTGATCCAAACAGAGCCTTCGTCGACCCCCATGCGATCGATGGTGTGGGCGCCGTTGTTGACCAGACCGCGGTGGTGCAGCAGCGCGCCCTTGGGAAAGCCTGTGGTTCCCGAGGTGTACTGGATCATGGTGGGGTCGCCGGGCCGGACCTCGGGAAGTTCGGCCTGGCTGTCCCGGCCCAACGCCACGAAGGCTTCCCATTCGTCGAAGCGAATCACCTCGCGCAGTTCCGGGCATTCGGCGCGAACCTGTTCGACCGAGCGGAGCATGGCGTTGCCCCGGAAATGGGGCAACACAAAAATTCCTACGCTGCGGGATTGCTTGAGCACATACGCCACTTCTTCCGCACGATAGGCGGGGTTCACCGTCACCAGAATCGTGCCGGCCAAGGCCGAGCCGAATTGCATCAACACCCATTCGGGAATATTGGGCGCCCAAATCGCGATGCGCTCACCCGGTTCGAAACGCTCTGCCAAAGCCCGCGCCACGCTCAGAGCTTCGGCGTAGAGTTCCGCGTAGGTCCACTGGCGGCGCTCGGCGGGGTTGGACTCGCCTGTCACCAGGGCCAGGCGGTCGGGACAAGTCTCGGCGGCCTCACGCAGAAGCCCGCCGAGGGTGATCTCCAGAAGCGGCGGCTCGCTGGGGCCATGGGTATGGGAGTGGGTATGGGAATGGGCGCGAGCGCCGGAGTCATCTAGCACCATGGGGTGTCCTCCTTGGAGCGGGGTCGGTAAGTCCGGTGGAGCGCGCAACGCGAAGACACCGGAGCGGGGAATCAGCGTAGATTTTCCCCGGCGTGCACCTGAAGGGTCTCTCCGGTCACCATGCGCGAGCGATCCGAACAGAAGAAGCCAATCGCTTCGGCGACGTCGTCATCCGTGGGAATCTCTTCGCCCAGGGGCATGCCCGAGGTGATCTCGTCGATCACCGTCTGCTCTTCGACACCTCGCTCGCTGGCCTGCCACTTGACGTACATCTGCACGGGGGGGCCCCACATCCAGGTGGGCACCACCATGTTGACACGAATCTTGTCCGGACCGAGTTCGCGCACCAGGTGATACATGGCCGAAAGCAACGCGCCCTTGGACGACGCATAGGCGATCTGGGGTTGATCCGGCGGGAACCATTGGGAACGCGAGCCCACCAGAACCACCGAGCCGCCGCCCCGGGTCTTGAGATGGGGAACCGCGGCGCGCACACAATTCAACGTGCCCATGACATTGGTCTCCATGGCCCGGGTCCAATCCTCGGGCGAGGTACTGGCCAGATTCCCAAAAAGGGTGTCTAGAGCAGCCACGCTGACCAGGGCATCCAGCCCACCAAAGCGATCCGCAGCCGCAGCCATCAGGGCATCGCAGCTCCCGGGTTCAAGGATGTCCGTGGCACACGCCACCACTCGCTCCCCCGATGGGTCGAGTTCCTTGGCAATGGATTCGAGTTTTTCCGCGCTGCGTGCGCCGACCACTACATTTGCCCCGTCGCGTAGGGCCACCTGGGCCACCTCGCGCCCAAGCCCGTCGCCGACGCCGGCCACGGCGATCACTTTTCCTTCGAGCATCGCGTTCTTCTCCTTGATTCTTTTGTCTTCATGGATTTCCGGGTGCGCGTTTCAGTCCGGGGTACTCGGGCCGAAAAAATATTTTTCGCTTCGACGCCCTCGCCGCGCGCTCAGGCGTGCTGGCTTGAAACCGAAACCACTTCACCGGTCATGTAGGAGGAATAGTCACTGGCCAGGAAGACCATGACATTGGCCACCTCCCAGGGCGCCGCCCCACGCCCGTAGGCTTCCCGGGCTTCGAGTGCCGCGAGTTCCTCGGCGGGTGTGGTTTTCACCAGGAAGGGATGGGCGGCGAAGCTCGGCGAGACCGCGTTGATACGAATTCCCTTATCGGCCACCTCCAGAGCCGCGCAACGCGTCAGTGCCATCACACCCGCCTTGGCGGCGGCGTAGTGGGATTGCCCGGCCTGGGCGCGCCAGCCGAGCACCGAGGCATTGTTGACAATGACACCCCTGCCCTGCTCGATCATCCGGGGCAGCACCGCCCGGGTCATGCGAAAAACGCTGTGAAGCGTCACATCGATCACCCGAAACCACTCGTCATCCTGCATGTCCACCAGATCGCAGGTTCCGCCCAGACCGGCGTTGTTGATGACGACATCGATGCCCCCAAGCTGATCCGCGGCATCCGCAACCAGCGCCTGTACCTGCTCCTCGTCGGTGACATTGCAAAGGCGATGGGGAACCGGCGCTCCTGCGATTTCGGCCAGAGCCTCGGAGGCTTCAGCCGTGCGCCTTTCGTGAACATCACTGATAAAGACCTGGGCGCCCTCTTCCACACAGCGACGAGCCGCCGCAAAGCCGATGCCCGCACCGGCGGCCGCGGTCACCAGAACTCTTTTGCCGGCGAGCAGGTCGTGTGCTTCCGGGTACGGGGGCAGCGAGGGGGGGGATGAGGGGGGCAGTGGGGGGGGCATGGCTCTCCCTGGACGGTCCATAAGGGTTTCGCTGGAGACAATCGATGAACTCGACGGTACTTACAGGTGCTGCTCTTATAGTAGGTGCTGCTCTTATAGTAAGTGCTGCTCGTATCCTAGGTGGTCTTGGTACAGAACTGCATGAGTCCCGGGCCCGGGATCAGACCGGCCTGGGTTCCCGGGGCATTCCCAAAGCCCGCTCGCTGATAATATTGCGCTGGATCTGATTTGATCCGGCATAGATGGTGTCCGAGCGCGTAAATAGATACATGCGCTGCAAGCGGCTGAGCGCATAGGGGGCGCCCTCGGCAAGCTCGGCTTCGGGGCCCATGACATCCATCGCGAGCTTGCCGAGATCTCGGTGCCAATTCGCCCAGAAGAGCTTGGTAATCATGCCCGCCCGGCCGGGGTCGGCGTCGCCTTCGGCCGAGAGCGTGCGCAGGGCGTTGTAGCGCTGGATTCGCAAGCCGATCCACGCCTGGGCGATGCGCTGGCGAATCAGCGGATCGCGCCCGCGCCCGTTCGCCTTGGCGAGAGCGATGATCTCGTCGAGTTCATTCTGGAAATTCATCTGCTGGCCAAGGGTCGAGGCACCGCGTTCAAAAGCCAGGGTGCCCATAGCGACCTTCCACCCGGCGCCCACGCCCCCCACAACGCTATCGACATCCGCCGAGGCATCGCTGAAGAACACTTCGCTGAATTCGGCATCCCCGGTCATCTGCACGATGGGACGAATCTCCACCCCGGGCTGATCCATGGAGCAAAGAATGTACGAAAGACCCCGATGCCGGGATGAGGGGTCGCCATCGGTCCGGCAGATCACGAAACACCAATCCGACCACGCCGCGCCCGAGGTCCAAACCTTCTGTCCGTTGAGGCGCCAGCCATCGGCCCCGAGCTCCGCGCGGGTTTGAACATTGGCGAGGTCGCTGCCCGCGCCGGGCTCGGAATAGCCCTGACACCAGATCGCGCTTCCATCGAGGATGCCCGGAAGGAAACGTTTCTGCTGGGCCTCGCTCCCAAAATGCACAAGGGTGGGTGCCAGAAGTCCCTCGCCGATATGCCCCATCCGGCCCGGCCCCTTGGCGCGAGCGTACTCCTCATAAAAGATCACCTGCTGACTGAGGGGAAGATCGCGGCCGCCCACCGATGCGGGCAAACCGATGCCGATCCAGCCCGCCTCACCAAGCCTGCGCTCCCAGGCCTTGCGTTCGTCGATCAGGGCGTGATCGTCCCCAGGGCCGCCGCGCCCGCGCAGTCCGGCAAATTCACCGACTAGGTTGTCGGCCAGCCAACCCGCGATCTCGCCGCGGAAGACCTCGTCCTCTTCGCTGAAGCGCGTGTTCATGGGTTGCCTTCCTGGAGAGAGAAGAAGCGCCCAAGCCCGGAAAACGGGCCGCGCACCGAGGCTCGTCGTTGACCGTGCACGGATCGCGCCCGGTCGCCTCACCGCTGGAAGCGCCTTTGACGTTACGATACGATGCGTGTCGAAACAAGGGCGGCACACCCCCGGGCTGCCCGACCCTGGAGAACCTCTTGGAAGAAACGATTCCCCGTCTGGTGCAGGGCGCGGCCCAGCGCTTCGGAAGCCTTTCTGCCCTGGAAGATGGCGAGACTCGCCTCGATTTCGACGGCCTCGCGTCGGCCGGACTGGAGGCCGCTCGAGCTTTCCTGGCCGCGGGCCTCGCCCCCGGCGATCGCGTGGGCATCTGGGCGCCGAATATTCACGAGTGGGTGGTGGCCGCCATTGGACTCCAGAGCGCGGGGGGTGTGCTCGTCACCCTGAACACACGCATGAAGGGCCCCGAGGCCGCCTATATCCTGAGCAAGAGCGGCGCGCGTTGGCTCTGCACCCTGGGCGAGTTCCTGGGAGTGAACTACGTCCAGCAAATTGCCCGAGAGGAACTCCCGGAACTCCGGACCATCATCGCCTTGCGGGGCGAACCCGAGGGCGCGGTGCCCTGGCGCGAGTTTCTGGACGCGGGCCAAGGGGTGGACGAAGCCGAGGCCCAAGCCCGACTGGAAGCCGTCGGGCCCGATGATCTTTCGGACCTGATCTTCACCTCGGGCACCACCGGGCGACCCAAGGGTGTGATGACCGCCCACGGCCAGAATATCCGAGGCTTCGAGGCCTGGAGCGAGGTCGTTGGGCTGCGCCAGGGCGATCGCTACCTGATCATCAACCCCTTCTTTCATTCCTTTGGCTACAAGGCGGGTTGGTTGGCCTGCCTGATGCGCGGCGCCACCGCCCTGCCCCAACTGACCTTTGAGATCCCCGAAGTTCTCGCCCGGGTCGGCCGGGATCGCATCAGCGTATTGCCCGGCCCCCCCACCATCTACCAATCGATTCTCGCGCATCCCGAGCGCAGCGCGCACGATCTTTCCTGCCTGCGCCTGGCGGTCACCGGCGCCGCGCCGACCCCGGTGGAACTGATCCGCCGCATGCGGGACGAACTCGGGTTCGAGACCATTATCACCGGTTATGGGCTGACCGAGTCTTGCGGCATCGTGAGCATGTGCCGCTTCGACGACGACCCCGAGACCATCGCGACCACCTCGGGACGCGCCATCCCGGGAATCGAGGTCCAGTGCATCGACGAAGCGGGTCAGGAAGTGCCCCGAGGCAAGCCGGGCGAAGTGATCGTTCGGGGCTACAACATCATGCGCGGCTATTTCGGCGACGAGTCCGAAACTCAAAAAGCCATTGATGCCGAGGGCTGGCTCCACACGGGCGACGTCGCGGAAATGGACGAACGCGGCTACCTGAAAATAACCGACCGCATCAAGGACATGTACATCATGGGCGGGCTCAACTGTTACCCCGCAGAGATCGAGAAGATGATGTACGACAGCGGCCTGTTCGCCCAGGTGGCGGTGATCGGCGTGCCCGACGAACGCATGGGCGAAGTGGGCATGGCATTCGTGGTCGCCACTCCCGAGAGCGCCCCTACCCTCAGCCCCGAAAGCGTCATCGCCTGGTGCCGGGAAAACATGGCGAACTACAAGGTGCCGCGCCGGGTGGAGATCCTCGATGCGTTGCCCGCCAACGCCATGGGCAAGGTCACCAAGTTCGAACTCCGCAAACGCGTCGCCTCTGCATCCGCCTAGGGAGCGTCTCCCGCCGGCGAACTCTGGCTTCGAATCCCCGCCAGGGCCAGATCGACCATGGGGCCCACGACCCGGGAATTCAGCCGCCCGCCCTTGAAGAAGAGACAAACCGCAATCGGCCCGACCACCAGGTCGCCGGCCAGATCCAAATCCACATCGGGAGAAATTTCGCCCCGGGCCACGGCGCGCTCGAAGGCGCGAATCAGCGGACCTCGACGGGCCAAGCTGACCGGCTCGAAGACTTTGGCGAGTTCGGGATTGTGGGCGCGCTCGCCGGCCAGGCTTGGCAGGACCGCCGAAAGCGCCGTGGTATTGAAGGCCTGGATATAACTGCGAAGCATTTTTTTGAGATCTTCGCCGAGATCGCCGGTGTCGAAATCCTCCATCCCGGGCAGCCGCCCGAAGGCCTCGACAACCAGTGGGAGTTTGGACGCCCAGCGGCGGTAAATGGTCGCCTTGCCCACTCTGGCGCGGCTGGCCACGCCCTCGACGGTAAGCGCCGAGAAGCCGACCTCCGCCAGCAATTCCAGGGTGGCGTCGAGAATCGCCCGGTGGGCTTCCTCGCTCCGGGGCCGCCCGGTGCTGGCGCTGCTCTCCTCGGTCGTCAAAACTCCACCCCTTCGCCGGCCCGTTGGTTCTTATCGAACGATCATTACGATACTATACGTATCGTTATTGTTCACCCCGGGCGGCCACAGCCTCGGTGCCATGGGAGACCACCTCTTGGTCCAGACCCTCGCAGAACGAATCGCCCAACTCACCGAGGACCAGCCCGGGGGCAATGCCTACCTGGGCGTGGGCCCGCCCCTGACCTGGCGCCAATACCGCGCAGCATCGGAACGCCTCGCCGATCTGCTGGCCAACGGCCTGGGCTTGCCCCGAGGCGAACGAGTGGCCTTTCTGCTGCCCGATGGGCCCGGCGTTCATATTGCTCTGAGCGGTTGCGAGCTGGCCGGGGTCGTGGCGGTGGGCATCGGCCCCCGGGCCGGGCGAAGGGAAATCGAGCACCTACTGGGTTTGAGCCAGGCCAGCGCGTTCATCAGCCGACCTTCTCACGACGGCCTCGCCCTGGCCGAGGTCGTGGAGTCCGGGGCCGAGCGGGGCCTGCCCCGGGTTCATCATCTGACGACCGAGGGCGAACTTCTCCCGGGTGAACCGATCCGGATCAATGGGGCAGTGGCCCCGGAATCCCCGTCCCCCTACGCCCTCCCCCGACCCAGGGCGGCGAATGAACTCTTTCTCTTGAACTCGACCTCGGGCACAACCGGCATGCCCAAATGCGTGACCCACGACCAGGCCCGCTGGCAGGCCTTCCACGCCCTGGCCGTGGAGGCGGGCCAACTCTCGGCGGAGGACGTTTTCATGAGCGTCGTGCCCGCCCCTTTCGGGTTCGGAATCTGGACGAGCCACGTGACTCCCAGCCTGCTGGGGGTGCCCTGCGTCGTCATGTCCCGATTCGACGCCACCGAGGCCCTCGAACTCATCGACCGGCACCGGGTCACGGTTCTGGCCGCCGTCAGCACCCAGTTCATCATGATGCTCCAGGCCTTCGAAGAGCAAAGCCATTCATTGCGATCTCTGCGCGTGCTCTTCACCGGGGGCGAGGCTGTCCCTTACGAACGCGCCGCGGCTTTCGAGGACAAGACCGGAGCCGCTGTTCTGCAGTTCTACGGATCGAATGAAACCGGCGCGGTCAGCGGCACGACACTCCAGGACAGCCGGGAAAAACGCCTACGCACCGCCGGACGACCGGTTCCCTCGATGAATATCCGGCTCTTCGACGAGGCGGGAAAGGACGTCACCGAGAGCGGCCGGGGGCGCCCGGGCTGCAAGGGGCCGACACTTTCAAGGGGCTATTACGGCGACCCGGCGGCGGTGGCCGAAGCCAACGCCGAACTGATCCGCAAGGACGGCTGGATGATGCTCGGCGATCACGTAGAGATCGACGCCGACGGCTACCTGATCGTGGGGGGCCGACTCGACGATTTCATCATTCGCGGGGGCAAGAACATCAGCGGACCCGCAGTCGAAGAGCAGGTGGCCGAACACCCCTCGGTGGCCCTAGCCGCGGCGGTCGCCATGCCGGATCGGGTTTTCGGCGAACGCGTCTGCGTGTACGTCGAACTGAAAGAGGGCATGCCCGAATTAACACTCGAGGCGCTCATCGACGAACTCAGGGCCCGGGCGGTTTCCAAGGAAACCCTGCCCGAACGTCTGGTGGTGGTCGACGCACTGCCCCGGAGCTCCGGGGGCAAGGTGGCCAAGCAGGCCCTACGCGAGGATATCCGCAGGCGACTTTCCCGGGAGCAAGCAGGCAGCCCACCGGGCGATGCGGACGGAGCCTAGGCCCGGCTTGAGGTGGCGGTTGAGAACGGAACCAACGGCCACTCCGAGGCCGGAAGTCGTGCCGCCCTCAGTGAGCGAAGCACGCCTCCAACTCGGCCAGCACGCTGGCCTCGCTCGCTGAGATCTTGTTGCCTACACCAAGAAAGCCACCGGCCGACTCGGCCACCTGCCGGGCGCCGCCGAGGATTCGGCTACGGAGCGCATCACAAGCGGCGGCATCCATCTCTTGAGCCAGGCTCTCGGCGTATTGCTTCCAGGCCTCGAGAAGACCGGCCTCCGGGGGGGCGCTCAGCCAACCCGCGAGGAGGGTCCGGTGGTCGTCGGTCACGTTCGCCTCGTCGGCCGCTCTCTCTATTGCCTCGCGCTCGGCTGCGTCGAGTTTCCCGTCTGCCCATGCCACGGCGACCAGCGGAATCATTGCCAGGGCGGCCAGGGTTTCCGCCGTGATGCCGACCCGCACCAGGCCGTCGAGGACACTCGCTTCGGAGATGCCCAGCGCAGCGGCTAGGGCGTCGCGAGTCTCCTGGGCAGCAACCTTGGCCCGGAAGGCCTCCAGGGACTTGGCATTTTGGCGCGCGAAGAACTCGTTCTCCAACGCATCTTTTCGATCTTTCAGCGCGTCTGCGCTCATCTCTGCACTCCGTCGACAGGCGAACGCCCATGGGCATCCGCCTTGGTCATTGAGTCCCAGGACCGGCCGGCCAGGACTGAGGAACGGCGGATACTACCCGGCGGGTCCAGCCCATTCAACACTCGAAACGGTCTCCCTGAACTGCGCGTGACCGCTTGATCGACCCCCTTGGCGCGGGGGCGCCCAAGCGGCGGGCCCCGGAGCACCCGAAATCGCACCCAAGAGAAACACAATTCCGAACGCCAATATTGGGTCTTATTCACCCCATCCTGGCTCCGGTCTCGTGGAGAAACCCTTGATCAAGAAAATTCGATTATCTGAATATCCAGGACCGGGCACGGAACAATTTTACTGCGGTACGGAAATCTAATACGCCATTTTGGAAATATTTTTCTCCGAGTCAATCAGGTGCCGCGGCCATCCCTTGATTTGATTTATCATTTTCCCTTGCGGTGATTTGGCCTCGTAATTGCAGATTACTTTCAGGTTAGCTGCATATTTCGATTTGAGGCGGCGACTCCAAGTGACACATTACACATTTCAGCGCGGCAAAAGAAGCGGTCGACGCGAGGGGTGTGCCCACCCCTGCACCGGTCTTGGCCGGATTTTCCCCACCCAATAAACAGCACCAATAAACAGCACATCCACTCAGGATAAGGACTAAGGATATCGCCCCCCAAATTAGTTTTAGGGCTTGGTTTTAGGGCTTGGCTTTGGGGCAATGACCCGCGAAGCAATCACGGGAGGCCAGCGACCTCGATGAGAGTCCACCGCA
>DUCT01000210.1 GCA_012959665.1 Myxococcales bacterium | reverse complement strand
GCCAGCCTGGAGGGGGATCCAGAGCGAACAGGAAGCCCCTTCGTTCCCCGGGTTCCAGGCCCAACTCGGTCTTGATCGAGGCCAGGGCCCGGCGAATGAGTCCCACCGCCACGATGCCCACGGTGAAACGCGCGTTGAACTCGACAATGGGGCGCAAGCGGACCGGGGCCGTGGCCCGGGGCTCTTCCCCCTGCTGGCGGGGTCCCCGGAAGCTGAAGCCGTCGATGCCGCAGGGCCCCCAGTAGCCGGCTTCCCGGGCGCGAGTCGCCACGGCCACCGCGGCTTCGCGCATGTTCTCCTCCCAAGGGCCGCCACTGAAGACTCGACCCCGGGAGTCGATTTCGCCCAAGTGCCCGAGGTAGACACCACTGGGGGCTATACGCTGCTCGCCAGCACCGAGCAGAGTGATGGGGGGCTGGGCCTTGCTCCTGTCCTTGCCCCTGGCTTTGGCCTCGTCTCCGGGCGAAGCGATGTGCAGCATGACCGATAGGTCGGTCTCCCGGGTGAGCCAAGGTTCGAGCACCGCGCCGCCGCGTTGGGCCAGTCGGGGCAGGGCAGCTCGAATCCTGTCGGCCTCGAGTGCTTGGGCGAGTCCGCTGACCCGGCCCCGCCCGCTGCTCCCCATGCGGGGTTTGAGGGTGAAGGCGCCGCCTATCCAGTCGGGCCACTGGGCCAGGTGCTGGGCGAGGCCGTGGAGCCAGGGGCCGGGGTCGGCGAGATCCTGGGGCGAGTAGGTGGCCGAAAGGTCGCGTAGGCATTTCGGCTCGTAGCCCTCGACCCGCGCGATTTGGGCGGCGAAGCCCTTGTCGTGGACGGCGTTGACCGCCGAGGGAGCGGGGGCCTCGGTGTCCGCTCCCGCCTGGGCCAGGGAGGCGAGGGCGGGACCATCGCCCAGCCAAGGGATCCCCGAACTCCCTGGGAGCCAGTCGAAGACGGCGGGGTTCGGCCGAGGTCCCAGGGCCCGGGGCCACTGCTCGGCCTGCCCCGAGGAGTCGGTGCCGGGCACCAGCACCCGGTGGTCGGCGCCGAACAGGTGTCGCCACAAGCGGATCGTGGCGGCTACCCGGGGCAGAGCCGTGTGACGGGCCCACCCGGGGCCTTCCTCGGCACCGAGATTGGGCAGCAGTGTGCTGGGATTGGAGTCTACGGGTCTTCTCCTGGCCGCCGGGGAGCGCTGGCGAGTTCTTGGCTCGAGCGGGCTGTGCGCACATGGTCGATGAAGCTGTCCTCGAGGCCGGCGGCTCGGCGGGCGTCGGCGTTAAATCGTCGTCCCTTGGCGCGGCTGGCCGCCAGGGGGTAGGGGACGGCCGCCTCGTAGGCGCCCACGGGATCGTTGGCGTGCTCCGGGGACAGGCGGTTCAGCCAGCGTGCAGCCAGGGCCACGTGCTGGATTTCGTCGCTGTAGACCCGCTCGAAAACTTGGGCGCTGGCCTCATCCCCCGCCGCGCGAAAGGCATCCCGGTAGACCCCGGTGAAATCAAGGTTGGCCTGCTCGAGGGTCAGGCCCAGAGCGGCAAGGAAGGCCCGAGGACCGTAGGGCGAAGCCGCGATGCCGGGCACCTGTTTCCAGAAGTAGTCGGATTGGGGATGCGCCTCGAGGCGGCTACCCAGTTTTTCCAGGCGGCCCAAGTAGAGCCGGCAATGGATCTGCTCGTCGGCCAGAGCGTCCAGCCAGCCCCCCTGCAGGCCCCTGGGCACATCGGGCCAGCGCAGCAGCGCCCAGGCGAAGAGCTCCACGGCCATCAGTTCGTGATGGGCGAAGCGAGCCAGGCAAATGGCCCGAAGCGCCGGGTCGCCGAGTTGGCCCGGCCGGGGAAGCGCCGGCGCTCCGCCTCGCATTTCCAGACCCGGGTCCCGGGCCGGCTGGTCCGGGGGCGGGGATATAGATGGGGATAGGGATGGGGCGGGGCGGGGGGCCTCGGAACCCGAAGCGAGGCCCGGGTTCATGTCCCCAGGCGGATCCAGTTTGCTCGCCAGGTCGCCTCGCTCGAGGATTCTGCGGCAGAAGCTGTCGAGGCTGGGCGCGATTGGCATGGGGGGGAGCCTACCGGGATGGAGGCTAGGCGCTATCGGGAGTCCCCTTCTCAGGCGTCCAACTGGGCCGAAGTGTGTTTCAATTCGGGCTGAAACGTGTTTCACTTGTGCCATGCCCGAGGCCATGGAGGAACGTTCTCGCCGGATCGTCGAAACGGCCATCGAGTTGGCCGAGCAGGGGGGGTTTGAGGCGGTGCGGCTGCGGGATGTGGCGGCTCATTCCCAGGTGGCTCTCGGAACTCTGTACCGCCGTTTTCGCAGTAAGGAAGAATTGCTCGTCGCGGCTCTGGAGTTCGAGGTGGCCAATCTTGAGCAGCGTTTCAATGTCCGCCCGCCTGGAGGCGAGTCGGAACTGGACCGCGTGATGGACTTTTTTGACCTGGTCGTGCGGGGTTTGTTGCGCCGCCAGAACCTGGCGCGCGCCTTGCTGAAGGCGGTTTCTTCCGGGGATCCGGAACTGACCCAAAAAATGGCCGCGTATCATTTCCATATCGAACGCATGCTCGTGATGGCCCTGCGCGACGAAGTGACGCGCTGTGCCCAAGGAAAGTTGATGGATCCCGCTCCCTGCCCGCGCGAGTCCCAGATCGCCGAGACCTTGAACCAGATCTGGTACGCGCTTCTGATGGGTTGGGCGGGAGGTGTGCATGGAGAATCCTCCATGCTCGCGAAGATGCGATCATCCGCACAACTGGTTCTGCGCGGATCGTCCCCGGTAGTTTGAGGAGTAAGCGGCATGGCAATTTCCGGCAGTGAACGGGAGGCATTCGAAAAGCAGCTCGAGGCCTACGTGGGTCTCGATATTGGTCTGGAAGATATTGGAAAGGATCGGGTCAATGCGGCCATGGTTCGCCATTGGTGCGAGGCCATGGGGGATTCCTGTGGCGCCTACACGGATCCCGCCCTGGCCGCGGAGTCGGTGCATGGGGAGCTTGTGGCTCCGCCCACGATGCTTCAGGCCTGGATCCTGGGTGGCGTCGGCATGGCGTCGGACGAATCCGATCCTCGGGACAAGCAAAAGGAACTACACCGGATTTTTGATGCCCATGGGTTCAGTGGGGTGGTCGCCACGAATACAGAGCAGGAATACACCCGTTACCTGAAGATGGGCGACGAGATTCGCGCGCGTACAGTGATCGAGGAGATCTCGGAGCAGAAAGCCACGGGGTTGGGAATCGGTTACTTCATCAATACGCGAACGACCTTTCGCGATCAGAACGATACGGAGGTGGGGTGGCTTACCTTTCGGGTCCTGAAGTTCGAGATCGCCGAGGTGCCGGTCGCTGCTGAGACCGCCGAGACGGGTGCGCCCAGCCGCCCTCAGCGACTTCGGCCCGCCATGGCCCACGACAATCAGTGGTGGTGGGAATGCGTGGACAAGGGAGAACTGGCGATTCAGCGCTGTTCGGGCTGCGAGGCTCTGCGGCATCCCCCTCGCCCCATGTGTGGCGAGTGTCAGTCCAGCGAGTGGGATTTTGTTTTTTCTACGGGCCAGGGAACGGTGCACAGCTATGTGGTGATCCGTCACCCCGAGGTGCCCGGGTATACCTATCCCCTGGTGGTCGCGGTGGTCGATCTCGAAGAGGGAACCCGATTCGTCAGCAACGTGGTGGATGTGGATCCCGGCGACGTCGAAATCGGCATGGCGGTTCAAGCCACGATTGAACTCGTGGACGATGAAATGAAGCTGCCGGTCTTTCGGCCGGCCTGAGCCCCCGATCCGAAGCGGTCGAAAAATCTTACCACTGAACATTTCGAGGAATAGGCTATGAGTGGAAATTCATTGTTCTACAAAGAGGTCAGCGTGGGGGACGAGTTGCCGATACTTCCCATCGATCTCACATCGAGCCTAATTGTTGCGGGCGCCGTGGCGTCCCGTGACTACACCCCGGTTCATCACGACAAAGAAGCCGCCAAGGCCGCTGGGATGCAGGACATCTTTATGAATATCCTGACCACTAACGGCCTGGTGAGTCGCTTTGTCACCGATTGGGCGGGGATCGACGCGAGGGTCACCCACGTTTCCATCAAACTCGGAACGCCCAATCTACCCGGGGATACCATGACGCTCACCGGAGCCGTCTCCGACAAGGACGATGCAACCAGCGCTGTCACCGTGGACGTGACGGGCAAAAACGCTTGGGGGAACCACGTGACGGGCACCGTCACACTCTCTCTGCCGGCGGGGGGCTGAGGCGATGCCGACGACACTGAAAGATCAAGCGGCCATTGTGGGCATTGGGGAAACCGAGTATTCGAAGAACTCGGGGCGTTCGGAACTCTCCCTGGCGAGCGAAGCCTGCCGTGCGGCCATCAAGGATGCCGGACTGACGCCGGCGGACATCGACGGCATGACGACCTTTACGATGGACACCAGCGACGAAATCGAGGTTGCTCGGGCTGTGGGTGTGGGCGATCTCACTTTTTACAGTCGAACGCCCCACGGAGGGGGCGCGGCCATCGGGGTGATGCATCAGGCGGTGATGGCCGTGGCCACGGGCAGCGCCAAGGCGGTGTTGGTCTACCGCGCGCTGAACGGGCGATCGGGGGCGCGCTATAGCGAGGGGGTTTCCGGCGGACCGACGACTTCGGATCTGATTCATTGGAGTTGGTACATGCCCTCGGGCCTGATGACCCCCGCGAGTTGGGTGGCCATGGTGACCCAGCGGTATATGCACGAAACCGGCTGCACCAGCCGTGATCTGGCGGAGGTTTGCCTTGCCCAGCGCGAACACGCCGTGAAGAATCCCCGGGCTTTCTTTTATCAGAAGCCGCTGACCCTGGAAGAGCATCAAGCCGCCCGGGCCATTGTTGAACCCCTGCGCCTGTATGACTGCTGCCAGGAAACCGATGGAGGATCGGCGTGCGTGGTGGTCTCCCCGGAAATGGCCCGGGATCTGCCGAACCCGCCCGCGATGATCCGCAGCGTGGCCCAGGCCGCGGGGGCCCACCAGGAGTCCATGACGAGTTTCTACCGGCCGACCCTGACCGATCTGCCCGAGGTGGATCTGGTCGCCCGGCAATGCTGGGAAATGTCGGGACTTGGGCCCGAGGACATCGATGCGGCGGTGATTTATGACGCGTTCTCGTCCATCGTGCTTTGGCAACTCGAGAGCTATGGCTTTTGCAAGAAGGGCCAGGCGGCGGACTTCATTCGGGACGGCGCCCTGCGCCTGGACGGCCGGCTGCCCACGAACACCCACGGTGGTCAGCTCTCGGAAGCCTACGTCCACGGTATGAATGGTGTGAACGAAGGCGTGCGGCTGATCCGGGGAACTTCGTCGAGCCAGCCCGCAAAGAACGAGCATGTGCTGGTGACCGCCGGTGTAGGTGTGCCGACCAGCGGCATGATTCTTGGCCAAATCTAGGGATCCAGGGTCGGGGCCCAGTGAAATTCCTGGAGACTGTGCGAGGCTCCGATTCCTGGTCTAAGATCGGCCTCAACGCGCAAAGGAGCGTGCATTTCAGGCGCCCGACTCGGGGCGATTCCAGGATTTTCAGGAGGATGCCATGAAGGTGGTGGTCGATTACGACCTGTGTGAGGCGAACGCTGTTTGCATGCAGCATGCACCCGAAGTGTTTCGGGTTGAAGAGGACGATACGCTGACTGTCATCCTCGAGGAGGTCCCCGGGGACCAACAGGAGAAGGCCCGCGAGGCCGAAAGACTCTGCCCCCGGCAGGCGATTCGGCTGACCGAGTAGATTCCGTGCCCGTTGCCCGGGTTCAGATCTGGCTGCGCCCGGCCCAGTAGGGGTCGCGCAGCTTTCGCTTGTAGAGCTTTCCGTTGGGGTCTCGGGGCAGTTCCTCGAGATAGTCGATGGTGCGCGGGGTCTTCATCTTGGCGAGCCGGTCGGCGCACCACGCGAAGATCTCCTCGCTCAAGGCCGGTCCCGGTTCGATGCCGTCCATGGGCTGAATGACAGCCTTGATCTCCTCCCCCCAGTCGTCGTTGGGGATGCCGAATACCGCGACGTCGGCGACCTTGGGGTGCTGCACGAGTTCGGCCTCTATTTCTGCGGGGTAGAGGTTGGCACCGCCCGAGATGATCATGTCGGCTTTGCGATCACGCAAGAAGAGGTATCCGGCCTCGTCCAGTTCCCCGATGTCGCCCACCGTGAAAAAATCGCCGATTCGATTGTCCCGGGTCTTTTGCTCGGCGTCCTTGTATTTGAAATCCGCCTGGCCGAGTTTCATGTAGACGGTGCCGACGGTTTTCGGACCGAGTTCGTTGGCCTCGTCGTCAAAGATTTTGATTTCGGCATTGGGCCAAGCCTTGCCCACGGTGCCCGGACGCTCGCGCCACTCCTGGGGCGTGACCAGGGTGCCGCCGCCTTCGGTGGCCGCGTAGTACTCGTAAATCGAATCCCCCCACCAGTTGAGCATTTTCCACTTGGTGTCGATGGGGCAGGGTGCGGCGGCGTGAATCATGGCACGAAGGGACGAGACGTCGTATTTCTCGCGGATGGCGGGGGCGAGTTTGAGTAGACGATTGAATTGCGTAGGCACCATATGGCTCTGGGTGACTCGGTATTTCTCGATCAGCCGCAGCATGGGCTCGGGTTCCCACTTCTCGGTGAGGACGACCGCGTGCCCCATGTGGAGCGACGTGGAACTGAACATGAGCACCGCCGTGTGATAGAGCGGGGAGCCGCAGATATGGACATTGTCGTCCTCGGGCTGGAGCCCAAACATGGCCAGCAGTCCGGTGGTGAGGGCGGCGACGAGGTCGGGGTCGATGGGTGCCAGGGCGCGTCGGACGCCTTTGGGTTTGCCCGTTGTGCCCGAGGTGTAGTTCATGACCTGTCCCGCGCAGCGCTCTTCGGGTCGGGTCGCCGGTTGCTCGGCGGTGAGTTCGGAAAACGGGCGAAAGCCTTCGACGGTGCCCAGGGCAAACGAACTGTCTGGGGGGAAGCCAATTTGCTCTCGAGCGGCCTGGCAGGCGGCGGCAAATTTTTCTGAGCCGAAGAAGACCTTGGCCCCCGAGTCCTTCACGATGTAGGCGATCTCCGGGGCCGTGAGGTGGTTGTTGATGGGGGTCATGTACAGGCCGATCTGGGTGACCGCCAGGTTGATCTGGAAGAACTCGGCGCAGTTTTCCATCACCAGGGCTACGCAATCGCCGGGCTTCAGGCCCAGGGCCCGGAGGCCGTGAGCCATTCGGTTGGCCTCGGCGAAGAGTTCTCCTCGGCTCCACCGTCGCTCCTGGGGATCAACGAGAGCGAGTGTGTCCGGCGACTGCTGGGCGAGTTTCCAGAATCCGAGATCGGCCACGGGTTTCTCCTTGTCATGCTCGGCCGCCTGATGAATTTTGAAAGTTGCCGGGGCTTGGCGGCAGAAAGCCCGGGTTGGACGAGGAGCCTATTGCATGGGTTGGTCGGCCACGATCCACATGGAAAAATATTGCGACCCACCCCCGTAGGCGTGTCCGAGGGCTTTCCGGGCACCATCGATTTGGTGATCGCCCGCCTGGCCGCGTACCTGCATGGCGGCTTCTGCGAAGCGAACCATGCCCGACGCCCCGATAGCGTTGGTGGAGAGCACACCCCCGGACATGTTGACAGGGAGATCCCCATCCAGGGCCGTCGCGCCTTCGTAGGTCATCTTCCAGCCCTCATTGATGGGGGCGAAGTGAAGGTTCTCCATCCACATGGGCTCAAACCAACTGAAGGGGACATAGATTTCGGCGCAGTCGATTTCCTTGCGAGGATCGGTGATGCCCGCCTTCTTGTAGAGTTCTTCCGAACACTCCAGGCCAGCCTTGGGCATGACCTGGTCCCGGCCCGCGAACATGGTGGGTTCGGTCTTCATGTTGGTGGCATGAATCCAGGCGGCCGGGCGGGAAGCGGCGCGGCCGTGCTTCTCGTTGCCGATCACCAGGGCGCAGGCCCCGTCCGAGGATGGGCAGGTCTCGAGGTAGCGAATGGGATCCCAGAGCATGGGCGAGTTCTGGATCATTTCGAAGGTGACGTCGGGCAGTTTCAAATGGGCCACGGGGTTCTTGAGTGCGTTGAGCCGATCCTTGAGCGCGACGCGGATGCCCGTGTCCTCGGGCGCCCCCGAGCGCTCCATGTAACCCCGGATCAGGGGCGCGAAGAAACCGCCGGCCCCGGCGACCATGGTGGGCGTAAAGGGCATCTTGATGGAGAGCGCCCACATGGCGTTGGACTCGCTCTGTTTTTCATAGGCCACGGTGAGGACGCGCTCGTGCACCCCGGACTGGACCAGGCTTGCGGCCACGATCGCCGTGGAGCCGCCCACGCTGCCCGCCGTGTGGACCCGGAGCATGGGCTTGCCCACGCCGCCCAAAGCTTCGGCGAGAAAGAGTTCGGGCATCATGACGCCCTCGAACATGTCCGGGGCCTTGCCGATGACAACCGCGTCGATGTCCTTCCAGTCGAGTTCGGCGTCGGCGAGGGCGCGCTCGGCGGCTTCGCGAATCAGTCCCACCTGGGAGACATCGACCCGCTTGGCATCAAAATCCGTCTGACCAATTCCGATTACTGCCGCGTGTTCAGCCATGGTTCAACCCTCCAGAACGCAGACAAGATTCTGCTGAAGACAAGGACCCGAGGTGGCGTGGGCGACGGCTCTTGAGGCCGCACCCCCGGAGATCTGGCGGCTGGCCTCGCCGATCCGGGCCAGCCCTGCGGACATGATGGGATTGGCCGCCAACGCGCCTCCCGATGGATTGATCCGAACATCGTCGTCCAGCCCCAGGGCATTTTTCAGGATGATTTCCTGGTGGCTGAAGGGGGCGTGGAGTTCGGCGATGTCGATCTTGCCCGGGGAGACGCCGGCGCGCTCTCCCGCCAAGCGCGTCGACGGCGACTTTGTGAGATCCCGGGAGCCCAGTTGGTGGGAGTCCAAGCGGTGGTCGATGCCGCGAATCCAGACCGGTTTGTCCGAGACATCCCGGGCGACGTCGGCGGCGGCGATCACCATGGCGGCTGCGCCGTCGGTCACCGGTGGGCAGTCGTGGTCGCGGAGGGGTGAGACTCGATAGGGCGCGGCCAGTAGGGCCTCGACGTCGAATTCCCCAGCCAATTGGGCTTCGGGGTTCGTGAGCGCATTGCGCCGGTTGCGGGCGGCCACCTCGGCCATATCGCGTTCGCTGAAGAGCCCGGCGTCCAGCCCACAGCGCGCCTGGAGAGCGGCCATGGAAATGGCGTCGGGGCCTAGGGGGGCCATGGTGTAGGGGTCGGTTTGCAGGGTCATGGTCTCGGCTGTTTCGCCCATGGACGATCGCCCGAAACTGAAAATCAGCGCGGAGTCGACCTCGCCGCATTGGATCTTGATCCAGGCCTCGTAGAGCGCCCAGGCTCCGTCCATCTCGACGTGGCTTTCCATGATCGGGGGCCACGCGCCGACGGCATCCACCGCCATGACGAAGGAGAAGGACTGGCCCGCCAGGTAGTCGGTACTTCCCGAGCAGGTAAAGCCGATTTCCTGGCGCGGGATGCCGGCCTTTTTGACCACTTCGTCGATGATCGGCATGAGCATCTCGACTTCGTTCCGCACGCGTTCGGTGCGTACGTAGGGCGTTTGGGCGTAGGCGATGACGGCGACGTCGCGCATCAGGAATACCCTTTCAGGTCTTTGAAGGGAATGTCGGGTTCGTCCAGCGGGTGAAAGTGCTCGATGTTGCCGACGCTGTAGTCCCACTCGGATTCGGGCTTCCAGATCGCCTGAACCCGCATGCCGATGCGGACATCCTCAAAGGGGCAACCCTGGATCAGGCCGGTAAACGAGATGTCGGCTCCGTCGAGCAGGATGCTTGCAGTGCAATAGGGCAGATCGACAGCGATATTTTCGGCCGGAACGCGAACGATGCAGAAAGTAATGATTGTGCCCTGATCCGAGAGTTCCTGGAATTTCGAGGTGGGAGCCGCGCATCGGGGGCAAGCACCCCGGGAGGGGATGTATACCCGTCCGCACGCGTCGCAGATTCCTCCGAGGAGCTTGCCTTCCTTGCACCCGCGCAAGAAGCGCTCGGAGGCGATGCCGGGTGTATAGGTGTAGGCCACGCGGACCGGGGTAACGATTCGCGTGACGGGTTCGCGTTCTTCGCTCATGCTCGACCCTCCGGGATAAAAGCTGCGATGTCCTGAATGCGGCCGACGGTCTCGTCGGCCCAGCGCGGGATGACCCGCATTCCCGTGGCCATGGCCGCTTCGTCGCCGCTGTCGACGACGTGCATCAGGGCCGTGTCGGCCCCGTCGAGTTCGATCAGCGCGAAGGCGAAGGGGTGGTCCAGGGGATGGGATTCCCGGGGTGCGCCCACCCAGGCCCAACTCTTCACCGTCCCGGCCGGGCCGACTTCGACAAAGTCCTCGGTGGTGGCCTCTCCGTTTTCCGGATCGTATTCGCTGGGCGGAACCAGTACCCGGCCGGATCGGGTTCGCACGCCTTCGATTCGCCCGTCGCGCAGGCTGGTAAAGAAGCGTCCGAGCACGGGGCCCAGGGAGCGCTTGTACGCATACTCGAGAACATGGGGCGCCGACAGGCCGTCGTCGCCCGGGGATTTGGTGTCTTCCATGCTGAACTCCCGAAGCCGATGAAGAGGGCGGGGCTCGGCAGTCGCCGAGCGTCGGGTTATCCTAGAACACGTTCTAAAATCTGGACAGGGGAGAAATAGAACGATCCGAGCCGGGTCGAAACGCGATCGGTTGATCGATGGACGACAGAGCCCGGGCGAGTGGTAGACTGCTGCGCCTGCCTTCGCGGTTGGGGGCTGTGCGGAGGCCAGACGTGTCCATAGTGCGCACCCTGCGCTCGGTTCTGCGGTTTCGCCGCTTCGAGAAGGACCCGGTTCGACGTCGCTTGTCCCGGGCCGCGTCTGTGGCTGACCTTCGCACGATTGCTCGCCGGAGATTGCCCGGTGGGGTCTTCGACTACATCGACGGGGGCGCCGAGGACGAGCGCACGCTTGCGCGCAATGTCGAGGCCTTCGAGCGGCTGGAATTCAGACCGCGTGTGCTTCGCAATGTGCGCGAGGTGGATATGTCCACCACTGTTCTGGGCCAGCCTCTGGCCTTTCCCCTGATTCTGGCGCCCACGGGCTTCAGTCGGATTGCCGATTCCCAAGGTGAACTCGCCGTGGCCCGGGCCGCCGAGCGGGCGGGTCTGCCCTACACACTTTCCACCCTCAGCACGCGCTCCATCGAAGAGGTGGCCGCGGTCTCGAGCGGTCGCCGCTGGTTCCAGGTCTATGCCTGGCGCGATCGGGGCCTAGTCAAAGAAATGCTCGATCGCGCGCGGACCAGCGGCTACGAGGCCATCATGATCACGGTGGATACGGCGGTCTTGGGCCGGAGAGAAAGGGATATCCGACGGGGCTTCACGCTGCCTCCGAAGATTGGTCTCGACACCCTGATCTCGGGGGCGCTTCACCCGGGCTGGACCTGGGATTTCGTGCGCGGGGAGCCCATTGCCTTCGCAAACGTGGTGGGTCAGTCGGTGGGGGATGGCCGGGACGCCGTCTCCCTGGCGGACTACATCAACCAGCAATTTGATCCAGGGCTCTCCTGGCAGGACATCGAGTGGTTTCGAAAAGAGTGGAGCGGGCCGATCATTGTCAAGGGGGTTCAGACCGTGGCCGATGCCGAATTGGCCGCCCAGGCGGGCGTGGAAGCGATTGCTTTGTCCAATCATGGTGGACGTCAACTCGATGGCGCTCCGCCGCCCCTGGAACTGATCGCCCCTGTCGCCGACGCGGTGGGGGATCGTGTCGAGATTTTTTGCGACGGTGGCATTCGTCGGGGCAGCGACATCGTCAAGGCCGTGGCGCTGGGGGCTCGCGCGTGCATGAGCGGACGCGCCTATCTCTACGGCCTGGCGGCGGGGGGGGAGCGCGGCGTGGACCACGCCCTCGCGCACCTGGCTGAGGGGGTCGAGCGCACCCTGGTGCTCACGGGATCGAGTTGTATGGCGGATCTGAGTCCGGAACTCGTGCACTGGAGGAGCGGAGGCTAGGGTCAGGGGCTCTGGCGAAGGGATTCTGGAGCGGCGATCGCCGGGACAGGGCCCCCCTTCCTATTTCGGTCTTCGGGGGCGAATGCGCCATGGCTCTGGACATAGGCCCGCAAGAAGATGCCTCCTCCGCGGGCGAGGATCGGGCGTCGCTCCGCCAAGTGATGGCATTCGTCTGGAGCCATTGGCGGCGGTTGCCCTGGCGGTTCGGCGCAATGCTCGCGGGCACGACTCTCGCGATCCTGATCGAGGTTCAGATTCCCCGCCTCTCCTCGGAACTGGTTGTGGCCACTGAGCGGCATCTTGGCGACGGCGCCGGCGCCGGCACTGGAATGGAGAGTGCGCGCAACGCCGGCTTGGCGTTGCTGGGTGTCTTCGCGGGGCTTTCTCTGGTCAGGCAACTGTACCTGCGGAACTGGATGTACTTTACCTCCCAGGTCATGCAGCGGATCGTGGCCGACGGCTTTCGCCAGGTGCAGAGGTTCAGTCTCGAATGGCACACCAGCCATTTTGCGGGATCGACCCAGCGGAAGATCACCCGGGGAATGTGGGCCTACGACTCCCTGGCGGATACCCTGATGATCGATCTCGGTCCGGCCTTGGCTCTGCTTCTGGGGTTTAGCGTGGCCATGTATCTGCGAGACCCCGTGCTGGGTCTCTATTTTGGGGGGGCGGTTGTTGTTTTCGTTGCGGTGAGCAGCGCGCTGTCCCTGCGATACGTGGCGCCGGCCAACCAATTCGCGAACGAAGCGGATACCGAAGTGGGCGGCGCCCTGGCCGACTCCATCGCCTG
>DUCT01000209.1 GCA_012959665.1 Myxococcales bacterium | reverse complement strand
TTCGCGTCGCCGCCAGGCCCTTACGTAGCCTTTTCCGGGAACACGATGGGAACCACCTGGAACGTCAAGGTGGCTGGCGATGGCCTCGGTCCCGATGCCATGCGCCTGATCGGCGCCGGGATCGACACCGCCCTGGACGATGTCGTTGGGCGAATGTCCACCTGGGAAAAGGATTCCGAACTCTCGCGATTCAATGCAACGGAATCCACTGGTCCCTTCTCCGTCTCACCCCCGGTGCTCGAGCTTCTTGGGGTGGCCCAGCGGGTCAGTCTGCTTTCGGAGGGCGCCTTCGACGTCACTGTCGGGCCCCTGGTCGATGCCTGGGGTTTCGGAAGCCGGGACCCGGCCCCATCTCCGCCCTCCCAGGCGACCCTGCAAAGGCTCCTCGGGCGGGTGGGCTACCGAGGTCTCGACTTGAACCCGACCACCGGCCACCTGGCAAAATCTCACCCGGGCATGCGGGTCGACGTTTCGGCCATCGCCAAGGGCTACGGAGTGGACCGGGTCGGCGAGGCCCTGGAGCGCCTGGGCCACCGGGACTATCTGGTGGAAGTGGGGGGGGAGTTACTCGCCCGGGGACGACGAAACGATGGCCGGGCCTGGCGCGTGGCCATCGAGAGGCCCTCCGAGGAAGTGGGGACCCTTCACCGGGTGCTGGAGCTGCATGACCGCGCCATGGCGACCTCCGGGGACTACCGCAATTATTACGAGGCGAACGGCCAGCGCGTGTCCCACACCATCGATCCCCGCACCGGGCGGCCCATCCGCCATGGCTTGGCCTCGGTGAGCGTGATCCACGAGAGCGCGACCTGGGCCGACGCGTGGGCCACTGCCCTGAACGTCCTGGGGCCCGAGGCCGGCTATGCTCTGGCCGAGGCCCAGGGCCTGGCCGTACACTTTATCGTCCGCGACGGCCCCGAGGGGTTCGAAAACCGTTCAACTCCGGCCTTCGAAGCCCTGGTGGAGACGGCGCAGCCGGACCCGGGGACACGATCCGAAAGCCCGTCAAGCACACTGGAGTAGTGCCCATGGAAACTACCCTTCTGACAGTCCTGGTGTTCGGCGGAGCGATGCTCGCCATGGCGGTGGGGGTCATTTTTTCCCGGCGCCCGCTCAGTGGTTCGTGCGGGGGCACGGGCGAGGCCTGCCGTTGCAGTCGCGCCCAACGCATGCGTTGCCCGACACTGACTCACGACACAGACGACTGACTCGAGCGGTTCAGAAACGTCAGTCCTCGCCTGTGTCAATCCTCGTCCACAAAGCCCGTGTAGTTTTCGGCCTGATGTTTCGTAAAAACGGACCAGATCGAAATCGCGACCAACGTGATCAGGCTTCCTTGGAGCAACAGGAAACCGCCAACCTTCATGATCGCGAAATTCGGGCTCACGAATCGAACCAACCATCCCGAGCCCTCGGAGACAATTCCCGCCAGGAAGGGCACTGAGATGAGCCATGCCTTCAGCGATCCGGAGACGGGAATGAAGAGCATCAGGTGGGTAAGCACCATGATCAGCATACCCATCGCGAAGAGATGGAAGTGTGCGAGTTCAAGCATGCCCAGGTAGCTTCGCGGCTCACTAAAATCGGCCTCGTTGCCGAGGTAATGAGCGACCACCGATGCCGGCGCCAAAGACATCTTGTCGAAGTAGAGCAGGGTATTCGTCACCACCAGGAGTGCAACGTAGAGCGCGTAGAGAACAACGATCACCTGAAGCAAGCGATTCCGATTCCATTCTCCCGTGACAACGAATCGCATAATTGGATCCCAGCCTCTCTGTAGTGTTGGGTTCTCACGACCCTTTTTTTCTCAAAGATTTATCTTAACCGCTGTATCTCAAACCTTCATCTCAGCGCTTCATCTCAGCGCTGTATCTCAGCGCTACATCTCAGCGCTGTATCACAAATCTATATCTCGGCGCTATAGCTCAACCCTATATCTCAGCCCTATATCTCAACCCTATATCTCAACCGTGCAAGAGTACCGCGTAGTAGGCGAGCATCCGCCTGACCGCCCCGGCGGTCGCCCCGGTGGTCAAAGTGGCGCCCGTTACCGCGTCTACATCGTGGCCCACCCGAAGTGCGTCCGCCGAAGTCTTGCCCACGAGGAAGTCATACCATCGCTGACTCGGCTTGTAGTCCAGGGGTTCGTTGAACACGAGTACCCGAACAAGGATGACTGTTCCCTTGGAATCGAGGGCGACCATCAAACCTTCGGATTGAGTTCGGACCGTGTGTATGTCGATGTGAAGATGGCCGAGCAGGGTCTTCTCTCGCCAGGCACTTTCCAGCGTCACGAGCCGCGACTCGAGTCGGGAGCGGGAAATTCTTTCGACCTCTGCTCTTTGCTCCGACGAAAGGACGAAGGTTTTCTTCTCGAAACGGTCCGCACCCGGAAACGCCAATTCCCGAGCCTCAACCTGACTATGAAAGACCTTTGCGTGGGCCCTGGGCAACACAGAAACACCTAAAAAAAGAATAAATCCAAGGGAATAGAGGCAAACCTTAAACCAGATCCCCCGGCTCTCGTGCCGCCGCCGAATGGGGCCGGGCGCCAGGATCAAAGGCCGATCAGAAGACATAGCCCGCTCCGAACTCGACCTGCTTGGCCAGGCTTGCTCCGTTGGACTGCTGGGTAATCCATCGGTAGTCGAGTTTAAAGACCAGTTGCGAAATCGGTTGGTACTGGAGTCCAACGGTATAGAGATGCCGATCGTACTTGAGGGTTCGATCGAAGTCGGCACTCTGCATCCGCGACTGGGTGTTCAGTCGTTCGTAGCGAAAGAAGGGTTCGAGGGATTGCTCGGTTTCGGGCAGCAAGCGCGGCATGATGTCATACGCGAATTCAACGTATCCGCCCAAGAGAGATTCGGCGAGGAAGCTTCCCTTGTTCGGATCCGGATCCGCGTCAATGACGAGCTGCGCCTTAATCCCGGCATTCAAGGCGTCGGGGTTGTCGACGAATGCCTGGCTGAAGAGTCCGCGGACGGTGAAGCCATGGCGCTGATACTCGGCATGCAATTCGTATATCGCTGTGGAGAGGCTGCCGACTTGAAGGCCCCCGACGCTCTGATCCTGACCCTGGTTTCCGTAGTAGACCGAAGCACCGAGATTCAATCCGGACATCGCCGTCACATCGGTGCGGACCACGACAGACCAGTCGTTGGTGAGCGCCTCCATTCCCTTTTGCCGACCCGGCCGAAAACCCGAGGCGTTGAACTTGCTGCCTTCAAAGCTGCTGACCGCATAGGCCTGATAGCTGACACGGTCCCCCACTCGCCCAAAAAAACCGGCCCCGTTCTCACGCCAGGTCGAGGGAATAATCGTCTTCTCAACCTCGGGTCGCGAAGCGCCATAGTAGAAGGTCGGCTCGTGGAGTTGATTCACAAAGCCCATGGGGATCAGAATTAGTCCCACGCGAAAATTCAGCGCATCTGAATGGAGGTAGTCGAGGTTCAGGAATTCCACAAACACATCGCTGCCACCCGCGTGTTCGAATTCGATCTCCGAGTTGAGCACCCAACTGTCGGAAAACTTGTAGCCCACGTAAAGAACGGCGCGAAGCGCGTCGAAGATGTCATCGTCGGTGCTGTCGTGGCGGAAGCGGACTTCCCCATAGCCCCCGATAGAAAGGCCGGCGTCTTGGGAGTAAACCTTGGAGGCCGACGGCCCGACTCCCCAGACAGGATCAAATTCTGAATCGGCGGGCACCGCTTCGCTGATTCGATTCTCGCTCAGCTCTGCGGCAAGAGTGGCCACCTGTTCCTCAAGCACACGGATGCGCTCGTCGGCGGTCGGGACCGGCTCGGCGCTCGGTTCCGCGTGACCGATGGCGGCAACCAATGCGCCGGCCAGAACCACGGAAACCAGAATACGCCTAGAGAACCCGCGTCCGGAAAATTTTGCGAAGCGTGTGGAATTCATTGTTCTCTTCCTCTGTCTCTGTGTTTCTGCACGGCCACTCGCACCCGGGGCGAGACCGACACCCGGCCCCACCGGCCCAACATCCGGAGATTGCTCCAACATACATTTAATTGAAAACGAAAGTCAATATCGAGATAGAGGTGTAGTTCAGGGGATTCGGGGTTTCAATGGGGGGCGCCCGATCCTTGGCTCCGCCTGTGACCTCTGTCTCGGGGGCCCAAGCGAGGCAGCCGGGACAAAGGCCTTGCCTAGCTCCGTCCATCAATCCACTCGGCGGTCCATCCAGCGACCCCGACGGATAGGACCCCGTAAAACGAAAAGCGAAGTAACACCCAAGTCACAGCGAAGAATGCGATACCGATCGCATAGGCACTGGAAACCCCTTAAGTAATTGAAGTTAAATGATTTTTCAATCAACCAAAGAGTAGAGGTTGACCGACGGAGGGCTAGGACCAGGGCTGGGGCTGGGGCTGGGGCTGGAAATGGAGGGCCTGACCCGCCCCAGCCTCGCAAAATCAGCTTTCGACCCGCACCAAAAAGCCATCGCCCAAGGCGGGAGGAGGATGCCCACCCGTTGCCCCCCAGCGAGCCCCGGAGAACGGCTCCATGGCCAGGCCAAAACCAAGCCGGGACAGAATCTAGAGCGCGATGATCCAGGCCAACCATGATTCTGGGGCGACGATGACCTAAGCCAACGATGATCAGAACATGATCAGAATTGCCGGGTTCATGGGGTCAGGCCGGGCAATTTTGGGCTTGGGTTTGGGTTTCGGCAGAAGATCCAAGGCAAAAAAAAAGCCTACCCGGAGGCAGACAATAATTTTGCGACGACCAGGACATTATAACAGAAATATCGGTTTCGTCAAGCACGTTTTTACCAACCAACCGAATGCGCTTCCGAATGCGGAAAAAACGTCTCCGACTGCTCGGTATCGGCTCGTTTCCTCTGAGTGAAACGGTGTTTTTCAAGTCGAACGGTGGGAAGGGCTATGGTGCGCGCCGTGCCCACCCTCGTCGGCGCACTCGTGTGCGCGCTCTCTCTCCTGCTTTCGCCAATCTTCGCCTCCCCCGTCCTCGCCCACGGCAAGAGCCTCTCCTACTCGGCGTGGCACTTCGACGAGGACGGCGCCCAGGTCAGCGTGCGGATTCCCCTGCTCGAGTTGAGTCGGCTGGGTATTCCGCTTCCCCTCCCGGGTGAGGGAAGTTCCTCGCCGGACGGCCGGGAGGTCGGCGAATACCTGACCCAGCACCTGGAACTGATCACTCCCGATGGGCCCTGCACCCGCACGGCCTCCCCCACCTCTCGCCCAACCGAGACCGGCTGGGTGCGTTTTCGTTGGTCTCTTCGCTGCCCGCCCGGAAACCAGCGTACCCTGCAAAGCCGGATTCTTCTCGATGAGGCACCGTCCCACTTGCATTTCGCCCGCTTGACCCTCGAGAGCGAGTCCGAGAGTGCCCGGCCTCGAATCGTCGAACGTGTCCTCACCGCGGGGGAGCCGTCCTGGAAGCTGAACCTGGCTCCCCCGGGCGCCGAGCCCGAATCGCCTTCCGCTTCGCTCTCGGGCACTTCGTTCCTGAGCTACGGCCGGCTCGGCGTGGAGCACATTCTTAGCGGATGGGACCACCTCGCCTTTGTCCTGGCGCTGATCCTGCTCGCGCGAAACCTTGGCGAAGTCGCCCGCCTGATCACCGGGTTTACCGTGGCCCACAGCCTCACCCTGGCACTCGCCGTTTTGGGCTGGGTACAAGCGGAAGCGGCCCCCATTGAGGCCCTGATCGGATTCTCCGTCGCCCTGATCGCCCTGGAAAACGGTTGGAGCCTCGGCGGACGCGGGCGAGGAATCCCCCGGGTCGCGGTGCTTGCCCTGCTCGTCATGGCGGGTCTCGCCGCCGCCGGCTTCGGCTCCCTGGCAGTCCTCACCCTGGTGGGCCTCGCGGTCTTCATGGCGAGCCATTTCGAACTTCTTCGCCGATCTCCGGACACCGGCCTTCACCGGGTCGCCCTGGCCTTCGCCTTTGGGCTCGTTCACGGCTTCGGATTTGCGGGCATCCTCGCCGAAATGCAGCTTCCCTCGGACCGACTGGCCAGCGCACTGCTGGGCTTCAACCTCGGCGTTGAAGTGGGTCAGTTGGCGGTGGTCGCTTTGATCTGGCCGGTGCTTGCCTTGCTAAGGCGAACCGCGAACGGAGCGCCTCACCGTCTCTTTGCCGAATTCGCCTCGGGCGCAGTCTTCGCCACGGGCCTCTACTGGTTCTTGATCCGGACCCTCGGCTCGGGATGAGCGGCCGGCGGACCCCAGGCGGTCCTCGATTCGCTTCGGTATCCCTTAGACTTTTCGTCACGATTGCGCCGGGAGCGTGGAGCGATTGACCCCTCCCCCAAAAAAAAGGAGGTAAGGAAACCATGGGATTCTCCGATTACGCGGCCTACGACGCCATGGGTCTGGCCGAACGGGTGGCCCGGGGCGAGGTCTCTCCCGAGGAGCTTCTGGACGAGGCCATCATCCGGATGGAGCAACTGAACCCGGTGCTCAATGCCGTCGTTATCCCCATGCTCGATGAGGCTCGGGCAACCCTCAATGCCGGGCTGCCCGAGGGTCCTTTCCGTGGCGTTCCGTTTCTGCTCAAAGATCTCGCGCTGAACTACGGAGGCGTGCGCACAACCCATGGCTGCCGACTCTTCGCCGACCATGTGCCCGATCACGACAGCGAACTCGTACGCCGCTATAAACGCGCGGGCCTGGTGATCTTCGGTAAATCGGCCTCGCCCGAATTCGGCCTGACCACCACGACCGAATCGATTCTCTTCGGCCAAACCCGCAACCCGTGGAACCTCGAGCATGTAGCCGGGGGCTCGTCCGGGGGCGCTTCGGCGGCGGTGGCCGCGGGCATTCTCCCGATTGCCCACGCCAGCGATGGGGGCGGCTCGATTCGAATTCCCGCCGCGTGCTGCGGTCTCTTTGGCTTGAAACCCAGCCGGGGTCGCATGCCCTTCGGCCCCGATGTGGGGGAGGGGTGGAGCGGAATGTCCACCATGCACGCCGTGTCGCGCTCGGTCCGAGACAACGCGGCACTGCTCGATGCCACCGACGGAGCCGATATCGGCGCCCCCTACCCGGCCCCCGCCAAAGCGCGCCCCTACCTCCAGGAACTGGAGCGCGAACCCGAGTCACTTCGCATCGCGTTGCTGACCGAGACCTTCAACGGGCTCCCCACCCACCCGGACTGCCGCAAAGCCGCGGAGGACGCCGCAGCGCTCTGCGAATCCCTGGGCCACCGGGTGGAGGCCACTCGTCTCGAGGTCGACAGCGAAGGGCTCGGCGCGGCGAGCCAGGCCATCATGGGCGGAAACGTCACCAGCCTGCTGGAGGACCGAGCCGCCGCGCTTGGGCGACCGCTGCAGCCCGATGACGTCGAACCCTTCACCTGGATCAGTGTCCAGGGGGCCCGGGAGCGGAGCGCCGCCGACTATGCCCGGGCGATTCGAGGCATTCACGCCATCGGCCGGACTGTCGAAAATTTCCTCCAGGGCTTCGACATGATCCTCTCGCCCACAATGGGGGCGCCACCTGAAAAGCTTGGGGTACCGGCCCTCTCCAATCCGGACCTGCCCGGCTTGGTCACCGCGCTCCTCACGTCTATTGGGTACACCCAGGTCTTCAACGCCTCGGGGCACCCCGCCATGTCGGTTCCCCTGTACTGGAACCAAGCCGGACTCCCCATTGGCATCCAATTCGCTGGGCGCCTGGGCGACGAGGGGCGACTCTTCCAACTCGCCGGCCAACTCGAACGCGCCCGAGGCTGGTGGGAACGCAGGCCGCCGGCGCCCTGATCGGCCCAACGGCCCACGAATCCGAGGGCGATACCCAGCGGCAACCTTCGAGGAATGCGATAGCGTCCTACGCTCAGAAAATTCACCGATCCCCCTACCCCAATTCCACCGGAGGAAGTCATGGCCCGAGAAGCAGTCATCGTTCAAAGCTTGCGCACCGGCCTTACCAAGGCGAAGCGCGGCTCGTTCAACACAACCGAACCCGTCGACTACCTGGCCCACACCCTGCGCGAGGCCGTGACCAGCGTCCCCAACCTCGATCCCGCCGAAATCGAGGACGTGATCGTGGGCACGGGCTTCCCCGAAGGCTGCCAGGGCATGAACACCGCGCGCATCGCCGCCATGGCCGCGGGCCTTCCGAAAGAAGTCGCCGCCACCACGGTCAACCGCTTCTGCTCCTCGGGCTCACAGGCCGTCATGATGGCCGCCCACTCGATTATCAACGAGGGCGCGGACGTCGCCATCGGGGCTGGGGTGGAAACCATCACCATGATGCAGGACGGCAGCCAGAACACGACCCGGCTCGCCAATGCCGCGGCCCAAAAACGCTTCCCGGGCCTCTACTTTCCCATGGGCCTGACGGCGGAGATCGTCGCCGAGCGTTACGGGGTTTCCCGGGAAGACCAGGACGCTATCGCCCTCACCAGCCAACAACGGTATGCAGCGGCGGTGGATGCCGGTTTCATCGCCGAAGAAATCACGCCCATGAAGGTAACGCGCTCGGTGATGAAGAAAGGCGAGGATCCTTACGACGAAGATTTCACGGTCGATGCCGATGAATGCAGCCGACGCGAAACAACCCTGGAAGGGCTGAGTTCGCTGCAGCCGGTTTTCAAGCCCGCCGCCGAGGGGGGAACGATCACCGCGGGCAACGCCTCCCAGCTCTCCGACGGTGCGTCCTCCACGGTTCTCATGTCCGCCGACCGAGCCAACGCCCTGGGGATTGAGCCCTTGGGCATTTACCGGGGTACGGCCGTGGCCGGCTGCGGGCCCGAGGAAATGGGGATCGGGCCGGTCTTTGCCGTTCCGAAACTCTTGAAACGACACGGCCTGACCATCGACGATATCGATATCGTGGAGATCAACGAAGCCTTCGCCTCCCAGCTCCTCTACTGCCAACGCGAGCTGGGAATTCCCTCGGAGAAGCTCAATCCCAGCGGCGGCAGCATCTCAATCGGCCACCCCTTCGGCATGACGGGCTCTCGCATGACCGGGCTGCTTCTTCGCCAACTCAAACGTCAGGGCAAGCGCTACGGAATTGTCACCATGTGCATTGGCGGGGGCCAGGGGCTCGCTTCGCTGTTCGAATCAGCCTGAGAGGCCCCCTCGGGTCGTTTGGTGGTCCGACCCACCCCGATCCGGCCGGCCAGAACGCGCAGAATCCCCTCCCGTACCGGCCCAAAACGACCGATACGGGAGGGAGAATTACGCCGTCCACACGCGCGACCCCAGCAGGGAAATATCCGCAATGAGAGCCGTGGGGGCCGAGGGGAAACCGATCGAGATGGCTGTGAAGACCGGCGATAGCAATACATCGACCCCGACCCCAGGGACTTCGGCGATCCTTGCAAGCGATACGGAACGTCGCTTGGGCGGAGACCGACGCCGCCAACCGACCCAGGCCCTTTCCTTTTTTCTCGGGCGCGGACGGCGGCGAACCGGTCGGCGCGACGGCGAGACCGAGCGAACCTATGTGGACACCTTCACGCCTGGGGAAGTCGCGCTTCTCCTCGTCATATTCATTCTCAATATATTGGATGCGCTCTTTACACTGCTCTGGTTACAGCGCGGAGGCATCGAGGCAAACCCCCTCATGGCGTCTGTGCTGGAGATTGGCGAGGGGGCGTTCCTGCTGCAGAAGTGCATCGTTGTAGGAATCTGGCTGATCGTGCTGCTGATCCACAAGAATTTCCGGCTCGCCCGCATCGGCCTCTACTCCCTGGCCGGGGTTTACAGCCTGCTCCTTCTCGGCCATTTCGCATTGATCGCCGGTGCAGTCGATCCCGCGGAACCGCCCGAAATCGAATTTCACATCTCAGGTGAAACGGGAGAGAAGCGCGGGCAAAATGGTCTCCACCCGAAGAGGCCGAACTCCCAAGCTGATTCGCTCTAGTCCCGCGCTTTCCAGGCAGCCCAGTTCGTGGGAGTTCCAGCCACTCTCCGGACCCACGGCGAGAAGCGCCGGCCCGACCTTTTGCCCCGGGAACGAGGGTGTCCGCAGACCTGTCGGTGTGGATGCGGGTGTGGATGCGGGTGTGGATGCGGGTGTGGATGCGGGTGTGGATGCGGCCGCGGGCTCGGCCACGAAGCCCTGACCTCCGGCAATCAAACCTTTCAGTTCATCTTCGACGAAGGGCATGAAGCGTTTCCGCAGGAGCACCTGGGGCATCTGCGTATCCCGGGCCTGCTCAAGGCCGAGCAGGCATTGCTCAAAAATAGATTCTTCAGCCAGCGCGCGGCTCTGCCAGAAACTCTTCTCTACGCCGCCCGCGTTGAGAAGAATGATTCGCTTGACCCCCATGGAGGTGACCGAGATCAGCACCCTTCCCAGGACCGGGGGGCGCGGCAAGGCAAGGACGAGGGAAACGGCCAGGGGGGGAGGAGGATCCGCCTCCAGACGAACTTCCATTTCCAAAGCGCTTTCATCGATGTGAACGATTCGGCCGTAGCCCACGGCGCCGCCGAGGCGCCCCACTCTCAACTCATCGCCCAGTCCTGCGCGGTGGACATTCAGGACGTGCCGGCGGCGACGCCCGAGCAGGCGAACCCGGTGGTCGCTCTCGATCCAGTCTTCCTCGAGCAACAGGATCAGGTTCACGACCCGGAACCCAACGAGCGAAGGAGTAACGGAATCTCGGCCAGATCGGCGATTTGATAGTCGGGAGACAAATCGGGCTGCGCCCGAAGGGCGGCCTCCGGATCCTGAACTCGACGAACGATCCAGACCGTGCGAATCCCCAGAGCCGCCGCCCCAGCCACGTCTGCCCCCAGGCTATCACCCACGTGGAGCAACTCCCCGGGCTCCACGTCGAGAGCCTCCAGGGTGTCCCGGAAAATTTTTGCCGCCGGTTTCCGGATTCCCACCGCATCGGAAATCAGGATGGCGTCCATCAAGTCATCCAAGCCGGCGGACCGGAGCACGCGATGCGCGGTTTCCGAGTGGCTAAAATTGGAGCAGACCGCCAGGCGAAAGTTGTCTTTGAGTTCGGAAAGCACGGCTCGGTGGTGCTCCACGAACTCGACTTGCTCGTACAACCCACCCATGTGAGTGTCGACCATCGCCGTCACGAGTTCGCCATCGACGCTCCCCAGCCGACGGAGAAGGGTCTCGAAGCGCTCCCGGGTGGTCAACTCGCGATGATGGGCATAGTGGCTCTGGCGAAAATCTCCATCGACCTGTTTCATGACCCGCAAGAACTCATCGAAATCCACCGGGTTTTTTCGAGCAACCAGAACATGCAGTTGGCTCAGCATCCCGGGCACCGTGTGTCCGCAATACTCCACCCGGGGAATGGTTTCGGTCAGGAGATCGACGAGCGTATCAAAGAGATCAAAACTGATGGCGCGAATCGGCATTGGAGCCAAGAGTAACCCAGCGCGTGCATCCGGGGCCCGTCTGCCCCTCAGCGGGTGGCGCTCAGTTCCTCATCGATCAGGCGCTTGAAGGACCCAATGGGCTGGGCACCCGAGAGGAATCGCCCGTTGACAAAGAAGGACGGCGTTCCGGTGACGCCCAGCGCCTTGGCCTCCTCGGCATCCGCGCGAATTCGAGCCCGCACGGAGTCCGAGACCCAATCTCGCCGGAAACGCTCCATATCCAGCCCAATTTCCTCGGCGTAGCCCACGAGGGTGGCTGTCTCCACATCGTGAGGGTTCGCAAAGATTTTGTCGTGCATCGCCCAGAACTGCCCCTGACCATGGGCCGCCTCGGCTGCAGCGTGGGCTGCGGGCGCACCCGGATGCATGGGCAGTGGAAGATGCTTGAAGACCAGCGCCACACGGTCCCCGTACGCAGCTTCGACCTGACGGAGGGTTCCGTTGACCCGAGTGCAGAAGGGACACTGGAAATCCGACCACTCCACGATGACCACTTTCGCCGCTTCGCCTCCCCGCCACGGAGCCCCCTGGATCCGCGGCACAGACCGGGCATCGGCATTCGGTCTCTGCCCATCCGCCGCGGGCCTGCCCAGCGGTTGCACAGGGTCTACCCCAAGCTCCGAAGCCATTTGTCGGAACCGATACGCCCCCCGATCGAAGGATTGGGACAGCAAACTGGCCGCGCCCAGGCACGAGATCGCGAGGAAGACTGCGCCGATCAGCAATGGCCCCGCGATGGCCTCGGTCTTCCGCATTTTAAAAACCATCCCTTCATGGAGAACATGAATTTCTTTTGGAAGACGTGCTCTCGAAAAAATGCTTTCTAATTCAAAGTGATAGAGGCCATTGGGCGCTTCCTTTTCCCCGCTCGCGGGCCGGCACGCTTATTTATTTCCCCGGAAGTCGCGTTTTTTTGCACAATCGTTTTATAGGGTCTGCGGCGATCAGCGGGCTGACGCGAGGAGGGTTTCGACCCTCACCCCGTCGTCCCCCGAAAGAGCCGCTCTTGGGACTCCGCGATCTCCAAAAAAAATAAATAATTGGGGAATACAAGATACCCAAAATTGACGAATCAAAAGCGCGGGCAATCAAAATAGGTTCGCGAGATATCAACAGCGAGTCAACAACAAGAACAAGCTCTTACTACAAGGACTTACTACAAGCACTTACTACAAGCACTTACTACAAGCACTTACTACAAGGCCTTCGTGATCCGAGCCATCACCCGTGAACAATGCGCGCAGGATCACGAAACGAAAACGAAAACGCAAAGTCAAAAAAAGGGATCGCACAAAACGTGGAATCAAGGCCGGGTCCGTACCGGCTCTGGGAGATGCGGGCTTGAATACGAAAATCGCCTAGCAATCGACCCATTGAGCGAAGCGGGACGAAGATCCGGCCCTGCCCCTGGAAGCGCGGCTTCCAGGGGCCACTTTCCATCCGACCCCGTGCGACTCAAATCCCCTCGGACGGCGCCTATATCAGTG
>DUCT01000208.1 GCA_012959665.1 Myxococcales bacterium | reverse complement strand
GAGTGTCCAGAACACCGGGCACAACGCGTCCCTGTCGGGCAGTTATGCCGTCAGCGAGGACTTCACGGTCAACGGCGCACTTCGGTACCTGAGCTTCAATCAGGACTCGACGAGCCTGGACGACTACAACGCAGTCGTGGTCTCTCTCGGGCTGGAGGCGAAGTTCTAGTCCTCAGAGTGAAGGCGGGCGCGGGGTTCTAGAATCGCCCCTGGTCCCACGGGGGAGCGATTTTGGATCGACAGAGTGCAGTTATGTGTAATCTTGCACTCGACTGTAAATTTGTGGTAGAGGTTCCTCCTGTGGAGAATGCCGAAAAAGCTCAGGGGGTCGAACTCGGCCGGCGCGAGCGGCGCAAGCTCGAGGTGCGCGCCCGAATTCGGGAGGCGGGGGTCGCGCTCTTCGATGCCCGGGGCATCCAGGCCACCACGATTCAGGATATTTGTGAGCGGGCCGACGTGGCCCAGAAGACCTTCTTTAATTACTTCCCCTCCCGGCGTCACCTGTTGCGCGAGATCGCCCAGGCCTCCTTGGGGCAACTGCTGCTCGACATCGAAGCGGTCCGCAAACTCCCGGCGTCGACTCGCGAAAAGATCCACGCCTTCTTTGCCCGCATTGCGGACAACGCCGACGAAGCCGGGCCCATGCACCGGGAACTGTTGACCGAGATGGTGCACATCGCCCACGAGTCGGGACGGGAACACGAGCAAGCGCGTCAGCTCCACGAAGCGTTCGGGGGTCTGGTGGCGGACGGTCTCGAAGCCGGCGACCTCACCGACCGCTATGGCGCCGATGCACTCACCGAAATGATCATGGGGGCTTTTTACGTGCTGATGTTCAACTGGGCGAATCTCGATGCCTACCCGCTTCGCGAGCACGCCGTTGTGGCCGCCCGTTTTCTGACCGATTCAATGGAGAAATAGAGAGAGATGGATCAAGACATCGTTCCCGGAATTCCCAACGGTTGGTTCGCGGTGGCCTGGAGCAGCGATATTGGCCCGGGCGAGGTTCGCCGCATCTACTATTTCGGAGAGGAGATGGTTCTCTTCCGAACCCGCACGGGCCAGGCCCGGGTGCTCTCGGCCTATTGTGCGCATTTGGGCGCTCATCTCGCCGAGGGGGGACGCGTCGTCGGCGAAACGATTCGCTGCCCGTTCCACGCCTGGCAGTACGAAGGGGAGAGTGGTGATTGCGTGAAGATTCCCTATTGCGATCGCATTCCCGCCAAGGCGCAGGTGCGGGCGTGGGAAGTTTGTGAGCGCAACGGAATGATCTTTGCCTGGCATCACGCCGAAGAGCAGGGGCCGGATTGGGAGGTGCCGGAAATTCCGCAACTGAGCGATCCCGAGTGGGCCGAACCGCGTACATTCGAGATCGAAGTCCCGATCCACATGCAGGACATGGCGGAGAACAATCTCGACCCTGTGCATTTCGAGGTGGTTCACAGCAGCATGGGAATTCCCGACACCGAGATCGAGTTCGGTGAGGACGGCCGTTTCATGCACGCGGTGAGCTATAGCGAGCAGGAAACACCCCTTGGGACATTCAAAATGGAACTGCTGCGAGACAGCTGGTGCATCGGGATGTCAAGCGTCGAGAGTCGGGGAATCCCGGGCGCTGGCCTGTATATGTTTTCCTCCACCTCGCCCATTGATCGGCATAGGACGATCTCGCGTTGGGCCATGACGGCCACCAAAAATATGGTGGATACGGCGGGCGAGGAGTGGTTTGACGGCATTACAGGCGGCTTGTCCGACGATGTACGTATCTGGGCCAACAAGATTCACCGCCCCAACCCGGTTTTCTGTGAGGCTGATAAGCTTCTCGGCGAGTTTCGTCGCTGGGTGCGTCAGTTTTATTCTACCCCCGCCAACTGATTGGACGCGCTGGTCTTGAACCGGCCGAAGGAAGGATCCCATGGACCGCTACCTCGTTATCTCCTCCGATTGCCACGCGGGGCTCCCCCCCGAGCGATACCGCGATTACCTGGACCCCGGTCATCGAGACGCATTCGACGCGGCTCTCCCGATCCAGATCGCGGCCACCGAAGAGGCCGCCCGAAGATTCCTGGTGGCGGATATCAACGAGGAGTGGCGCAAGGGATGCGGGGACCAGCTCAGTGGGGCTTGGGACCACGATATGCGGATCCAGGTGCTGGATAATGATGGCATCGCGGGCGAAGTGATTTTCCCCGACGG
>DUCT01000207.1 GCA_012959665.1 Myxococcales bacterium | reverse complement strand
GCTGAGTAAAGGAGGGGTGGGTGGCGAGGGGCTGAGGGGAGAGGGGCTGAGGGGAGAGGGGCTGAGGGGAGAGGGGCTGAGTGGAGAGGGGCTGAGTGGAGAGGGGCTGAGGGGCAAAGGGCTGGGAGAAGGGCTGGGCGAGAAACCGAGAGGAGAGCGGACAGAAGAACTGAGAGAGGGACTAAAAAAGGGCCCTCCCTCGCCAGAATCTGCCCCCGTGCCGAGGGCAAGAAGCGCCACTGAGCGATCAAAGGGGCGTTCGGGCCAGCAAATCGCAACGCGCTCGAGCAGGTTCATCAACTCGCGCACATTACCCGGCCACTCATGGCGCCCCAGCACTTGGCGAGCGCAGTCCGTTGGCGTTCTGACCTCAACTCCCAAGCGACCCGCCAAGCCGCGACCAATCTCATGAATCAGCGCCTCGAGGTCTTCCAGACGCTGGCGGAGGGGGGGGATTTCAAGCTCGACAACAGCCAGCCGGTAGTAGAGATCCGACCGAAAGCGTCCCGCGATCACCTCAGCCTGGAGAGAGCGATTCGTGGCGGCCACCACCCGCGCCCCCATGGCCAGGGGGACGCTTCCCCCAACCCGCTCATAGCGGCGATCATGCAACACCCTCAGCAGCTTGGCCTGCAGGTCGGCGGCCAATTCCGCCACCTCGTCCAGGAAAAGTGTTCCGCCCTCCGCCCTCTCAAAGCAACCCGACCGGCGAATCGACGCATCGGTGAAAGCACCGCGCTCGTGTCCGAAGAGTTCGCTCTCGATCACGCTCGGCGAGAGCGCTGCGCAATTCACATGGACGAACGGGGCTGTGGCCCGAGGCGATCCCCTGTGAAGGGACCGGGCGACCTCGCCCTTCCCCGTCCCCGTCTCGCCGGTGAGGAGAACACTGCAATCGCTGGGCGCCACGCGCTCGACGCACGCGCGGAGCGCTCGCATACCAGCGCTCCTCCCCCACACGATCCGGGGCGCCTCTGACTCCTGGCGTCTCGCCTCCATCACACACCAGTGCCGGGGTCGGCCCAGGAGCGCAAGGACTCGCGGCGGAGAATGAGCCCAATTTGAGAACATCGGGCCCCGCCGAAATCTGGAAAAGCCGCCAAGGCCCGGCGGACGACCGATTCCCTAGTAGAGAATCACGCTCCGGATCACCTCGCCGTCGTGCATCAGGGTCAAAGCGGTGTTGATCTCTTCCAGGGGCAGGGTTCGGCTCACCATCTCGTCCAGCTGGATCCGCCCGGCCATGTAGCGATCAACAAAGCCGGGGAGCTGGGTGCGCCCCCGTGTTCCTCCGAATGCCGTCCCCCGCCACGAACGACCTGTCACGAGAAGAAAGGGGCGCGCATGGATCTCGGCGCCCGCACCCGCCACGCCGATAATGATGGACTCCCCCCATCCTTTATGGCAACACCGCAGAGCCGTACCCATGGTCTCGACGTTTCCGATGCACTCGAAGGAATAGTCGACCCCTCCGTCCGTCATTTCGATAATGGCCGCCTCGGCATCCTCCACCGCCCCGGGGTTGACGAAATCGGTGGCTCCGAATTGTTCGGCGAGGGGGAATTTTTTCTCGTTGAGGTCTACTGCGATAATGCGATCCGCTCCAGCCATCACCGCGCCCTGGATCACCGAGAGTCCAATCCCGCCCAGGCCAAACACCGCCACCGATGCCCCGGGTTCGACCTTCGCGGTGTGGAGCACCGCACCAATCCCCGTCGTCACACCGCAGCCAAGCAGGCAAATCTTGTCGAGGGGCGCATCCTTTCGCACCTTCGCCAGGGCGATCTCGGGGACCACCGTGTACTCCGCAAAGGTTGAGGTCCCCATGTAGTGGTGAATTTTTTGTCCCCGGTAGGAAATGCGACTTGTCCCATCGGGCATCAGACCACGCCCCTGGGTTTCGCGAATCGCTCCACAGAGATTCGTCTTTCCCGAGAGACAGAACTTGCACTGCCGACACTCGGGGGTGTAAAGAGGAATTACGTGGTCGCCGACCCCCAGAGACTTCACCCCCGGCCCCACTTCTTCCACGACGCCCGCGCCCTCGTGGCCCAACACCGCCGGGAAAAGCCCTTCGGGATCGTCTCCAGAGAGTGTGAACGCATCGGTATGGCAAACCCCGGTAGCCGCCAGGCGCACCAAACACTCGCCGGGACCGGGACCCTCGAGATCGATCTCGTCGACCACCAACGGCTCTCCCGCCGCAACCGCTATCGCCGCTCTCACCTTCATCTCAACTCCTCTTTCCACATTGACTATTAGAGATATTCATTAGTGAGTCGCGCTTCGCGAGCAATGATTGGCTAGTAGATACTCGGCGGGTCGTGATAAGCGGGTCGTGATAAGCCGGTCGTGATCCAGTGAGCAGTGACCCTCCAGCAGCCCCCAGGAAACACGCGCTCAAAGCCCGGGTCAGCCCCCACCACACGCGCGCATGAGCGCGAAAACCACGGCCAGACCAATCCATACCAAGCTTCCCCCGGCTTTCAGCCAGCCCCCGAGCGTCTTGCCCGGTTCCGGGTCGCCCATGGGCAGGGCACTCCTCTCGCCATCGAACGGCGCCGATGAGTCTCTCTCGGAAGCTCGGTCGCGCGTAAGAAGTTCGGGGGGCAGGCCGGCGACTTGAAAGCGAGCGGGCCCAGTGCGACCCCCGCAGTGCAGGCAGCGCCGGGTCTCCGGCGGAAAGCTGACATCACAACTCGGACAGCGAACCTCGTATTTGTGCGCTTCGGCCATCAGTGCACTCCCGTCGTCGAGACCAGCGAACTCGGCTCAATTCCCATTCCCCGGACAACGTGCTCCCACATTTCCTCCGCCGGGACCTCGAAAATGATCTCGGAAGCCGCCTCGGCAGAAAGCCAAGCTCCCTGGGCGATTTCGAACTCCAACTGCCCGGGCCCCCACCCCGAATACCCCAAAAAAAACCGCAGTGCAGCGGGGGGAGCTTCCGCAACCCGCTTGAACACGTCCATCGATCCACCAAAACGCACGCCTTCGAGCACCGAGTTTATCTGATCCTCATCGAAGGAAAGGGACGGCGAATCGCCCAGGAGCATCCAACCCGAACCGGGCTCCACTGGCCCCCCCCAAGCCGCGGTCGCCCCGGGGTCTCCGTGCCATTCGGACTGGAGACTACTGAAGACGTCCGAAAGCCGAAGCTCGGCGGGGCGGTTGAGCACGAGACCAAAACTCGCGCTCCTCTCATGCTCGATCATGAGAAGCACCGTGCGGCAAAAATTTGGATCCTGGAGCTGTGGCATGGCGACCAGCAGCGATGACGTCAAGCCTGCATCATTCACAGCAACAGGCTAGCAGGCCCGATACCCTCCCCGGGTGAAGAAAGCCGGACTCCAGCCCAGGGCCGAGTTCCTGATCGCCTTCGGAGTCGGGACTGGGGGGATTGGGCTGGCGACCGTGGGCTTCGCCGCCGACTCGATGAGCGGCCTGTGCGGGGTGGCGCTCTCCAGCGCCCTCGGTCTTATGGGCTTCACTTGGGCGCTCACCGCGGGCAATTCCTTGTCCCGGGCGACCCTTCTCCAGATGGATCCCCCCGAGCGACCGCTCCCGGGCTGGAGACTGGCCGGGGCGATCGGCGGCATGCTGGCTCTGAGCCATTTACTGAGGCTCGTCCCTGGGACAACCGGAGCCCAGGCGGGAAGCAGGATCGCCCGAATCGATTCGCTCCTCGCCCAGGCCTCGGGGCCCGAGCTCCTTGCCGCCGTCCTTGCACTGGCCCTCGCCCCCGCCTTGGCTGAAGAACTTCTTTTTCGCGGCCTCCTCCTTGGGCGCCTCAAATCGAGCCTGGGGACTGGAACGGCCCTCGTCCTCTCCTCGCTGCTCTTCGGGGCCATTCACCTGGATTTTGCCCAAGGCGCAGCGGCGGTGGTTCTCGGCCTCTATCTCGGCGCCCTCACCCTGGGCACTGGCAGCACTCACGCAGCGATCCTGTGCCACGGGGCCAACAATTTGGCAGCGATTGGCGCCGCGCGTTGGATGAATTGAAATTTCATCGCAGAAATTCCAACTGATTTCCTTTAGCAAAAGGCCCCATTGGACGAACACATAGATAGGCGCGCTGCGTCCACACTCGGGGGTCATCGAAATGCCTCAAACCAACCGAATCCTGCTCCTCGACGACGGGGAACTCTCCAACGTCGCGCGTATCCTCGATGCTCTTGGGCTCGAACATACGCGCATCCGGGGCCAACAGGTCGTGGGAAAGCTTTCCCCTCCGTCGGAACTACTCATCACCACATCGCGTTGCGCCCAGCTGGTGCGTCGCGGCTCCCCTCCCGAGGCCTCATCCGGTCGCCCGGTTCGAATTATCGGAGTCCACGAGAACTCAAGCGCCATGCGGCGCATGCTCCACCGCAGGGGATACGACTTGCTCGTCGGCCTGCCCGGCAAGGACGAAGTCTGGCAGCCGCTGATTCATCGGGCCACCTACCGCGGCAAAGAGCGCCGGTGCGGGGCGCGGATCGTCGTGGGATCACCCGTGGCCCTATCGACCGGCGGTTCGGATCCCACAGAGCTGGCCGCCACCCTCATGGAAATTTCCAACCGAAGTTGTCGACTTCTCGCCTCCCCGAAGCTCAAAACCGGAAACGAACTCGAGCTCACACTGCCGGAGACCACCACAGCCAGCAGGCCCCTGACCCTCGCCGGCCGGGTCACCCGCTCGGGCAGCGGGCCCAGCCCGGATTGCCAGAGCGTCACACTGGTCTTCGATCACCCCATGAGCCCCGAGACCCGAACCGAACTGAATGGCGTCGTCAACCTCTGGTCCGCCGGACCGCCCGCGGACGCAACCGGGCGCCCAGGCTCGAAATCGGCCCGGGATACCCGCCCCTCCTCCACTGGCCCAGTGGATGTCCGTGTGAATGTCCGTGTGAATGTCCCAGTGGATGTCCCTGTGGATGTCCCAGTGGATGTCCCTGTGGATGTCCCTGTGGATGTGGATCCCGGAGCAGCCACCAGCATCCGCGTACCCGTCGAAATCGCTGAATCCCAGCGGTCTGAGTAGTCTCCGAAAGGCAGACTTCCCCGGGAGAACGGAATCCCGCCTTGGGCTCGCGGCCGAGACGCCGAGGGGCAAAGACTCGAATCCCCGGATTGAGGGCCTTCTCGACGGAGCCGCCTGTCTCCGATAGGCTCCGCCCTCCCCACGAAGGGCTTCTCTTCCCCGGGGCAGCGACAAGCGGGAGAAACCGACCCATAAGGGGCTGGAATACAGGAGGACGGCATGGCGCGAAGCAAGAGCAAGCAGAAAATTCGAAAGCGGCAAAACAAGCAGAGAACCCGGCGGCGGAAGCAACAGCGCAAGGACGCCAAAAAGTCGACCCTGTAGCCGACGAGGCGGTCGGCCACCCCCCGGGTCGCGGGGCTCCTCTATATAAGAGCGCTGCCTGAGGTAAGAGCTCCGCTTGAGGCCCTCTTTTTTCCAGACCCCTTTGGTTTTGTGATTTGCGCGCTCCGCCCCGACGAGTCTTCTCCTAGAGGAGCGCTCAAAGGACCTCCGTCTCGGAGAGCGGCCAGTCTCCCGTCCACCGGCCCGCTTTAAGCCTACGCGCCCGATCGAATACCTTGGGGCCGAATGCCGAGCACTCATTTGCCACGCCCCCATCTCCACATACCCGTCTCCACGTACCCATCTCGATCGCGGCGATTTGGGTGAGGGCGGCGGAGGGTGAGAAGTCCCGAGGGGGACGCGAGCACCGTTCGATTGAAAATCGCCGACATTACTGCGACCATGGCCGCCCGCCGTGGGAAACGGTCCGGTGATTCCGGTACCTCCAGCGCCGGGCGACCGCAATGGGATTCCAGCGTGCATGACGGGCCCGGGAATCGCGACAAAACACCTACCAGATGAGGGACGACTAGCGTGAGTGACCAACCGACCGTGGGCGAGATTCAAGTCGATACCACCAACCTCTATCGCGAGGAAACCTACTCCGACCTCAAGGTCGCCTCTATTCGGCGGCTGACACCGGTCCACGAGGACGGCAGCGAGGACACCGAGCGAGAGACCCTCTTCATCGGCGAAACCACGCTGATGTCCCAACGCGGACCGCTTCCCGTCCAGGCTCCCATCCAAGCCCAGACTCTCACCGAAGCATTCGAAAAGTTTCCCGAAGCCGTCAACGCCGCGGTGGATCAACTGATCGAACAGGCCCGGGAGATGCAGCGCCAAGAAGCATCGCGAATCGTCGTTCCCGGGCAGCCCGGCGGCGGCGGTCCCAGCCGCATCATCGGATAAATCTCCACCGCCGGAGAACCGCGCGCTACTCCCCCTGGGTTTCAGGATCCGACAGCAACACTGGGGCCGCCGCTATTCCAAGCGAGCCGGTGAAGCGGTCCGCGTTGCGCGCCTGGCAGCGACCCTGTTCGCAGAAGATCTCCTTCAGAACATCCGCCGCCAGCTCGCTCGACTTGGACCACCAGAGATTGCTCTGGAGCTGCAGCACCGCGATGGCGACAGTGGGATCGGCTGCGGGAGCAACGCCAACGAACCACTCGTACCGCCCATGGGGGTCGGCCCCGGTGAGATTGCCCGTCTTGCCTGCCACCTTGATATCTCTCAACTTCGGCCGACCACGCCGATCCCGAAAGGCGCTGCGCGCGGTCCCGTGGGTCGTGGTCCGCACCAACATGCCTCGCAGCTCTTCGGCCATTTCAGTCGGAATGACGCGACGCGGATCGCTGCGAGCCGGCAACGCAAGACCCTGCCCGCGACCATCCACCACCCGGTCCACCCACCAGGGTTCGATCTGCTCGCCATTGGCCAGGGTCGCGGCGAGTTGCACGGCATGGAGCGGCGTAATCCGGGAACCGGCGAGCCCACAACCCAGGCGTCCCAGGTCGTAATCGCTCTTGCCCCGATCCACACTGCCCGCGGCGTGGCCCGGAGCCGGTGAATCGAGCCAGCCGAAATCCTTCATGGACGAGAGAAGAGCCTCGCTTCCCACCGTATCCACGGCGAGTTGGGCAAAACACTGATTGTTCGAGCTGGCAAGCGCACGCTCAAGGGAGGCCGTGTTCCCGCGTTTCGGACGATGCACTCGTGAGGGGCTCAAGCGGTACTGGTTGCCGCTATACAGGCAGGGGCGACGGGCGCGGTCGGGCGCGTGCTGAAGCGCCGCAGCGGCGGTCACCACCTTGACCAAGGACGCCGCGGGATAGGATCGCTCGGGAGGAAAAGCCAGAGGGTCCGTAGAAACGTAGGCAATCACACGACCGGTCCGAGTGTCCAGGGCGATGACATGGCCGCGCTTGACCCGGCCTCGCTTCAAAATCCGCAAAATGTGCTCGGTGAGTTTTACATCAAACGAATACTCGACCCGGTAGTCTCCATAGTCGTGAAAGATCGGGGAGGGCTCGCCGCCATTCTCCCGGGAGAGCACATCGGTGGACCGTCGGTGGAAGGCCGCGTAGTCGTCGGGACCCACCGGAAGGTGAAACAACAGACCGTCCGGCGCCGAGCGATCGGCCCGCAAGCCGATAACAAGCGGTGCCGGTGGGTCAACAACCGGTGCACCAGGCTGGGGCGCCCCTTGACCCGCCCCGGGTTCGTCGACCCGAGCCCCAGCGATCCAAAAAAACAGCGCCAAGGCGATCGGGATGCCCAGAGCCGCCAGGGTTAATTGGCCGCGCCGGGAAAGCCGACTCGCGCGGGAAAAACGCTTCGGACTCGAACCCCTTTTTCGAGTTGCTCGCCTGGGTCTCAATGAATTTCGGCCTTTCCCGCCCGCAATTTTCCGGGTCTGCTCGGCTCCGATCGGCCCCCGGGCGCGGCCCAGTAAAGGGACGCCTTGGGGCGGCCCAGAGCTTAGACGGCGATCACGGAAAGCACCTCGGGAATCTCCTCCCGAAGCCGCGCCTCGACGCCCATCTTGAGAGTCACCGTGGAACTCGGGCAGCCCACGCAGGCACCCCGCAAGGCCACCTCGACCACCCCATCTTTGAAGCTCACGAGGTCGATTTCACCTCCGTCCCGCTCCACGTAGGGGGCGATCTCAGCCTCGAGAATTGTCCGAATCCGTGCTTCCACAGCGTCATCCGAGGCCGCGGCGGGCGGGGCGTAGGCCTGCCCCAGAGCGGGCAATCCCGACGACGCCCAGGCCTGGATCGCTTGGGTCACGGCCTGTGCCAGTTCTCGCCAGCCCACTTCTTGGGCCTTGCTGACCGTGATGACCTCAACCCCGAGAAGCACACTCGTCACCCCTGGAACGGAGAGAATTCCAGCGGCCAACGGGGATACCTCAGGGGACGTCCCCGGCTCAAAGCTCAGGGGCCGTCCTCCTTCGAGAATCGTCTGCCCAACGACCCACTTGACGCTGGCGGGGTTCGGCGTTCGCTCGGTATGAATCCGCAATGCATTCTCTCCCACGCCGCCCCCTCTCCTCTCCCATCCCGGGCCTCAAAGGACCAGGAAGAGACCTCGAGTCCAAAATAAAGGCCCCATCGCCCGCCTCCGGAGTTCCGGACGCACGGCCAGACTACAATCTCTGGTCCCCCGCTCCAAGCACAATTCCAAGGGCCGAGGCCCGGTCACTGGCCGCTGGCCGTGCCAAAAAGGTCGACCTCCGCGCTCCCCCGATCGCAAACAAGGAAACCGCGTTGATCGGCCAAGCGGCGCTCACGTTCGCCGTTGTAGCCCCAACCCGCCAAAGCGCATTGCACCCCGAGGCCCGAGACATCTTCGAGATGATTCAGTTTGTCGTCCATGAAAGTGATCTGGTCGAATTCCACGCCCAGCCTTTCGCGCAATAGCAGAAGGTGCGCCCGCTTTGATCGACCCGCCTCCTTGTCGATGACCAATTCCTCGGGGAAGAGGTTCGCGATGCCGTAGGCGGTCAGCAGTAGATCGACGGATGGCCGGTCCTTGGCCGTCGCCAGGGCCAGGATTCGATCCCCCGAACGGCGATGAAGAAGCTCCACAAACTCGTGGAAGGGCGCGAGCAGCCCGAGCCACGCCACCGGGTCCAAGGCGCGCAGGGCCTCCCGCTCACGGTAAAAGGCAACGTGGAACTCGGTGAGGAAGTCCGCGCCCATCCCCTCGCGGAAGCGGTCGAACCCGGCTTGATCATCCGCAACCTCGCCAGCCTCCAGCAGACTCAAGGCGACGGAAAAGTCCTCGGCCCGATTGCCCAGGGGCATCAACTCCAGAAAGCCCCGGTAAAGAGAATCCGCGCGAACACACGCGGCATCAGCCCCCTCGAGTCTCGAAAGGGACGAGGCCCAAGCGGGCCGGGAATCTTGGCGGGCCATGGTTCGCAAGGCCACCACGAAGGACTCCACGGCGCTATCGCTGATCACCCCATCAAAGTCCAGCGCCAGTACTCTCACCCCAACTCCTCCGCTGCTCTGACGCCGACCCACCCGGCTTGCCGAATCGCCCGCACCAGACCCGGCGCCCCTAGCTCGGCTCCGACTCGGGCAAATGACGACCCAGTCGACTGACCGAGGGCGGCCCGGGAATCCCAACGGCACTCTGAATTCGCGCATAAAGGGCCAGGATATCGGGATGAAACTCGTCGATCCGCATGCAACGGGCTACCCGAGCGGGTGAGAGTCGTCCACCCGCACAGCGCCCGAGTTCGCCCTTGGCACCCAAGATCTTCTTCGCGTTGGCCATCCGGCAGGCTGTTTCGTCACCCGGCGAGGGCACGTGGTCCTCGATCAGTCGATCGAGCAACCGGGGGGCGACCACACTCTCCAGGGATCGCCGGATCGCGGCCGGCACCATCAAGTAGCTCTCAATATGCCTGCGCTTCCAGGTGAAAACTTCCAAGCCCGATTCGAAACTGGAAAAGTGCTCTGCGGGAGCATGGTGATCCCGGTCCAGGACAACCAGTCCCCGCCCGGGTCGTTTGCCTCCACCCTCAGCGCGAAAGTGCTCCCGGGCCCGGGCAGGACGACGACCGCCCAGAATCACCACACGAGACTCTAAACACCGCGCGAGCGGGCGAGAGATTCGCCGAGCCCAAATCCGGAGGATGTCCTCGTCCCTAGGCCCTTCTACATAGAGAAAGAAATTGAAGTCCTCGATAGGTTTTCGGGAGCCTCGGGCTGGTGGTGGCGATTTCTCCGGAGCCGACATGCTCTCTCCCTGGGCACCGGGAATCCACTCCCGGACCGGATCGTCAGGATATCCCATGCAATGGCACATGGGTCCAACCGAAACGGTTGAAATACTCCGGATGCCCCCGCTTTTCGAAGTTCGAAGGCCCCCTAATCCCCTCCCCTCCGCTCCTGAAAGAGCCAAGTCCCGGACCCACTCCGCCACTTTTTCTTCCCAGTGAAAGAAGCGGAATACGGAGACATCCGCTGAAAATTCGTTAGCCTATGGCCATGATTTCTATACTTGTCGCTGATGATCACGGAATTGTCCGCGAGGGCCTGCGACGGCTCCTAGAAGGAGAAGGCGATCTCCAGATTTCAGGGGAAGCCGGAGATGGCCGAGAAGTCCTCGAGCAAGTCGCCCAGAATCAACCGCAGGTTGTCGTTCTGGACATTTCCATGCCACGGCTCGGCGGACTAGAAACCCTTGAACAATTGAGGGCCAGCCATCCAGATATCAAGGTCATCCTCCTCTCGGTCCACAGTGACCCGTCGTTCATCCAGAGTGCCATCTCCCTCGGAGCCGACGGCTATGTGCTGAAGGACGGTCGAGCGACCGAAGTGGTGACGGCCATCCGTGAGGTCATGCGGGGCGGCAGCTACTTCAGCCCCATCGTCGCGCGGGAAATTGTCGAACAGATGCGGCATCCCGGATCGTCCAAAGAGGGACCGTTCTCACTTCTTTCGGGTCGAGAACGCGAGGTGCTTCACCTGATCGCCGATGGGCTTTCCGCCAAGCAGATCGCCGTTCAACTCGGTATCAGCTCCAAGACCGTCGAAGCTCACCGAACGAGCCTCATGCGCAAAGTGGGCGTCCGCAAGGCCACGGAGCTGGTACGCTACGCCCTGCGACACGGCCTAATTCAGCCTTAGCTCAGCCACCCGGGGCATCGCCCCGGGTCAGGACGGCTAAGGCTTCCACGTGCGGAGTCTGGGGAAACAAGTCGAAACCCTGGATACTCTCCAGCGCGTACCCACGTTCCCTGAGGCGAGCGCTGTCCCGAGCAAGCGTCGCAGGGTCGCAGGACAGATAAACGATCCGGGCCGCCGAAAGCTCTGCGAGGCTTTCGAGTGCGCCGGGCGAAAGGCCCGCTCTCGGGGGGTCGAGAAGAACAAGCTCGGGCCTCGGCCCGAGCCGAGACTTCAAAACCTCTTCGACGTCGCCCTCGACAACGCGAACCCGCTCCAACCCCGCTGAGAGCAAATTGGCGCGAAGGTCGGCGACTGCACTGGAAGCGACCTCAATCGCCTCGACTTCCTCGAAGCGACGAGCCAGAGCCAGTGTGAAGAAGCCCGCGCCCGCATGGAGTTCAATTGCATGCCGCCCCCTACCCACCGAATCCAGCACAGCGGCGTGAAGTGCATCGTGAAGACCGAGATTCGCCTGGATGAAGGTTCCGGCGGAAACGGCCAGGGCATCCTGCCCCGCCCTCAACTCAATCCGGTCTCGGGCGGCTCCGAATTCCGTCGGCCCGCCCCCTTTTACGGGATGGCTTTTTGATGGATGGCTTTTTACGGGATGGCTTCGCACCCGGCCGTCCTGGCCCGCGACCAGTTCCCATTCCCCTTGCTCGGCGGGCTCCGGGGAAACACAGCGTGCCCCGGCGAGGCGGCCGACTTCGGCGTCCAGTGACGGAACCAGGATGGGACAACCGTCGATGGCACACAGTGCGTGAGATCCCTGGCGGCGATAGCCGATGCCCTCACGACCAACGAGTAGGCGGGCCCGAGTTCGATAGCCATAGGGAGCCGGGGAAGGCGTCAAGGGGATTTCGTCAGCAAGGACCCAGCCCCCGATGCGAACGAGGGCCTCGCGCAGGATCGCCTGCTTGGCCTGCACCTGAACCGAGTACTCCAGGTGCTGCCAAGCACACCCCCCGCAGCGCCCAAAAACGGGACACCGAGGGGCGCAGCGCCCCGGTCCAGCCACCAGAACTTCGTTGATTTCGGCCCGGGCAAAACGCCGGTGCCGTTCGGTGACGCGAATCCGAACCCGGTCTCCCGGGGCGGCGAGCGGTACGAAGAGCGCGAGACCGTCGGGCAGTCGGGCAACGCCGTCTCCTCCCGCAGCCAAAGCGGTGATTTCTACTTCGGCCTCCATTGAGGCTTCGGGCTCGGCGCGCGCCGGCCGAGAGCGCCCGGCGCTCCGGTACTTTCGCCGGCGGGCGGCTACGACGAAGCTCCCGACCCGCGCCCGGGGGCACCCTCGGCAGGGGCGGGCGGAGTCGCCGAAGGTGAAAGGGTTTCGGTCTGGTGGGTGATCACGGAGGGGTCTTGGCGGGGGGCGGCAGAGGAATCTCCCCGAGGCCTCAACTCGACCAATTGCGCCTTTGTTCTGTCGGCGAAGCGTCCCCAGGTTCGATCGGCAAAGCGATACTTTCTCAAGATCTCGGCATCCACCCGGGCCCGCAACGCCTGGTCATCGATGGGCTGGGCCCAGTAGGGCTCCGCCGCAGCATGGGCCGCTCCCGAACGCCGCAAGCCCACGGCGGGATTGGCGCGAAGCCGCGCCAGCCAACGCGCACTGGGCCGATTCGCGCGCACGAACTCTCGGCCATCGATTTCGACGATCCAGAGTTGAGTTGAGTAGAGCCTTCCCCCCTTCTCGGTCGAGAGGGTCACTAATTCACCCTCATCGAGGGCCAACGCGCCGAAAACGAGAATCCCCGCTCCGATTCCGATCGCCAACATCGCCCTACGCACGCCGATTCTCCTCCCCCACCTGACGGCCAGAGATCCTAACCACTTCGGCGCTCTTCGGCCTCTGCATGCGGTCAATCGAGAATAATCTCCGTGCCGCCCACGGGCCACGTATGCCATGATGGCTCCGCTGGCCTCCTTCCAAGCGGAGAGATCCTTTATATGCAATTGAGAGTTGCCCTGATCGCCTTGGCGGTGCTGAGTGCTTCGGCGACCCCCTCCCCGGGAGATGAGCTGG
>DUCT01000206.1 GCA_012959665.1 Myxococcales bacterium | reverse complement strand
CATCGACGAATGTGTCTGCACTTAAAGACGCGTTTGAAATTTGCAGGCTTGAAAATGGAATTTTCGTAATGGCAACCCACTATCATTCCTTCGAACGAAAACTAGAGACAGGTGAGCGAGTGGCCGAGATAGTGAACGGGCTCTTGGAGGCCGGCCGGGCTGCGGACGATGTTGAATTCCAGACGTACGATCAAATTTGGTCTGGAGCGGGCCGTTAGCTCCTTGTCCGAGGCGCTCACCTGGCTGGAAACGGCGCTTGAGATTCATGATCCGGGAATTATTCTGCCAGGGGATGATCGCTTTCTTGACCCTTTGCGTGACGAGCCAAGGTTGTAAAAAATCCTGGAAGCTTCCGGTTTCCGGTAGGGGCGCATTGAATGCCAGTATCCATCCACAACCAAATCGAAATCGCGATCTCTACCGAAGACCTGTTCAACTACGTGACACAACCGTGGAAGTGGCACGAGTGGCACCCCAGCTTAAAATCGGCCAAAGCCGCGCACAGTTTCCTGGCTACCGGTGATGAGTTTGTCGAGGTCATCGAAGTGCAGCCTATGGCTCCGCTGCCGCCGCGTATGACTCGGACCACATCGTGGCCCAGGGTGTAGATTCGGCCTTTGAAATTCCTATCCGCCGGCTCCGGTTTTTCGCTAACGCCCGCCGGCGACCAGGGAATGCGGGGCCCAGCGCTGGGCCCAGGGCCGCGCTTCCTCGAGTTCGTAGGCCAGGGCGTAGAGAACGGCGTCGTTCCCCCGGGCCGCGATGAAATGGCTCCCGATGGGGAGTGCCGCGTCCCAGCCCAGGGGCACCGACATGGCGGGGTGGCCTCCCCAATTGACCGGCCCGGTGAACTTCAGTCGCCCCATTAGGGCCACGAAGGCCTCGTGGCTGTAGAGGTCCTGGGGGCTGGCCTCGTCAAGGCGCGGGCAGGCAACGGGGCTCACGGGGGAGAGCAGTACGTCGAGCCCGTCGAGGGCCCGGTCGAAAGCCTCGGGGAGGGTGTCGAGGAAGCTTCGGCGCGTGGCCATTTCGGTGGGGTCGAAATCCGCCGCCGCCTCTAGGAAGGAACCCATCCACGGAGTCAGAAGCCCGGATTCCAGCACGCTCTTTCCGGTCATTTGGGTGATCGCGGGTCCGATCGCCCGGGTCTTCTCGGCGAAAAAGGCGCGGTAGCTCTCGGTGAAGGTGTCGATCTCGGTGATCGGGTAGGCCACCTCGACCACCTCATGGCCCAGGGCTTGAAGGAGCATCACGGCATCCTCTTGGGCTGCGCGGACAGCGCTCTCCACCGGGACCGGGCCCGAGATATCGTCGGCGTAGCCGATCTTCAGGCGCCGCTTGTCCGGACCCTGCAGCCGGCCGAGGGGCGCGTAGACCTGACCGCTCTTGTCCTCGGTGCAGTCGAGCAGGGCGGCGCTGTCGCGCACCGATCGGCTCAGGCTCTGGTTGGTCTTCACAATGTCGTGGCCGCCGTCGGCTTCCCCCGAGCGCATACGAAAGCGGCTCGCTTTCATTCCCAGCAGTCCGGTAGCCGAAGCCGGCAGTCGGCACGACCCGCCGCCGTCGGTCCCGTGGGCCAGGGGGATCGCGCCGCAGGCGACCGCCGCGGCGGCTCCGCCGCTGGAGGTGAAGGCCGAATAGTCGAGATCCCAGGGATTCCGGGTGGCGCCGAAAACCTCGTTGGCGGTCACCACGAGGCCGGCGAATTCGGGCACGTTCGTCATGCCGAGGATGTTGAGCCCGGCGGCTTCGACCCCGTCGATGTAGGCGACGTTCGCCTCGGGCACGTTCTGGGCGTTCAGTCGGGAGCCATCGGTCCTGGCCAGCCCGCCGACATCGATCATGTCCTTGATGAGAATCGGCACCCCGGCAAACGGAGTATCGGACGAAATGTTCCGAGCGCGGAGGCGAGCGCGATCGAAGTCCGGGGTGGTCATGAAGTTGAGGCTGGGATCGGTGGCCTCGATGCGGCGGATTATGATCTCTGTCAACTCAAGGGCGGAAAGGTCTCCCCGCTTGATGAGTTCCGCGAGGCCCAGGGCGTCTCGGTCCAAGAATTCGTCCGCAATTTCTAGGCTTTTCATGGGGGATTCCGATGTGTGTGAGGCGAAATCAGCCTAGCGAAGAGGATTTTCGTTTGCTGTTCGGAGCCCTCGTCTCGCCCGGGAGCGGGGGAGGAAATCGAGCCCATAGCATGGGCGTGCATGG
>DUCT01000205.1 GCA_012959665.1 Myxococcales bacterium | reverse complement strand
GTGACCCGTCGCCTGGTCGAGCGATCTGCTTCCTCCGGGACGCCTCCTCGGTTGCTCCTGGTCTACGGAATCGTCGAAGCGTCGATCGGTGTCTACGTGCTGGCCTTCCCGTGGCTATTTCGAGGAGTCCAAGCCCTTTCCTACGCGATCCCCCATGGCGCCGCTGGGGCTGGATTTGCCATAGACGTCTTTCTAGCCGCGATGCTGATCGGTCCGGCATCCGTCCTGATGGGTGGCACCATCCCCATCTTGACTCAGGGGCTGGCAAGGAGCCTCGAGGATGCCACCCGCTTTCATGCGTTTGTGTATGCCTTCAATACGGCGGGGGCCTTCGTAGGAGCGCTGGCAGCTGGTTTCTATTTGGTTCCGCACCTCGGCCTCGTAAACGTGATGCTCACGATGGGAACGATCAACATTGGCGCTGGGGCCGTGTTCGTGATCATTGGCCTCCGAGGGCACTCCGTTGTGTCGCTCGAGAACGAGTCTGAGCACTCTGGGACGAACGAGGGGCCGGCCGTTGGGCCTTACCTTGTGGTTGCCCTGTTGACCGGCTTTGCCATGATGGCGGTCCAGACCAGCCTGATCCGGTTGGCGGGCCTGTCATTTGGTTCTTCCCAGTTTACTTTCTCCATGGTGGTTGCTGTGTTCGTGTTGTGTATCGCCCTGGGAAGTTTTCTCGTTTCGGCGCTTTCTCGGATTACTCCCCTTTTCGTGGTCCTGAACCAATGGGGCCTTGGGTTGCTCTTGCTGGTCCTCTATGGGCAGCTGGAAAATTCACCCTACTGGGCACATTTGTTGCGAAGCCTTTTCCGGGACGAGAGCGCGGCCTTTGGCTTCTATTACCTTCTCGGCTTTCTTTTTCTGCTCGTGGTTGTGGGCCTGCCTGTCATTTTGTCGGGCGCATCGCTTCCTCTGCTCTTTCACCAGATGCGCCGAGAGGTGGGGCACCTGGGGGATCTCGCAGGGAGCCTGTATAGCTGGAATACCGTGGGCTCATTGTTCGGAGCTCTGCTGGGTGGATACGTCCTGTTCTTCTGGTTTGACCTCCACCACATCTACCGACTCGCGGTTATGGCTTTGTTAGTTTCTGCCCTGATCTTGACGATCCGGGTCTTTCACTTGCGAAGTCTCTGGATCTTATTGGCACTGCCCCTTTTGTCCCTGGTGGTTCTTCTTCCTCCCTGGAACCCGGCTGATCTATATGTCGGCCTCTTCCGGGAGAGGGCACCTCTCGATGGCACCTTCGACGGGCCGGCCGGATTCAGGGCGAAGAACCCGAACCGTTTCAAAATACCCATTTTGTTCAGCACCGATGACCCTATCGCGAGTATTACCGTTCAGGAATTAACAACGCCTGGGGGAATTAGATCGGTTTCCATAGCGAGTAATGGGAAGAGTGATGGGAATACCCACCTGGACTTCACGACGATGGCCATGGCGGCCACTCTCCCCGCCCTTATGGCAAAGAAGGCGGAAAATGCGTTTGTCATCGGATGGGGCACGGGAATCACGGCGGGGGAACTTGCTGCCCTGGAATCAATGCAGCGGGTCGATGTCGCTGAAATATCTTCCGGCGTCATGGACGCTGCGGGCTTCTTCGATTTTGCGAGTATGGGGGCTTCCAAAAATTCGAAGATTCACGTGATTCAGAGCGACGCTTATCGGGCATTGATGCGTAGTGATAGCCGATATGACCTGATTATTTCCGAGCCCAGTAATCCGTGGGTCACGGGCGTGGAAATGCTCTTCAGCGAGGAGTTTCTATCGGCCGCTCGCGACCACCTCACCGAGGGTGGCGTTTATGCCCAATGGTTTCACCAATACGAGACCGATGATGCCACGGTTGCTCTTGTCCTTCGCACCTATGCCCAGGTTTTCGATCACGTCGCCGTTTGGACAGCCGGCTACCAAGACCTGCTACTTCTTGGCCTGGACGAACCCGGTTCGGCGACGGATCACTTCCGACTCGAGGAACGTGTAGGCCAGCCCGATTTCGCGGCCTCCCTTGCCCGTATGGGGATAGGGAGTTTTTCGGCGCTTTTGGCCCACGAACTTCTTCCCGTCGGTGTTCTTCACGCGGCTGACCTTCAGGGTCCGACGCATACTTTGTATCACCCCAGGCTCAACGATCAGGCGGGCCGGGCATTTTTTCGAGGAGACAAAGGCCGATTGCCATTCTTGGGTTACGGCGAATTGACCCGCATTGCTCGAGAGAACTCGATGCTTCAT
>DUCT01000204.1 GCA_012959665.1 Myxococcales bacterium | reverse complement strand
GGCAAAAATTCGAAGGGGACGTCGATAAATGTACATTGATGTTCTCCTTGAAATATTTGGGCGGATCATGTGACGGACCGATGCGATTGGCATTTCAATTGGGCGACGAATCAGTGAAGAAATAGGGGCGCGGGATCCTGTGTCTCTTTCGTGGCGGACTAGAAGTAGAAGTCGGCGAGTAGGTAGCCGGTGGTGGGCGCATCTCCAAACTCCGAATAGGGGCCGCCGGCGGTGGTTTGAAGGCCCAGTGTAAGATCCAGCCAAGCCAGGGGACTGTAGGCGACGGAGGGAAAAAAGACTGCGCTTTCGCCATCCCAGTCGTAGATCACCAGGGCGCTGAGCCGGATTTCCGGGGTCAGTTCGTAGCCGACCTGGAGGCCTGTCAGCTGGGACGACCGCGTAATGACCTGGCTGCCCCCGAAACGGTCGGCGGATGTGGCGGCGTAATAGGGAATGCCAGCGGTCTGCTCGAAAAAGCCCAGTAGCGGGCCGGCGAGGCCAAAGCCAAAGCCCAGGGCGTTGCCATTGTAGAGGTGCTCGGCGAGGACGTAGACCCCGCTCCCCCAATCGATGTTGTAATCCACGGAGACCACCAGTTGCCAGAAATCGTCCAGAGGGGCCGCGCCCGGCGCCCCCACCGGCCATACGTTGCGATCGGCTCCGGTGCCGGGCCGGGTGTAAACAATCTCAGCCCGGCCCGCGGCGTCGGCGAGATTCCCCGAGAAATCGGCGCCCAGGGTGGTGGCGCCGCTGAAGACTCCGGCGACGAACCCGTAATCGATGTTCCGAGCCATCCCCTGGAGGCGAGCCGCGTACTTGTGCTCTTGGGCGTCCCGCCCCGGCGCAAACACCAACTGGAGTTGGCTGAAATCCGAAAATAGAATCCGCGCATTGATCGCGTCCACCCCGGGTGATTCGTCGGGCTGCAGGGCGAGGGGGCGAATCGCGTTGAAGCGATCCACGGGATTCCAGAGCCTTCCCACGCCCCATGGAATTCGCTGGCGCCCGACCACGGCTTCCAGGTGCTCGGACTCAAAGTTCAGATACCCGCGGTAGAGGGAGTACCGGTAGGCCACCGGATCCTCGCCGATCTGCCCCGAGGCATCGAAAAAATCCCGGCCTGCGAGATCCGAGCCAAAACGGCCTTCGAAGGTGTCGAGGGTCCCGGCCAGAAACTCGTTGTCGAAGCTGATCACCGCCGACCAGTGGGCATTCGCCCGGGCCTCCATCCTGAGTCGCAGGCGGGTGCTGGAGGTGGCCACTCGCTTCTCCCCCACGGCGGCGAAGGCGGGACAGTTGGCGAACTCGCTGGGGCTGGGAACGTTGGGTACCGCCGACTGAAAACACTGGACCAGCCCGGCCTCAAAGGCTTCGGGGGAAGTGCCCCGGCTGACGAGTGTGATCTCTCGGACGGTGCCGCCGAGATCGAGGTAGGCGTCACCCGATCGCCAGACTTCGCCTGCGCCGGCCGGGCCTGTGGCCAGGCCGAGTCCTGCCAGGGCCAACGTACAGGCCCGGGGGAGGCAGGCCATCACGTCCCGGCACCCTCCTCGATTCGGTCGATGCCGCCGTCGCGCAGCCACACCCGGCGTCGGGCCCGCTCGAGCACCAGGGGATCGTGGCTCGAGAAGAGGAAGGTGGTTGTCTGGCTCTGGTTCAAGTCGAGCATCAAATCGAGGAGCCGAATGGCGGTCTTGGAGTCGAGGTTGGCCGTGGGCTCGTCGGCCAGAATAATCCGTGGCCGACTCGCGAGCGCCCGGGCGACCGCCACCCTTTGCTGCTGGCCACCGCTCATCTCGAGGGGGCGTTTATCGCCAAGCCCGCCCAGTTCGACCTGTTCGAGGAGTTCGAGGGCCCGGGCCCGGCGTTCGGCGCCCGGGATGCCCTGGAGTTCCATGACGAATTCGATGTTCTCCGCCGCCGAAAAGACAGGAATCAGGTTGTAGGCCTGGAAGATGAAACCCAGCTTGTGAAGGCGAAGCCGGGAGAGTGCGGCGGGTCCGAGATCCGCGAGCCGCTCGCCATCCAGGCGGACTTCGCCCTGGCTGGGGGCGTCGAGGGCGCCCAGCAGATTCAGCAGGGTCGTTTTCCCCGATCCGCTGGGTCCGGCAAGGGCGGTGAACTCGCCTTCGCCGATGCAGAGGTCGATATTGGCGAGTGCGCAAGTTTCGATGCCCCGGGTTTCATACACCTTGCCCAGTTGGCTTGCTTCGAGGATTGCCGGTTTTT
>DUCT01000203.1 GCA_012959665.1 Myxococcales bacterium | reverse complement strand
AACAGAATCCCGAACCCTTCTTCTAATTCTTCGGCCCCAGACTCGGCCGGTCCTTTAAAGCCATTCAGCGATGGTGAGCCCGCGGGGATTCGAACCCCGAACCTAGAGATTAAAAGTCTCTTGCACTGCCGTTGTGCTACGGGCCCGGGCGTTAGGTACCACTCGGCGGGGTTCGTGTCTATGCCTCGCCGAAAGCCGGCGCCGTGCCCCGACGCTCCGGGCAAGGGCCCGGGAACGCGAGCGAATTTGGCTTCGCTTGACTTTCGCTTTTTATTCGCCTAGGGTCGGGTCGTCATCCCCAAAGGCCCCGAGCGCCCCAAAAACGGCGCGCTCGGGGCCGAACCCTGGAACACGGAGAACCCATGCGAATCGAAATCACTTCGACCCAGGCGGGCGCCCCGCGCGCCCGCGCTCCGCGCACAACCGTTCAACCCGCGGCTTCCTGGGCGGGGCCGCCCCTGGCGGCGAGTTCCTTGCGCGTCGACCCCTCACGCGTCGACCCCTCAAAGAGCGGGCCCTTTTCAGTCGACCCCTCAAAGAGCGGGCCCTTTTCAAAGAGCGGGCCCTTTTCTCCGGGCTGCGCGACGCCGGCTCCGGTGCGCTGGGATGCCGTCCGCGGCTAGCTCGTAAACGGGTCGCTGACCTTGATGATCTCGTCCCGGCCCGGGCCCACCGAAACAAACGCCGCGGGCACATCCACCAGGGTTTCGATGCGGTCGACGTAGCGCCGGGCGTTGTCGGGCAGATCTTCCATGCGGCGCACCTCGCGGATGTCTTCTTCCCAACCCGGAAGGGTTTCGTAGACGGGCTCGGCGGCGACGACTTCTTCCAGGGTCATGGGGAAATCCTCGGTCACCTTGCCGTCGATCTTGTATGCCGTGGCCACGGGCAGATCCCCCAGGCCACTGAGCACATCGAGCTTATTGAGCGCCAGGTCGGTGAGACCGTTGACCGTCACCGCCTCGCGCAGAAGCACGGCGTCGAACCAGCCGCAGCGGCGCGGCCTGCCCGTGGTGGCGCCGACCTCGGCGCCCGCCTGGCGCAGGGTCTCGCCGCGCTCGCCCTCGTCCTCGGTGGGAAAGGGACCGGCGCCGACCCGGGTCGTATACGCCTTGGTGATCCCGATCACCTTGTCGATGCGGGTCGGGCCTACCCCCGAACCCGTACACACCGCGCCCGCCACGCAATTGGACGAGGTCACGAACGGGTAGGTGCCGTGGTCGATGTCCAGAAAAGTCCCCTGGGCACCTTCGAAGAGCACGCTCTTGCCCGCGCGCAGGGCGCGGTCGAGAATGCGGCCGGTGTGGTCGATATAGGGCTCCAGGCGCTTGCCCCATTCGGTGACGGTCTTGTGCAGCTCCGCCACGTCCACGGGTTCAACGCCGTGGTACTGGGTGAGTTCAAAGTTCCGGCCCTCGGCCACCCTCTCGAGTTTCTCGAGCAGGCTGTCCGGCGCCAGCAGGTCGGCCACCCGGACGCCCCGGCGCGCGACCTTATCCTCGTACGCGGGTCCAATACCCCGGCCCGTGGTGCCGATACTCGCCTTGCCGGCCGCGGCCTCCCGCGCCTGGTCCAGAGCCCGATGCCAGGGCAGGATCACATGCGCCCGGCCCGAAACCCGCAGGCGCGAGGGATCGCGCAGCACGCCGCGCTCGATCAGCGCGTCGATTTCGCCGAGAAGAATCCCGGGATCCACCACCACACCGGGACCGATCAAGTTGATACTGCCCTCGTGGAGAATGCCCGAAGGCACCACGTGGAGCACGGTGGTCTCTCCGTCCACCACCAAGGTGTGGCCCGCGTTGTTGCCTCCTTGGAAACGCGCCACCAAGTCCGACCGCGGAGCCAGCCAGTCGATGATCTTGCCTTTGCCTTCGTCGCCCCATTGGGCGCCTACTCCAACCACTGTGGTCATCTCAGAGCTCCAACAATTTTGCGGTAATCATGTGGGGCACGTTGCGCAAACGCTCCACCACTGATTCCGAGGGTATGCTGTCGACGTTCACCAGCATGGCGGCCTCTTGCCGCTCGGGCACCAGGCCCAGTTGCATTCGCGAGATATTGATCCCCGCCTCGCCCAGAATCGAGCCCACTGTCCCCACGACTCCGGCCTGGTCGTGATTGTGGAGCAACAGGGTCGGGCCTTCGGGAATGGCCTCGAGCATGAAATCGTCCACCCGCACGATCCGCGGCTGGTTGCCGTGAAAGATCGCGCCCTCGATCAGCCGCACCGC
>DUCT01000202.1:1070-2237 GCA_012959665.1 Myxococcales bacterium | reverse complement strand
GGCCGGGCGCTAATCGCGAACCCAGGCCCCTACTCCCACCGCGACAAAAATGGCCACCGAAATCAATTGGAAAACCAAGTCCGCGCGGTCGATCCGCTGGGCCACCGCGGTCTTGTCCTTGTCTTCGGCATGGGCATAAGTGTTTGTCCCCCAAGTGAAGAGTCCGAACAGGCCAAGAGCGATCGCGTAGCCCACGGCGAAGAGTTCATCGAGAAATGTCAGGTAGGGCAATGGCGGGAGTTCGTCGTGATAGGACTGCTGGAGGAAAATCAATGTCAGCAACGCCGTGGAAGGAATGGCCAGACGCACATCGCCTAAGGACCCAGCCACCGACGGGGAAAGTAAAACAACGGCCATGATGATCATCAGGGGGAAAACCCAGTTGACAAAGGCGCTCCAATAATCCGCCTGATAAACCATCTCCAACCGCATCTGGCTGAACGTCGGGTGGTACCAGGAACCAAACCGGCTCGAATAGCGATGAAGGTGGGGCTCGAAGGAGGAACTGTTCAGGCGATACCCGCTCAAGCTGCCCGATCGACCCATAAAGCCGTTGGCCTGATGATGCGGGAGCAGGAGAACTTCCGCGTATTTATCAGACATGGAGGGCGCCGCCACTTCAATGATCACCGGAAGGTTGACCTCGCCAAACGGATCCCTCCGGAACTCGATCTCATCATCGTAGAAGCGACTCGAAAACCGATAACGCTGGTAGTACCGACCGCCCGAGAGCAACCTGGGCTCAGCAGTCACCGGCTCGAAGAGCGAGTCCCAGATTTCAACCCGGTTCGCAAGACGCACAATATCTCTGGGCCCGATGCCATTCCTCTCCATAAGCTCTTGTACGGAGGACGGCCATTCAAGCCAGATGTATCCATCGGCCGAGAACGTTCTCGAAACCAACGAGAGTTCGTAAACCTTGTCGACGAGAATGCCCGTATAAACAATCAAGGCGTCCTCGGCGAACTCCTTCGTCGAGGGAAGGGGCACGACGGATTCGCGGTCGCGTTCGAGCAGCAACGCGGTTTCTTCCTGTAGGCCCGGGTCGTGCGCCTTCTCGAAGCAGGAAAGGCCCGTCAGAACCACCACGGACAGGAGAGAGCAAAGCAGCGCACCGGAGACGAGACCCCGGACCGACCGAAACCCATCGGTGCGCTTCACACGAAG
>DUCT01000202.1:0-1027 GCA_012959665.1 Myxococcales bacterium | reverse complement strand
CTGCAGGGTTTTATCCATAGAAGGTCGATCTACTGCTTGAACTTTCCGGCGTCCGGGCGGTCCAGACTCCAATCGCAGCGGTAGCCGCGACTCTCCGCCAACAGCGGGCTCCAGGGAAGGGGCTGGATCACCCCCATATCCTCCAAGATCTCAAAGCTTCCGTCGCGATGCACTTGGCCGATTAGAGCCGTTTTCGACAGATGATGGTTCTCGCGGACCTCGACCGCACCAGCCGGACCTTCGAATGCGACCCCGATCAGCGCATCCCTCACGGGCAAAACATCGGTGGTCCCGGCCTTCTCCGCCGCCAAGGCCCATAGGTTGACCATCACGTACGCCGATTCGGCGGGGTCGCCGATGACTCGATGAACGCCGTGCATCTCTGTGAAGGCCTCGGCGAAGGACCGAGCTGCATCGGTATCCACGCGATGAAAGAAGTTCCAGACCGCATAGGTGCCCTCGAGATACTCGGGCCCGATCGCGATCACCTCTTCCTCGGCAACCGAAAAGCTGAGAATCGTGAAACCGTGCTCCTCATCGATTCCAGCTTTCTTCAGCTTTCTAAAAAGGGAAACGTTGCTGTCTCCATTGACGGTATTGATCACGATACCGCCGCGCGGAAAGGCCTTTCGAATCGCCTCCACAACGGGCGCGACATCGTTGCTTCCCAGGGGCAAATAGACTTCACCGACGACCTTGGCTCCGCTCGCGGCCGCCTTCGCCTTGATGATCGAATTGGCGGTACGCGGGTAGACATAGTCGGAGCCCACCAGGAAGAGCGTCTTGCCCCGGTTCTCAAATAGCCAATCGAGTGCGGGCTCGATCTGCTGATTGGGTGTGGCCCCCGCGTAGAACACGTTGCGTGAACACTCTTGCCCCTCGTACTGGATGGGGTAGAAGAGAAGGTGATCCCTCTCTTCGAAGACGGGCAGCATGGCCTTCCGGCTGGCAGAGGTCCAACCTCCAAACACCACAGCCACTTTGTCCTCGTCGATCAATTTTTCTGCCCGCCGGGCAAAGGTCGGCC
>DUCT01000201.1 GCA_012959665.1 Myxococcales bacterium | reverse complement strand
CCAGGTCCGAAATCCTCCGGCTGACAGCGGTCTCGGGCATAAGATCCCGAAAGTGCAGGGCCAACAGCTTTTCGTTGTAGGCCAGCAGGCTGGTGGCCCGGTTGAGCACCAGGGTGCGCTCGCACGTTCCCAGAATCTGGGTGGGCACGGTGTAGCGGGTGTCCACCGGGGGATCCTGGCGCTGGAAAGCCACGTCCACCTCATCGTCCAAGACAATCCGGCGGGTTTCGGCGCGCTCGATCCGGCCGCCATCGCCTTCCCGGAACAGGCGAATCGGTGTGACCCGAGCCACGGCGCGCCCCGCCTCCACCCCGAGATCGCTCGGCGCCACGTAGAGAACCTCATGTCCCCGGCGCTGGGCCTCGAGCATCATCGCCAGGGTCGTGGAGGCGGCGAAACTTTCGGATTCCACGGGATCCATCACGAAGGCCATGCGGAGGCGACTCTGAGCCAATGGGGAACGCCCTCTCTGTCTGGTGTGTCGGAGATCCGGTCGTCCAAGTGGGCTCCAGCAAGTCGCGCCACACACGGCTACCATGCGGCCGCTCGCCCTCCCAGCCCGGGACCTCCCAAGCCTTAGCGCAGGCGCGCGCACCTCGGCTAGGTTTGGCTAAGCGTTGGAGAAAACATGTCTTTCTTCCCCTTCCGAACAGCCAGGGAGTTCTTGAGAGGCAGCCTCCTGCTGCTGGTCCTCGCCGCTGTGTTCGGGTACTGGTTCTACGACCACTACTTGGGCGATCTCCCGGACTTGCGCCGGGTGGAAGACTATCAGCCGGCCCTGACCAGCGTCGTGCTCGACCGCCACGGCCAGTTGATCGCCGAGTTTTACGAGGAGAGGCGGCGGCTGGTTCCCATCGCACAAATCCCCCGGGTCACGCAACTCGCCTTCGTGGCCGCCGAGGACAAGAACTTCTTTCAACACGGGGGTCTGGACTACACGGGGATCCTACGCGCCGCCCTGGCAAATGTGATGGGGGGCGGGATCAAGCAGGGCGCATCGACCATCACCCAGCAAACGGTCAAGAGCCTCCTGCTCAGCCCCGAGCGGACATTCCGGCGCAAGATCCGCGAGATGGTGCTGGCTCGGCGCATCGAAGACTATTTCACCAAGGACGAGATCCTCTACCTCTACGTCAACCAGATTTATTTTGGTCATGGCGCCTGGGGAATCGGTCAGGCGGCTCGGGATTATTTCGGCAAGGAAGTCCAAGACCTCACTATCTCCGAGTCGGCGCTACTGGCCGGCCTCCCCCAACGGCCCAGCGACTACTCGCCCTACCGCAATCCCGACTCCGCCGAACGACGCCGTCTCTACGTGCTGGGCAGGATGCTGGCCGATGGATTTATCGAACCTGGGCAATACGAGGAAGCCGTCGCCCACCGGCCCATCATCCGAAACCATCCCGATGACGAAAACCTCGGACAAGCCGACCACTTCGGTGAATTTATCCGGCGCTATCTCTTCGACACCATTGGGGGAGAGGCCGTCCTCCGAGACGGGCTGACCATCGAAACCACCTTGGATCTCGGGCTCCAAACAGCCGCGGTGGCCGCGCTTCGCAAGGGCCTCGAGGCCCACGACCATCGCCAGGGCTACCGGGGTCCCCTACGTCGGGTGGACCCCAGCGAGATCGACGCCGAGGTGCTTCGCCTGGGTGACTTGAACGCGGAGCACTTGCCCGTGCCCGAAGCGCTGGCCGGGGACCAAGAGGACGGGGACGACGCGGTGGTTTTCCAAACCCCCAGGCCTGTGATCCCCTTTGACCAAGCCCTGGAGGGGGTGGTGGTCGGCGTCGATGCTGAGACCCAGCGCGCCCGGGTCATTTTTGCACCCGGCGTGGCGGGCCTGGTCGATCTCGAGGATGTGCGCTGGGCTCGGAAGCCCAACCCCGAGGCCCGGCCCCGCCCGGTGAAACAAATCGCCCAGATCTTCGCCTCGGGTGATGTGACGCGCTTTGTCCGCTTGGCGGACCGTCCCCCGGAGGTCGACGAAGCGGTTTTAGACGAAGCGCTTGGCAACGAAGCGCTTTTAGACGGTGCGCTTCTAGAAGATGCGCCCTTAGAAGATGCGCCCTTGCCCGATGCCCTTTTGCCCCGGCTCGGGCTCCACCAAACCCCGGTGGTGGAAGGCGCCCTGCTGAGTTTCGAGAACGGCACGGGTGACTTGCTCGCCATGGTGGGGGGCTACGACTACCGAAGCAGCGAGTTCAACCGGGCCACCCAGGCCGAGCGACAGCCGGGCTCGGCCTTCAAGCCCTTCATTTACGGGGCCGCCCTGGAAAAAGGCTACACACCGGTTTCCGAGGTGGTGGATCGACCCGTGGTCTACACCGACCCGGTTTCGGGGTTCACCTGGGCTCCGCGCAACTACGGCCGACACTTCTACGGCCCCATGCCCCTGCGCAACGCCCTCAAAAAATCCATCAACAACGCCACTGTGCACCTCTTCCGGGATGTCGGCGTGGACTACGTGATCGAGTACGCGAACCGTTTCGGCATCCACTCACCCCTGGTCCGGGATCTTTCCCTGGCGCTCGGCTCGAGTTCCATGACCCTGCTCGAACTCACCACGGCGTATTCGGTCTTTCCCAACAAGGGGCGCTTGGTGGCCCCGCGCTTCCTTCGCCGGGTCACCCGTCGCGACGGCACGGTCCTGCTCGAGGACATTCCCCTGGTGGATCCTCGAACCTTCGCGGTACCCCCAGTGGCTGCCCAGGGCCAGCAAGCCGGCGAGTCGGCGTCCCCTGACCCGCCCGAATCCCTGGCGGAAGCCGGCGCCGAATCCACCCCCCCAAGCGACCCAACCAGCCCCGGGGAGCCGGCGCTGGCCGACGATCAGGTCATCTCCGAGGCCTCCGCCTACCTGATGAGCGACTTGCTCTCAGCCGTGGTCCAGGAGGGCACCGGACGCGGACTCCTGCGCCTGGGTCGGCCTCTGGCCGGAAAGACCGGGACCACCAACGAGCAGGGCGACGCTTGGTTCATGGGTTTTTCGCCGGACCTCACCACCGGCGTCTGGGTCGGCCACGACGACAACCGCGTGCTGGGCTTTGGAGAGACCGGGGCGGGGGCGGCCCTGCCTATCTGGCGAGATTTCATGCGCGTTGCCCTGAAGGATCGGCCGAGTCGGGATTTCGAAGTACCCGCGGATCACATCGTTTTTCAGCGTATCGACCGGGATACGGGGCTCATTGCCGACGCCAGCACCCAGAACGCCTACTTCCAACCCTTCATCGAGGGGACCGAGCCCAGGCGGAGCATGAGCGAGCAGGAATCGGCCAGCGATGCCCGCCGGGCCCTGCGCGAAGACATCTTTTGACCCGTCCGGGGACCTCCCGCGGGAATTCTGCTTGACAGGCGCTAGCTGGGCGGGGTAGCAACAGGGTATGCCGGGGGGTGAACAAGGGGAAAGGAACGCGACTAGGCCGCCGAGCGGGCGCCTGAAGCGACGCGGTCGCGGCGCGTCGGCCCTGATCGACGCGGTTTTTCCCCAGTCCGAGCCCCCCCCAACGGATTCCCCGCACCCCAACGGCGATCGCCCCATGGACCTGCTCACCCGGGCGGTGGGCGAGATCGCCCAGCGCTCGGGGGCCGAATACGCCAGCGCCTGGCTGGCCACCGAGAATGACGGGGTCGAGCGCGTGGCCACCTACGCGCGCTCGGGCGAACCCCCCCCGGACGACCTGGAGCCCGGCGCCTTCGAGGCGCTCCGGCGACTGCCCCGAGCCACGGACCTGGGCGATCTCAGCGAGACCACCGCAGTGGGCCGTACCAGCGATGCCAGCGGGCTGACCGCCGCGGTGGCCGTGGGCGGGCAGGGCACAAACGAATTCGCCCCCGCCCTCGCGATACTGGCCCTTGGGGGTTCCGAGGATGCCCTGGGTTCGGTCAGACCGAAAACCCTGGCGCTGCTTCAGGAAGTCGCCCAGCAACTCAGCACCCCCCTGGCCACACTGGCCGCGCTCCAACAGATCCGCGGGCTGGGCGACTCCATTCGCTGGCTGGACCGCCAGGCGGCCCTGGGCGAAATGCTCGGGGAGATTGTTCACGAGATCCGCAACCCTCTGGTCTCGGTGAAAACTTTTCTGGACCTGCTGCCCAACCGCCTCGACGACACCGAGTTTCTGACAGATTTTCGTGGCGTTGTGCTCGGCGAAGTCACCCGACTCGAACGCCTGCTCGACACGGTGCTGCAACACGCCCAACCCCAACGCCTTGGGGACGCCGACAGCCAGGCCGATGTCGCAGCCGCCATGAAAACCCTCGGCGGCCTGCTCGCCCACCGGGCGGGGGAAAAACAGATTCGCCTGGTCTGCCAGGTCGAGCCCGAGACCGGGCCCGCGGCCCTGGCACCCGACGCCCTTCAGCAGGTGCTCCTGAACCTCACCCTCAATGCCCTGGGCGCCACGCCCACGGGCGGGGAGGTCCGGGTTCGCGCCTACGAACCCGCGGTGGCCAAGGGGCATTGGATCGAACTGACCGTCGAGGACAGCGGCCCCGGTATTCCCGTCGAAGCTCGGGAGCGCGTCTTCGAAGCCTTCGCCACGGGCCGCAGCGATCGTCCGGGCGGCCTTGGATTGGCGATTTCCAAGCGCCTGATCGAGGAGGCGGGCGGGCGCATCGAGATCGGCGAAGCCCTGGAGGGGGGAGCGCGCTTGCTGGTCCGCCTACCCGGCGGCCACGCCCCGGGAACGCCCTAAGCGAGCCAACGACTCAGCCCGAGCCCTGGGCCCACCAACGCGAAATCCCACGGCCCAGCTCATCGAGCGCGCTCATGAAAAAATGATCGCAGCCCGGAATCACCTCCAAGCGAGCGGCCACCGACTGCCGAGCGATTTCACCGAGAACCCCCGAGTCCACCCATTCGTCGTCTTGCCCAGCCAAGAACAGGATCTCCCCGGGAAAGCTGCAGAGCGCGTCGGCATCCAGCATCTCCGTGGGTGGTGCAACCAGGATCAGTCGCCGGATTCCGGGCGCAGTCTGGGCGGCGCGCGCGGCGGCCAGAGAACCGAACGAGTAGCCGCAGGCCACCCGGGGGACCGGCATGGACTCGGCCAGAAAGTCCAGCGCCGCGCGGTAATCCACGTCGGCGAGGGCCGGATCCGCACTGGGCGTGCCCGCACTGGCGCCCACGCCCCGCCAATTGAAACGCAGGCTGGCAACCTCGGCCTTTTGACACGCCCAGGCCACCTCGCCCACCACCGGCGACTCCATGCTGCCCCCCATCAGGGGATGGGGCGGCGCCACGACGGCGGCCGCCCGGGGATCGGGCACCTGGACGAGGAGAGCCTCCAGGGCGTTGTTGGGCTCACCGGGCGCCTGGGGGAGCGCGAGGGTGGCGGGTTGCTCGAATGCGCGGGACAAGCGGGCTCCTGGGGCTGAAGTTCGCGCTAAACACTAGCGGGCCGTGGACGCATCGGGTCGTCGCCGCGGCCAAGACCAGAAGGAGGCACCCCCATGGCGGAGCAGCCCGCACGACGCGTTCAGCGCGGAGTCATGCTCGAGATGGTGACCGAGGAGGTGGAATTGCCTGGGGGACGCCGGGCAACCCTGGACTTGATTCGGCATCCCGGCGCCTCAGCGGTGGTGCCCTTTCTCTCCCACGACGAAATCCTGCTAATTCGCCAGTACCGATACGCGGCCGGGGGGGAGATCTACGAGGTCCCCGCCGGAAAACTCGACCCCGGAGAGAGCCCCGAGGCCTGCGCACTGCGCGAACTCGAGGAGGAGACCGGCTACCGAGCCGGCCGCCTGGAGGCCCTGGGCGATATTTTGACGACTCCGGGCTTCAGCGACGAACGCATTCACCTCTTTGCCGCCTACGAACTCAGCGCTGGGACCCAGCGCCTCGACGACGACGAGCTGATCCAGCTCCTCCCCGTCCGCTTCGCCGAGGCCCTCGAAATGGTGTGGCGCAACGAGATCCCAGATGCCAAGAGCAGCCTGGCACTGCTTCACGCCGCCCGGCGCCAGGGCGTGCGGGGAGGAGCCGATGGGCCCTGAGACCCGGGCTCTGGCACGAAATGTCCAGACCATTGGCCGGGCCGCCTACAATTCCATAGCTTTCGGCGCGCAACCCGGGCGAAGTCGAACTCACGCCGCAGTGCGGCGCGCCGTTTCGTCACTTTCCCGGAAGCGCTGAATTCCGAACTCGCACACCCCCAAGGAGTTGCCGCACGTGTACGGTCGCGGATCCCAAATGGGCTTTGGCCCCCCGGTCACACCCCAGGTGATCAAGAATCTCCTGATCGCCAATGGCGTCGTCTTCATTGTTCAACTTCTGACTCGGAGCCCGACGGGCGATTTGCTCTCGCAATTAGGGGCGGTGTCACCGTGGTCGGTGTGGGTCGATTTTAAATTCTGGCAGCCGTTTACGTACATGTGGCTGCACAGCGCGTACAGCCCTTTCCACATCATCTTCAACATGCTGATGCTCTGGATGTTCGGGTCCCAGCTCGCGCTGGTCTGGGGCGAGGAACGCTTTCTCCGCTACTACCTGGCGTGCGGAATCGGAGCGGGTGTACTCATCTCAACACTTCCGTGGATGGCTGTCCTGCTCGGCTTGATGCCGGCGACCGCCGACCTAGGCATCCCCACCCTGGGCGCTTCGGGCGCGGTGATGGGGGTGATCCTGGCCTTCTCATTCACCTGGCCCGATCGAACCCTCATGCTCATCTTCCCCCCCATGCCCATCAAGGCAATCTATCTGATTCCCTTCATGCTCTTCATCGAATACGCAAGTGGACCCTCCAACGTGAGCCATCTCGGGCACGGAGGGGGGCTCGTAGTGGGTTGGATCTACCTGGTTCGCGAGGGCAGAACGCCGGGGGCGCCGACCCTTCAAGGGCTTCAGCACAAGTTCCGACGCTGGCGAATGCGCCAGAAGATTCGCTCGGTCCACAATGAAGAGCAGCGCAAGCGCAAGGGCGACGACGATCCGCCGTACCACTAATCCGTACCGCTAATGCCGTACCGCTAATGCCGTACCGCTAAGCCGTACCGCTTCTTAGCCCTGCCGTTTAGGCCCTACCGCTTAGGCCGCGCACTGCAGCTCATCCCGGAGAGAGACCCGGGCCCGAGAAAGTCCGGGCGCTAGGGCTTGGCGCCCACTTTGCGCACGATGGTCTGGTCGCCGCTTTCAAAGACCACGCTGGAGAGTTTGATCTCGCTCACCCGCAGCCCGTTCAAGGTTTCACCCTGACGCAGTTGCACGGCCGCACCCCCATCGGACAGGGCGACCACCGCGACCCGCTTGTCCGGGGTCGGGTGCCAGACCGTGCTGACCACACGCAATGTCTCCACCGACGACGCTTCGGCCCGGGGAGCCTGAGCCGAGGCAGCCCGGGGCTGGCTATTCGGCATGGGCTTGGCAGGCATGGGCTTGGCGGGCATGGGCTTGGTGGGCATGGGCTTGGCGGGCATGGGCTTGGTGGGCATGGGCTTGGCAGGCATGGGCTTGGTTATAGGCTTGGACGGCTTGGGCTGGGCCATCGCGATGGGCTCGGCCTGGGCCTCTGCTTCGGCCTTGAGGCGGGCGGCTTCCCGGGCTGCGAGATAGGGCGACAACTCCTCGGGCGTCGGATCCCGCGCCGGCTCACTGGATGCCACTTCCTCGGGCACCGGGCTCTCGGTCGGCGGGGCGGGAACGAAAGTGCGAGGGGGCTCATAGCGAGGAGCCCGGGGAACCCCCGCAGTGGCGGACGTTCGGCGCCGAATGGCTTCCTGTATGGCCGCGTTCCTGCGTTTGTCGGAATCGGTCAAGGCCACCGGCGGAATTGGCGCCTCCCCGGCCGAAGCTGTCGCGGGGGCGGTGTCAGGGGAAGGGGTAGGGGTAGGGGAAAGGGAAGGGGAAAGGGAAGGGACGGCGGCGGTGTCAGGGGAAGGGACGGGGGAATAAGCAGGGGAAGGGGTAGGGGAATAAGAAGGGGTCCGGTCGCCTCGGGCCACGGCAGGAAGGGGCTGGGAGGGAGAGGGCCGGGAGGGAAGGGGGTTCGCGGCCGAGCGGATTCTGTCCGCGGCGGCCCCAAGACCGGGCGCCGCTGCCTCGGACTCGAACACCACCGGGGGCGTTTCGTCGGAGGGGGGATCCGAGCCCAGGGACCAAAACCCCGCCGCCACGACCAGTAGCAGGCTCAACGCGAGGCTCAATCGGACCCAGCCGCGAAGGGGCCGTCGTTCGGAAGAGGTCCCGCCCGTGACATCCGCGTGGAGTCGCTCGGTTTCGACTTTCTGCTCCCGCTCTCCCTCGACCCGGCGCAGTGCTTTTAAAATCGTGCTCATCCCGAATCCCCATCCTCGAGTTGGGGCGGAGCGAACTCGTCCAGATCCGCGTAGATCAGCATCTGAGTTCGTGGCCCCACCACACCATCGGGTTCAACCGCATGCTGACCCTGAAATCGCGCCACCCCGCGAAGCGTCGACCCGTCGAAGAGCCCGGGCACGTGGAAGTCCAGGTAACCCAGGCGCGAGAGCGCCTCCTGCAGCCAGCGAACTTCATTTCCCTGGGCGCCTTCGGCGATCACCTGGGGAATATCCAGATAGGGGTTCCAGATCACCCAGGCCACGCCATCCCAATGCTCTTCGACCACCTCGAGAGAAATCTGCACGGGCTCCCGGTTCCCCAGCCCCACCAATTCGGCCTGGCCAGCTTCGATGCCCACCAGGGCCACGATGCGCGAGCTGGCTTCGGGATCTCCCGTCGTAAGCCTGACCAGAGCCGGATAGTTGAGATCACGAAGGGTCTGGAAATTCGCGTCGGCGATCTCGAGAACCCCGAGTCCGTGCAATTCAAGCTCATCCAACGCATCGGCCAAGGAGGCGGAAATGCGGCCCGATGGATCCAGGCCATGCAGTGCCAGCACCCTTTCGGTGGCCTCGCCCAGCGCCGCCTCGGGCGCCTGGTCGGACAGCACCGCGCGCAGGAATACGCCCTGCTCCGCGGGCGCCAGCCGGGCCTCGGCTTGGCCGGGTTCGGAAAGCTCCGCCGCCGGGCCCGCCCGGTACTGGGCGCGAACCACTTCGGCGGCTTGCAGTTCGCTGCCCGGCGGAGGAAGCTCGACGATCACGGTGACCGACGTCCCCGACGCGCTCGCGGCCCCCCCCTCCGGCGCTCCCAAGCGCCCGGGATCTCGCGCCATTCCAACCGGGGCGAGTTCACTGTCCCCTCCTCGGCCCAAACCAGCGAGGGTCCGCAGGTCTGTCCCCAGACCGGTGCCAGAACCCAGTTGAAGCCACGCCAACCCCCCCGCCACGAGCAGTGCAATTCCGGCCGCCGCCCAGCCGACCTTCCCCAGCCCCCAGTCGCGTATCCGACGGGAGGCGTCCGGCACTTCCCGAGCGGCCTGGCGAACGGAACGAATCCCCAACTGATGCTTGGCCTCGGCATACCCCACCAACAGCGCGCGATCGCATAGAACATTGATCAGCCGGGGAATCCCGCCGGTCAAGCGATGCACCTGGCGCAGAGCGCCCGGCGTAAAAATTTCTCGGGCGGCACCCGCGGCGACCGAGAGTCGGTGTTGCACGTAGGCCGCGGTCTCCTGGGATGAAAAGGGTTGGAGGCTCCAGCGCACGGTCACTCGCTGCCGAAGCTGGCGGAGGGAGTCCGAATCGAGCTTTTCCTCGAGTTCGGGTTGGCCGAGCAAAATGATCTGAATCAGTTTCGAGGAAGCCGTCTCCAGATTGGAAAGCAGGCGAATCTGCTCAAGAGTCGCCGGGGACAGGTTCTGGGCTTCGTCGACGATGAGAATCGCCCGACTTCCGCGACCGTGGCATTCGAGCAGAAATTCATTCAGCGCGGCGACGAGTTGACGCCGGGAGCGGCGCGCGGCGACCAAGCCGAACTCCTCGCTGATGGACTGGAGGAGTTCGATGTCGTTGTTGCTCGGGTTAAAGAGAATCGCGATTTCGCTGTCGGGTTCGATGCGTTCGAGCAAGCTCCGGCACAGGGTCGTTTTTCCGGTCCCGACCTCGCCTGCAAGAACAATGAACCCCTCGCCTTGCTCGAGGCCATAAACGAGGTGAGCAAGGGCCTCCCGATGGGAGTCCGAGAGATAGAGAAATGCGGGATTGGGTGTGAGCGAAAAAGGCTTTTCGCGCAGACCATAGAAAGCGGTATACATGGGGTTTGACCTTTTGGCCCAGTGTAACTCATTGATTCCCACGGATTGATGGCGATTCCTCAGACGACCGGAGAAAAGCGACTTCGCCCAATGGGCGTGGACATCGGAGCCACCCTCGCGAAGTTGGCGATGCGTGCGCCCGACGGAAGTCTCCAGTTGGAGTTTCTTTCCGCCGGCGATCTGCGGGGCATCGACCGCCGAATTGCTGATGTCGCCCCCGACCATCTTGGGCTCACAGGTTGCGGAGCATCCGCCGCCGCCGCTCGACTCCATCGGCCCACCCGGAGTTGCCTGGAATTTGAAGCCTGGGGGCGCGGGGCGCGGATCCTTCTCGAAGGTCAGGGATTCCAGGAGGAATCCCCCTACCTGCTCGTCTCCCTCGGCACCGGAACCTCGATTCTACGAGTCGAGGGCGAGACGGTCACCCGACTCGGCGGAACGGCCCTGGGCGGGGGGACCCTGCTGGGGCTCGGCGTCGCGTTGACCGGCTGCCGTACCCATGCAGAAATCTGCCGCCTGGCCGAGCAAGGCGATCGGGGCAAGATCGATCTACGGGTGGGCGACATTTACCCAGAAGGCGAAATCCCCCTGCCCGGCGAAACCACCGCTGCGTCTTTCGGCGGACTGGCGCGGTCGGGGCTCGGCGAGGGAGGCCGCGAGACCCCGTCACCCACAAACTCCGCGAGGCCCGAGGATCTGGCGGCAGCGGTAATCGGGCTGGTGGGGGAGAACGTCGCACTCGTCTGCAGCGGAATCGCCCAGGCGGCCGGAATTAGTCGGCTCGTTTTCGGGGGCGCCACCCTGCATGAAAACCCCGCCCTAGCGAGCATCGTCACCGGGGTCACCGGGCTGATGGGCAACCAACCCGTCCTGCTCGAAAGTGGGAGCTTCGCCGGCGCCGTGGGCGCCCTGGACGCGGCCGCGGAGGCCTGAACTAGTCGACCGCGGGCGAACCTGGCTCTGGGCGGTTCTCCCCTTCCGGACGACTGATATTGCGAACAGCCCGCTGGGTGCGTGCGATAGCGGCGCGCTGAACGCGAAGTTCCTCGTTCTGCGCGGCCATCTGGCGTTCGATTCCCTCACGGGAATCGATTGCTTCTTCGAGACGATCCTGCAGGCTGGCGACCCGCTCCTCGAGGCCACGAACCAGCGCAATCGCTTCTTCGGCGGCTTCCCGGCCGGCCTGGTAGGGATCGACCCCGGCCGGCTCAACACCCAAGGCTTGGCTCGCCGCGCTCTCTTGGGGTTCCGGGGGAGCCGCTTCTTTGTGCGCCTCGTTCATCTCCCCAAAAAGAGCGAGGTCGGCATCGTCATCCTCGGCAGCAAGGGCGATCTCTGTGGCCGGGCCCGAGGAGCCATCGGGGAGAGTGGGCGGGGAGTCGTCCGGGGACGCGGTCTGGGAATCATGGGGTGGAGAATCATGGGGCGAAGAATCAAGGGGAGGGGAGTCAAGGAATGTGGGCGAGGAATCAAGGGACGCGGAATCGGCGGACGCGGCGGCGAGCGCGAGGGTCTCTTCCGCTGGGGACTCCATGCCCGCAAAGGGATTCGACTCATCGGAACCCACTTGGGGGTCGGCGGTCTCGCGCTTGCTGGGCGAAGCCAGAGAAACGCGTCCCCGGCGGCGGCGCACGACGCCCCACGCCACCAGAACCGCCGCGAGGCCCACCAGAGCAAAAATCTGCTGGACCATAGACGTCGAGTCCTCGACTTCGAGACTTTCGGGAGCCGATGCCGGCCAAGCCGACGCGGGTTTCGAAGAGAGCTTGGCCGGAGCAGGGGCAGGTGCCTTGGCTCCCGCGGCCTGGCCGCTCCGGGGCTGGCGCGTATCTGAATTTTTGGCCAAGGGAGCAGAGACGGGAGCCCTCCTGGGCGAAGCCTCGAGGGTGATCACGGGCTTGGAGGGCTTGGATCCGGCGGCAATGCGCTTGGCGGGCTTGGCGAGCTTGGCGATGGGAGCGTTCGCCTGTTTTTTTGGCGCGGGCGGCTTGGCCGCGGGTTTAGGGTTCGCCTTGGCGATAGCCGGCTTACCGGCCGCGGCCACCGACCGGGATACGGGTTGCGCCCTGGCAGCAACGGGTTTGGGAAGAATCACATCCAACACGATGCGCGGCGGGTTGGCGAGGATCATTTCCTTCAAGCTCAGGCCATCTCGAGCCAGCACCACCCGGGCCTTGGAGCCCGTTGCCGTGGGTTCGAGCTTGATCGAGTCGATCAACGACTTGGTCGGGTTCAAGTAACGAGCGATGGAACCGGCCTTGAGGGTCACCACCAACTCGGAGGGGCCATTGCCGCGCTCTACCTTGTACCCAGCAGGCCCATCGAGTTCAAAAACAACCCGAGTGTAGTCCGGGTGAACCCCGACCCTCAGATCCAAAACCTCGGCGGCCCAGAGAACCCCGAGCGGAGCCGTGGTGAGAAAGAGGACAAGCGCCCCCCGAAGAGCGGCCTGCAGCACTGCCTCGATGCTTCGCTTCGCCATGAAGATGGTGACCCCCTCTGGCCCTGTGGCCGATGGATTCGTTGGCATTCTGACCGGCTGGCCCGTTGGGCCCCCCATACGGCGTCTAGTCGGGGGGCCCTGGAGGCGACTGCGCGCATCCGACCCCTCGAACCTTCAGCTCCGGTGGCCGTGACTTTACCGGGTGGAAATGCCCAGCGCTCCACTTGAGTGGATCTGAGCAAAATCGGCTCTAGGATCCAAGCCCGACTCGCGATAAGAATGGGGCAAAACCAATACGTTGCCTATGGGGCGAAATCAGCCTCGGGCCTGGGGGAACCCCGACTGCAGCGAGGCGACCCCTCGACTCTCCTGGTTCCCTCTCCTGGCTCCCTCCCCCGGCTACGCCGCGTTCGGGATCTTCGGAGCCAGTCTTACCCCCGCCAAGGCGGGTGACGGGTCGAGGGTGGCACGCGCGGCGCGCCATTCAGACCAAGGAGGGCTCCCGCTTCGAGTCCAGCGGTACTCGCAGTGGAGGCACTCGCCGAGGAGCAGAGCCGGCTCATCGAGGACCTCGTCGAAAACCACGGCCTCGCTCCCACAAATCGAGCAGCAGGAGGCGGCGACTTCAATTCGTTGTCGTTTGGCGGTATTGGATTGCATGAACTTGACCTCCGTCTTGCTCTGCCTGGCTTTGGTTGTGGCGGTTGTGGTGGTGGCGGTT
>DUCT01000200.1 GCA_012959665.1 Myxococcales bacterium | reverse complement strand
CAGGTTGCATGACGCAGCTTTCCGTCAGGGAGAGGCCGGCGGCTTCGGCTTCCAGCAACCGGAAGAGCGTGGTCTTGGGGGTGTGGTCCGGGCACGCCGGGTAGCCGAAGGCGGGGCGGATGCCGCGGTACGCCTCGGCGATGAGTTGGTCGTTGGAGAAGGCTGTGCCGGACTCGTAGCCCCACTGGGTTCGGGCGCGCTGATGCAGCCACTCCGCGCCGGCCTCGGCCAGGCGGTCGGCCAGTGCCTTGACGAGGATGGACGTGTAGTCGTCGTTTTGGCCTTCGTAGTGCGCCGCCAAGCTTTGGGCCCCGATGCCCGCCGTGATGGCAAACGCCCCGACATGATCGGGCAAGGCGCTCCCCACCGGCGCGACGAAATCCGCCAGGGATCGGTTGGGCGTCCCGGGCTTGGAGGCCGCCTGCTGGCGGAGCATGGGAAAGCGCGCGGCTTCGCTGGTTCGTGTTTCGTCCTGATAGAGAACGATGTCCTCCCCCTCGGAGTGGGCCGGCCAAAAACCGTAGACTGCCCGGGCGGTGAGCTTCTCGCCGTCGATGATTTCATTCAGAAGCTTTTGAGCGTCTTCGTAGAGGGAGCGTGCCTGGCTTCCCACGGTGGGGTCGTCGAGGATCCCGGGGAACCGCCCCTTCAGTTCCCATGCCGAGAAGAAGAAGGTCCAGTCGATGTAGCGAGCCAACTCCTTGAGATCGATGGCATCCAAAAAGTTTCGTCCAATGAATTCGGGCTGGGGGATGTCCTCGGCTCGCCACTCGATGGGAGTTGCATTGGCCTTGGCTTTGTCATATGCGAGCAGGGGTTTTTTCAACTTGCGGCTGTGCAGGGCGCGAAGCTTTTCCTGTTCGATTCGATTTTTCGCGTCGAGTTCGATTTTTCGTGTCTCGTCGAAGAGATCCGATACGACGTTCACCGCCCGAGAGGCATCCTGGACGTGAACGACGCTGTGGCTATAGGCGGGAGCGATCTTGACCGCAGTGTGTTGACGGCTGGTTGTTGCCCCGCCGATCAGAAGGGGAAGCGTCATTCCCCTTCGCTCCATTTCTGCGGCGACCGAGGACATCTCTTGCAGGGAGGGCGTGATCAGTCCGGACAAACCAATCGCTCGGGCGCCGACCTCGATGGCGGTGTCCAGGATCTTCCCGGCGGGCACCATAACGCCAAGGTCTACGATCTCGTAGTTGTTGCAGCCGAGGACAACGCCCACAATGTTCTTCCCGATATCGTGAACATCGCCTTTGACCGTGGCGAAGACGAGCTTGCCCTGGGTCGAGCCCTCCTCCTGCTCCGCTTCGAGGAAGGGTTGAAGGTGTGCGACGGCTTGCTTCATGACCCGTGCGCTCTTGACCACCTGGGGCAGGAACATCTTGCCCGCGCCAAAGAGGTCACCCACGATGCTCATGCCATCCATTAGCGGACCTTCGATGACCTCGATGGGACGGCCGAGCTTGAGTCTTGCTTCTTCGGTGTCCTCGACGATGAAGTCCGTGATGCCCTGGACCAACGAGTGGGAAAGACGCTTCTCCACGGAGTTCTCTCGCCAGGACAGGTCCTCAACCTTTTTCTTGCCGCCCCCTGTGACACCGGCGGCATACTCGATCATGCGTTCTGTGGCGTCCGGGCGACGATTGAAGAGAATGTCCTCGACGTGTTCGAGGAGTTCGGCGGGGATGTCCTCGTAGACCTCCAACTGCCCGGCATTCACGATCCCCATGGTCATTCCGGCCTTGATGGCGTGATAGAGGAAGGACGAGTGGATGGCCTCCCGGACCCGGTCGTTCCCGCGGAACGCGAAGGAAATATTCGAGACCCCACCCGAGATATGGGAGCCGGGGCACTTTTCCCGAATGATCGTGGTGGCTTCGATGAAATCCTTCGCGTAGTCGTTGTGTTCCTCCATCCCGGTTGCGATGGCGAGAATGTTCGGGTCGAAGATGATGTCCTCGGGAGGAAAGCCAACCTTTTCGACGAGCAGTTGGTATGCCCGGCTACAAATTTCGACCTTGCGTTGGACGCTGTCGGCTTGGCCCTCTTCGTCAAAAGCCATGACGACGACGCCAGCGCCATAGCGACGGATCAGTTGGGCCTTCTCGATAAAATCCGCTTCCCCCTCCTTGAGGGAAATTGAATTCACGACGCCCTTGCCCTGGACACATTTCAGGCCGGCCTCGATGACTGCCCAATCCGAGCTGTCGATCATGATGGGGATGCGGGTGATCTCGGGCTCCGACGCAATGAGGTTCAGGAAATGCGTCATGCACGCTTCGGATTCGAGCAACCCCTCATCCATGTTCACGTCGAGCAGGTTCGCCCCCGAGCGAACCTGATCCAGGGCCACCGAGAGTGCGGCTTCGTAATCGTCGGCCTTGATGAGCCGGCGAAAAAGCGCTGAGCCGCTCACGTTGGTCCGTTCGCCAATCAGTTGAAAGTTCGAGTCGGCTCTGATGGTGACGGTCTCGAGTCCGCTGAAATGGGTCAGGCGCTCGGTATTGTCGGGCTGTGCTCGGCCCTGGACTCCAGCGACGCCCTCGGCAATGGAGCGGATATGCTCGGGGGTTGTTCCACAGCACCCGCCCACGATGTTCACCAAGCCGCTGGTGGCGAATTCGGCCACCAATTCGCCGGTGGTCTCCGGAGTCTCGTCGTATTCGCCAAAGGGATTCGGTAGTCCGGCGTTGGGATAGGCGGATACCCGGCAGGGCACGATGCGGGCCAACTCTGCGACGTATTGCCGCATTTCGGTGGCGCCCAGGGAACAATTGATGCCCACTGAGAGGGGGTTGGCGTGGGCGACAGAATGCCAGAAAGCATCCACGGTCTGGCCCGAGAGCACCCGCCCGCTGGCGTCGGTGATGGCGACGGAGATCATCAGGGGCAGGCGCTGGCCCCGCTCTTCGAAAACTTCATCGATGGCCACCAACGCGGCCTTGGCGTTGAGGGTGTCGAAGATGGTTTCCACCAGGAGCAGATCGGCACCGCCTTCGATCAAACCCAAAGCCGCTTCCCGGTAGACGGCGAGAAGCGCGTCGAAGGTGATGTTGCGCGCTGCCGGATCGGCCACGTCCGGGGAGATCGAGAGGGTTCGGGGGGTGGGGCCAATGGCTCCGGCCACGAAGCGCGGTCGGTCCGGAGTGCGCGCGGTCCAGGCGTCGGCGGCCCGACGTGCCAACTGGGCGGCTTCGACGTTGAGTTCTCGGCAGATGGATTCCAGCCCATAGTCGGACTGGGCCACGGCGTTGGCCCCGAAGGTATTGGTCTCGATGATATCGGCGCCCGCCTCGAGAAAGGCGTGGTGGATCGACTCGATCACGTCCGGACGCGAGAGGGTGAGCAATTCGTTGTTGCCCATGAGATCGTCCGGGTGCCCGGCGAAACGCTCGCCCCGGTAGTCGGCCTCTCCCAGTCCCCTGGCCTGGATCATCGTCCCCATGGCGCCATCGAGCACCAGAATGCGTTCGTCGAGGAGGGATTCGATGTTCTCGGGCGGCATGGGGCTCCTTGTGTGGGACGGCTCAAAGCGCTGGGCGGACGACCCGGCGGGGAAAGATGGCCGAGTATATGATATTAATCAGCTTATCTCAATGTAAAGGTTTAATAGTCGGAGCCTTGGGCCGGGGGGACAAGTGGCTGTTTCTCGGGGATTTCTTACCGGAGATCGCGCCCGGGCGGTTGCGTTTTCGTCCTCGGTGCTCATACATTGCGCTTCCCCGCGCCCCCCGGGCGTCCCATCCAGGAGCAACCCGTATGACGACCGAAACCCACGAGTTCCAAGCTGAGGTCAAGAAGCTACTCGACCTGATGATTCACTCGCTTTACTCCAACAAGGATATCTTCCTCCGAGAGCTGATTTCCAATGCCTCGGATGCCCTGGACCGCTTGCGCTTCGAGGGATTGACCCAGGCCGAGCTGTTGCCCGAGGAGGAATTGCGAATCCGCATCGCGGCCGATCCCGAGGCACGCACCCTGGTTCTCGATGACAATGGGATCGGGATGACCCGGGACGAACTGGTGGAGAATCTGGGCACCATCGCGCGCTCGGGCACTTTGGAATTTCTTCGCACTGTCGAAAAATCGAGCGACGCCTCGCCCGATCTGATCGGACAGTTCGGGGTGGGCTTCTACTCAAGCTTCATGGTCGCGGACGAGGTCTCGGTTCTCAGCCGTAGGGCTGGAGAAGAGGACGCCACGCTCTGGAAAACCGATGGCAGTGGCGAATACACCGTGGAGACGGCAAAGCGCGAGACCGCCGGCACCACCATCACCCTGCACCTCAAGGCCGTCGATGCCGACGACGGCATTTCGGATTACGCCGACGAATGGACCCTGCGGCAGATCGTGACCCGCTTCTCGGATTTCGTCTCGTACCCGGTTCGGCTGACCGTTATGAAGAAGGAGGAGGGGGACGACATCGCCAAGGCGGTGGAAACTGAAGAGCCGCTGAATTCCATGAAGGCGATCTGGACCCGCCCGGCTTCGGACGTCAGCGACGAGGAATACAAAGAGTTCTACAGCCACATCACCCACGATCACGAGGATCCACTGCTGCACCTGGCCACGGCCATGGAGGGCAATTTCGAAGCTCGCGCGCTGCTGTACCTGCCCTCGAGCGCGCCCGTGGATCTCTATCACCGGGAAATGGCCCATCGCGGCATTCAGCTCTACGTGCGGCGAGTCTTCATCATGGACGAGTGTCGCGACCTGATGCCCGAGTATCTGCGCTTCGTCAAGGGAGTGGTGGATGCCGAAGATCTTTCCCTGAATGTGTCCCGGGAAATGCTCCAGCAGGACCGCCAGATTCTGGCGATTCGGAAACACCTTGTAAAGAAGGTGTTGGAGTCGCTCAAAGCGCTGAAGCAAGAGGACGAGGAAAAATACCTGGGCTTCTGGGCGCAGTTCGGTCCGGTCCTGAAGGAGGGACTGCTTCCCTTCGACGAAAAGAAGGAACGGATTCTCGACCTGCTATATGCCGCCACCACCCACGACGGGCACCCACTGACCTCGCTCTCGGGATACGTCGAGCGAATGGCCGAGGACCAGGAAGCGATTTACTACATGACCGGCCCATCCCGGGAGGTTCTGGTGGGCTCACCCCATCTTGAGGCCTTTGTCGACAAGGGACTCGAAGTTCTGCTTTTCAGCGATCCCGTCGATGAAGTCTGGCTGGAACAAATGCCTCCGGAATTCGAGGGCAAGAAGTTTCAGTCCGTGGGAAGGGGCGAGATCGACCTGACTTCCAAGGAGGAAAAGGAAGAGCAGGAGAGTGATCGCAATCAAGAAGCCGAGGCCTACAAGGACCTGATCCAGTGCATGGGAAACGCGGTGCAGAAAGATGTGAAGGAGGTCCGACTCTCCCACCGGCTCAAACAGTCGCCTTCGTGTCTGGTGGTGGACGAGGGCGATCTCTCGCCCCAACTCGAGGCGATGTTGCGTCAGGCCGGCCAGGCCGTGCCCGAGCGCAAGCCGATTCTCGAACTCAATCCAGACCACGCGATTCTCAAGCGCCTGCAGGAGATCTTCGAAAAGGATGGGACGGACCCGCGACTGTCCGAATACGCCGAATTGCTCTTCGGGCAGGCGGTGCTGGCCGAGGGGGGCCACCTCGAGGACCCCGGGGCCTTCACTCGCAAGCTCTCCCTGCTCATGGAGAAAGCCCTCTAGCCGACCCTTTGCGCCGGGGTTGTGGGCTAGCCGAGTTGATCTCGAGCCGCGACCAGGTCGTCGACGAAGAGGCGAAACTCGGATGCGTTGGCGTAGCGCCCCCCGGCGATGAATCGGGTCACCCCGACCTGGGCCAGCGCGTGAAGGGTTTCCGCCGCCCGGCCGGGGTCGCCCGGGGGCAATCCGCCCAGAGCGGCGACCTGGGGACGAGGCCGACCAAGGGCATCGCTCAGGTCTCGGAGCTTCGCGATATCGGGTCCGAGCCGGGCGGGGTCCGATCCCATGGGCATCCAGCCCTCGCCGTAGCGGGCGGCGCGCTCGAGGGCGTGAGGACCGGCGCCGCCAATAAAGATCGGTGGGGCCGGCGGGTTTGGGCGGAAAAGAAAGGCCTGATCGTTTTCCTCCACCACGTCCCCTTCGCCGTGAAAGCAGCGCCGAAGAAGATCGAGAAGCCGGTCGGTCTCGGCTCCGCGTCGGCCTCGATCCACGCCGAGGGCACGAAACTCCGCGCCCATCCAGCCCACGCCCACACCCAGAAGCACTCGGCCCCCGGAGAGTTCCTGGATGGTGGCGATGCTCTTCGCTGTGGGGAGCGGACGCCGATAGGGCGCGACCAGTACGCCGGTGCCCAGGCCGATCCGCTCGGTGGACGCGGCCAGCCAGGCCAAGGTCGCCAGGGGGTCGAGGTAGCGCCCATTCGAGCCCTCGGCATCGTCCGGGGGGATGGCCAGGTGGTCCTGGACCCAGAGGTCGTCCATGCCCGCCGCATCGGCGGCCTGTGCACATTCGAGTAGAACGTCGGCTCGTGACGCTTCACCCATGACCCTGAGTGCGAGTCCAAACTTCATCGCTTCGCCTCCCGCTTGTCCCGATTCTGGGGCTTCTCTTTCCGTGTCTCGAATCGCATCGCGTGGCCAGCGTACATCGAATCCGGAGCCACACGCGAGCCCGACGGGTTGCTAGGCTTCGCCAATGCCGGACGAGCGGGCGTGCCCAGAGCGGGGCACCCCGGGGCATCCATTGACGGCATGGGTCGATTCGAGGAGGTACTAGGGCACGTGACGGAAGCCGAAGCAGAGTTCGGTCACGTGGAAGTTCGGGGAGTTGCCCTCGCCTTCGGCCAGCGCAGGGTTTTCGAGGGGCTCGATTGCGACTTCGCCCGAGGACGCATCAGTGTCCTGATGGGAGGGAGCGGGACGGGCAAGAGTACCCTGCTGCGAATGATCGGGGGGCTTCAAAGACCCGATGCTGGCAGTGTCCGGGTGGCGGGAGACGTCATCGAAACTTCGGATGAAGCCGGGCTCGCGAAAGTTCGCAATCGCCTGGGAATGCTCTTCCAGAACGGTGCGCTGCTCGATTCCATGTCGGTCTTCGACAACGTGGCCCTGCCTCTTCGCGAGCACACTGACCAGACCGAATCGGAAATCGCCGATCGGGTGCACGATCGGCTGGCGGCGGTGGGCCTTTTGGATGTGGATGATCTGCTTCCGGGTGAACTGTCTGGGGGAATGCTTCGCCGGGCGGCTCTTGCGCGCGCCATCGTGACGGAGCCCGAGATCCTGCTCTGCGATGAACCTTTTTCCGGACTCGATCCGCCGAATGTTTCGCGCATCGAAGCCCTGCTCACGCACCTGAACCGCGATCGGGGCCTCACCCTGATCGTGACCTCGCACCATATGGCGACGAGCCTTCGGATGGCTCACCGAATTCTCCTGCTCCGCAATGGAGGATGCGTCGAGGGTTCTCCTGCAGAGTTGGCTTCCAGTCGGGATTCGGCGATTCGCGAATTTCTGGGCAAGGATGGCGCCGAACATCTCTCTCGCTGCGGCAGCGAAGCCCAGGGTGCAAAGGGATGATGAACCGGATCCGAAAGCTGGGTGCAGACAGTCTCGGCCAGGTCGAGGAAATCGGAGAGGTTGTGCGCTTCGGCGGTCGCATCCTTCTGGCCACCACGCGGCCGCCCTTCCGCTGGCGTTCATTCATGGCCGCGGTCTTCGATTCCGGAGTGCTTTCGGTTGCCCTGATTTGCGCTTCGGGCATCACGGTGGGATTCGTGCTGGGCTTGCAGCTCTACAATACGCTGGCGCGTTTCGGGGCCGAAGATTCTCTGGGCACCGCGGTGGGCCTTTCGCTAATCCGTGAACTGGGCCCCGTTCTGACCGGCCTGCTCGTCACCGGCCGAGCCGGGTCGGCGATTACCGCCGAGATCGGCGCCATGCGGATAAGCCAGCAACTCGATGGGCTGCGGATGATGGCCATCGACCCGATTCATTTTATCGTCATGCCCCGGGCCACGGCCCTGGCTTTCGTGATGCCCCTACTCTCGGCCATCTTCGTGGCCCTGGGGATTTCAGGGGCTTACCTGATTGGGGTTGAACTACTCGGTCTCGACGGGGGCAGCTATCTTGCCGGACTGGAATCAGCGGTGGAATTCCGCGCGGATGTTCTCCAGAGCCTGGTGAAGTCCCTGATTTTTGGTCTTTTGCTCGGCCTGATTGCTACCTGGCGGGGTTACTCGTGCGAGCCGCATTCGGCTGGGGTGAGCCGTGCGACGACATCCACGGTGGTTACGGCCTCGATCTGCATTCTCCTGGCCGATTACTTGTTGACAGCGCTTTGGAGCGTTTGAGCGCGGAGGAAAACATGCAATCCACATCCAATCGCGACCTGGGCGTCGGTCTCTTTGTCTTGCTGGGGCTCGCAGTGATCGCCTACCTGTCCCTTCAGGTGGGCGGCCTTTCCCTGGGCGATTCCGGTGGCCTCGTTCTTTACGCCACATTTGACGATATCGGTGGGCTGTCGCCCCGCTCGTCGGTGCGAATCGGTGGCGTTCGCGTGGGCCGGGTAGAGTCCATCGATCTGGATGAAGACCTGCGTGCACGGGTGGAGTTGAATCTGACCCAGGGTCTCGAACTTCCAATCGACAGCGCAGCGGCCATTCGGACCTCGGGTTTGCTGGGTGACCAATTCGTCGCCCTGGAGCCCGGGGCCGAGGATGATCTTCTGGTTTCCGGCGAGGATTTTTCATTTACCGAGAGCGCGATGAATCTCGACAAACTGATCGGCACAGTGGTTCACGGGGATGGCCTGGGTGGGGGTGATTGAAGTGGAGAGCAAATCGGGCGCCCATTGTCCATCGGCGATTGCCCATGGCCTTTTGCTGGTGGCCTTACTTCTCTGCCCGGTTCTCGCCGGGGCCGATGAAGCTGCGCTCCAGTGGCCCGAGGATTCCGCCACCGAGGTGCTGGGGCTGCCGGATCGCGAACCCGAAATCGCCAATCCGGATCCCTGGGAAAAGATGAATCGAGGCACCTTCGGTTTCAACGAGGTGGCGGATGTCTATGTCCTCGAACCCGTGGCTCGGTTCTGGGGATTCATTACGCCGCATTTCTTTCACAAGGCCATCCGGAACTTCAACGGCCTGATCCTCATGCCTACGGTCTTATTCAACGACATCCTGCAGCTCAAGGGTGAGCACGCCATGCAGGACATCGGGCGAATTCTGGTGAATGCAACGGTTGGCCTGGTGGGTCTCCTCGACGTGGCTACGCCCATGGGGATTCCGGAGAACGATGCCGGCTTCGGGCAAACCCTGGGCTATTGGGGTGTACCGCCGGGTCCCTATCTCGTTCTTCCGCTCTTTGGGCCCTCGAGCATTCGGGGGGGTATCGGGCGAGTTGGCGACGGGGCCGGAACTTTCTACCTCACCTGGCTTCCGATCTGGGCCACCTTTATCGTGCGCGGCGTCGACATTATCAGCTGGCGCTCGGATCACGTCGAAGATATCGATCTCACGCGCAGAGAATCACTGGACTACTATGTCTTCATGCGCGACGCCTACATGCAGATCAGTCAGGCACGAGTCAACGAAGCGAGAGGAGTGGTGGCGACGTCGCCCGCCAGTGACGCCGAACTCTATTTCTACGACGAAGAATTTGATGACGAGGAATACGACGACGAGAATGGGCAAGCCGGTTCCGATGACGATTGAAAGACCTTCGATTGAGCGCCCTTTTGAGGGGCTTGTTGGGCCCCTGGTCACTGGGAGCGTGTTGTTTGCGCTCCTGCTCGGGATGGTTTTTGGCTGGAGCCTGCCCGCAGAGGCAGGGGATAGCGCAGCGGAGGCCGACTGGGCTGCCCCGCCCCGGGCTCTCGTCGCAAAGACCGTGGACGAGGTCCTTGGGGTGCTGGAGATGCCGGACCTGGACGATGCGCAGCGCCGTGCCCAAATAGAAACGATTGCCTTTTCAGTTTTCGATTTCAGCACGACGAGCAAGCTCGTTCTTGCTCGAAACTGGAAAAAGCTCAGCAAGCCCCAGCGCGTCGAATTTGTCGAAGAATTCAAGCAATACCTTTCGCGTAATTATGGAAGCCGCTTCGAGCGCTACGAAAAAGCCGAGGTCAAGGTGCTGAATGCCCGAGTTGAGCCGCGCCGGGATGTCACGGTCTTTACCCAAGTCGTCGGGAGCCAGTACGACGGGATCACGATGAACTACAGGCTCCGCTTTCGCCAAGAGGAGTGGAAGGTGATCGATATCGTGATCGAGGGCGTCAGCATGCTGGCCAATTTCCGGGCCCAGTTTGCCGAGGTGGTCAGCCGCGAAGGGGTCGATGGGTTGCTGGAGGCGATGCGAAGCCGGAACGCGGACGCTTTGCCAGCCCCCTGAAGGTGTCCTCGGGCCACGAGAACAGGCCGGGCTAGGCAGGAAAGAGAAGAGAGCAGTTGCCGTCGGAAATTTTCGCCATAGTGGTGCCGGTCTACCTCTGTGCAGCGGTGGGTTTCCTCTGGGCTCGCCTGGGCCGAGCCTTCGACACCGTGCTCGTGACCGACCTCATTATGGGTGTGGGCGCACCCTGTCTCGTCTTCTCCAGCCTGGTCAGCTACGAGATCCAATTTGCCGAAGCCGTGGAGATGATCGCGGCGACAACCGTGGCCATCGCTTGCATGGCTGGGGTTTCCGCCATCGTTCTGGGGGTTGCCCGGATTCCGCTGAATACGTTTCTGGCCCCCTTGACCTTTGGCAATACGGGCAACATGGGTATTCCGCTTTGCTACTTCGCTTTTGGCGAGGCGGGGCTTTCCCTCGCGATCTGCGTTTTTGCCGTCACTTCGGTCCTCCATTTCACCGTGGGCCAGGCGATCTGGAGTGGTCGGGCGGGGTGGGCCGACGTGTTGAGGACGCCCCTCGTCTGGGCCGCGGTGCTGGCTTTGATCTTGATGGCCACGGGGTGGGGGGGAGCGCCTTGGCTGACCCGAACGACTTCCCTGCTGGGCAGTTTTACGGTTCCCCTGATGCAATTGACCCTCGGTGTTTCCTTGGCCCGCCTGGGTGTGGTGCGCCCGGGCCGGTCCCTGGCGCTGGCCCTGGTGAAATTGTTCGTGGGGATCGGTGTGGGGCTGGCCGTGGCGGGGCTCTTCGATCTCGAGGGAGTGGCGGCGGGTGTTCTGATCCTGGCATGCGCCATGCCCGCCGCAGTTTTTAACTACATGTTCGCAGTGCGCTACCAGCGCTCGCCGGGGGATGTGGCCAGCCTCGTCGTGGTCTCTACCCTGTTGGCGGCCCTGGCCGTGCCTGTGCTCATGGCTCTGCTCCTGCCCGAATCGAGTTGAACGCCCATTGAACCCCGCGCCGAAGCGCCAAGCGTGGTAGACATTCGGAGCATGACGGCCAGCGAAATACCGGCACGGGCCCTGGGGTGGCTGGGGGGACTGCTTCTCCTCACTGGTATCGGGATGCGCATCAACAACGCCCTGCGCTTTCGCGCGGAGTTGGGGTTTGATGCCGCGGGCAATCTCCAGTATCTGGAATATCTTCAGTCTTCCTGGGCGCTGCCTTCTCCGGAATCCATGTGGTCGGCCTCTCATCCTCCGTTTTTCTACTACTCGGCGGCCGGCCTGTGGCGGGGGTTGCGAAGCGTCGGTTTGGAGAACCAGTTGCTTCCGGTGCTGGCCCTGATCCTGAGCGCGCTGGGCCTGTGGGTTGTCTTCCTCGTGGTGACTGTCGTGCGCCGACTGGATCCCCAGGATGGCCTCCGGGTTGTCGTGGCAGCCAGCCTGATTCTCTTCCTCCCGGTGCACCTGTACATGAGCCCGATGATCGGCGAGGAGGTTCTGCTTTCGCTGCTGGTCTCCGGGGTGCTCTGGGTGGCGATTCGGCCCATGCCCCAGGCTCCCAGCCCGGGCGAGGCGGCGTTGATCGGGCTGCTCTGTGGCCTAGCGGTGCTGACCAAGCTGTCCGGGCTATTAGTGGGAGGGGCGGTTGTTCTGAGTTGGGCGTGGGCTGCAGTCCACCGCGGGGAGGTGCGAACCTATCTTGCCCGGGCGGCGCTGATGGGGGTTCTCATGCTGCTCGTTGGGGGCTGGTTCTATCTTCACAACTGGTACTTGTACGGCTACCTCTATCCCCAGGACCTTGTGATTCATCAGTCGATGTTCAGTCTGCCGCCGGGAGAGCGCAGCCTGATCGACTATCTCCGCATTCCCCTGGCCACGTGGACCGATCCCCAACTCCTCAACCCCGATCTGCTTCGCTCGGTCTGGGGCTCGACCTATGCAACGGTTTTCTTCGATGGGCACCGGCACTTCCTGCCCAATTCCGTCGCTGCCAGTCGCCTTGGGGGAGTGATCCTGGCGCTGGCCCTGGTGCCCACGGCGGCATTCTTCGTGGGTTTCGTGGGCGGTCTGCGCCGCGCCCTGGCCGAGCCGGGTGGTCGGGACACGCTCTTGGTTCTGATGGTAGTGATCACCCTGGCCGGCTACGCGACCTTCACCTGGGGCAATCCGTGGTTCGTCACCTTGAAGGGCAGCTACTTATTGGTCTTGTGTCTGCCCTTTGCGGTGTACGCCAGCGAGGTTTTGGTTCGCTGGGCGCGTTTGCCGGGGGGGAGGGGCAGGGCGGTCGCCGCCTGCCTGCTAGTTGGAGTCGTGCTCGTGGTGGCAGGGTTTACCTTCGGCACGGTGTTTGACAAACGCGACCGCGGCGTCCGAAAAGAACGACAATCTCTCCCGCCCGTCTCCGCAGAGATCGGCGACCGACCTCTCCAGATCTCCATCGACGGACGAAATCGCTAAGCGGTTCTTCTTCGGCCGGCGGAGATCAAGGGAGTGGAGCGCAGTGATTGTAAATGCCGGTCTCGTTTTGAAGAATCATACGCGCCGGGCTGTTCCAGAAAGCGGCTTGGGTGACCTGAGCATGGGGCATTTTCTGGGAGTCGCAGGCTGCGGAATTGGCCGAGCCGCTGGGGAAGGTACCGATGTCGTTGAACGCGTAGGACCCGGACTGGGAGATATGGCACATCCGGCAGTAAGGCTTGATGACGCCATTGTAGAGGCGTTTGCCTCCGGCGAAGCCGGTGGGTACGAAGTCTGTGTCGGCGGTCGAGCCGGGAGTCAGAACACCGTCTCCGGGTGTGGCTGACGGGTACCAGCCGTCGATCAGTTCCACGATGGGCGACGGGAACTTGACTGCCGCTTGGCGAACCATCGCGTTGAGTTCGCGAAAAGACTCTTGCTGATCGGTCAGGCTATAGCCCGGGATCGTTGAGTACGAGAAGGACTCGACGTCAAAGGGAAGGAACTCCGCATCCTCGATATTGGTCGGGTCCGCGAAGTCTGGG
>DUCT01000199.1 GCA_012959665.1 Myxococcales bacterium | reverse complement strand
AATGACGGCACCCGGCCCCATAATGACGACACCTTTCAAGACGCCTATGGATCCACCTACCGCGACCACTCGGGCATGCTGGAGAATGAGGAAGACTGGGATCAAGATGGGGGCCTCTTCTTCGATACGGAGGGCGATGTCGAAGTGCTTTCGGACCGCGAGGTGGGCTTCCCGGCGAACGACTTTGTCCCCGGCGGGCAAATTGAGCCGGGCCCTCCCGGGCCGGACGCACCCGATAATCATGAGGACTAGACACGGCAAATAGATTTCCCTGCATCCCCTTTTACAAGGAAAGAAGGCCAGGAAAGAAGGCCCCATCGAGTTGAGGACACTCCACTTCGCCGAAATGTAGAAAATACGCACGAAGATCTTCCCGCTCGCGCGAGAAGCGATCGAACGAAACTTCTCTGGTCACCAGGTTCCCCATACCCTTTTCTGGTGCCATGCGAAGAGCATAAGAGCAACCAGGGGGGAAAATGTGGCTCCTCTATGCTCCCGCCAAGGGTCCTTGGCCGGGCCCACCTCGAAACCGAAGTCAAAGCTCGCCTCTTCTTCCTCGGGCGATCGCACGCGGATTTGCCCCCACCAGTTTCCGGCCTCGGAGAGAAGCACCCGGGTCGAATAGAAACCCGGATGGGCCCCCGGCTGGGCGGGGATTGGCTTCGGCGTTTGCGTCGGGGTGGGCGTGGAGGCGGGTACCGGCGTCCCGGCGGGTGCCTCAGCCTTCCCTGCCGTTCCGGGCGCCCGGTCAAACTCCACCGTGACGTCCGTGCGGAGCTTCCCGGTGGCCCGGTCACGAACCAACACGCTCCAGGTCGATTCGCCCACGCCCAGTGAAGGGGGAAACGCGATGACGTTCACCCGAAACGGACCCGCCGGGCCCGACGCGACGGTCCTGCCCAAATCCGCCTGGGCCGGGTGAACTCCCGCAATGCCCAGCAGGAAAACGAGGGATAACCTCGCCCCGCTTGCCCACGGAGACCCTTGGCCTCCGGGCGACCGCGGCCTTGGATTTTGGGGAGCGGCCATGGGCCCAGTCACATCCCGGTTCCTCGCATCTGCATGGGAGACAAATATATAACAACCCCCAACCCCCAGAGACCGATCGCCAAGAGCGACCACGGAAAAACCAGCCTCAGGGCCTTCCCCGGCTCTGGGAGAATCCCGCGACTCAATCGCCAGAGGACCGCGATGCTCACGACCAACCCCGCGCCCAACACGAGCAGTTGAGCGTCCACGAGCCCGCTCCATTGGGATGCCGCCAGGAATTCGGGCGGCCCAAACCCACCGGGAACCAGATCGTGGAGGACCCTTTGGCTGGCGGGGAGCGCGGTCAAGAGCCCAGTGGCCAAATGAAAACCGAAATGGGCCAACCACATGGCGAAGCCCAGAGGGACCAAGCCTTGGATCAACCGGGAAGTGGATCCGCGTGCCGAAGTCCCGCTGCCCGAAAACCAACGCGCGGCGCCGGCGCACAGGGGCAGAGCGATCAGCGGAAAAACCAGCAAGGCGCCCACGAGACTGACAGACAGCGCGCCCTTCGAATCCGGCACACCCCACTCGCTGAGCAGATTGGTGCGTGCCATGAGGAAAGGCGCGGACATGGCCATGGCGTTGACAAAGGCGCCCCAGACAAAGAGTCCCGAGAGAAACGCCAGATCGAGGGCTGGAGCCTGGCCGCGCACCCGCCCGCTCCCCAGGGATCGTCCGGGCCAAACCGGGACAAGCCCAGCGTTGTCGTGGGGGCATGCCCGAACACAGTCGAGGCAAAACGTGCAGTCGAGATTGCCCACCTTGGCGGGAAGATAAAGCTCCGTCGGGCAGCCGGGGCTTTGAGCATTGCCCCGCAGACAGTCGTGAGTCGTGCATCCGGCGCAGACCTCGGCTGAGAGGGACTGGACCTCTCGGGGCGAGAGACTCGCGTGCACGAACTGGAACTGCCCGATGGGACAGACGTACCGGCAGAAGGTGCCCCGAGGAAACAGGCCTTCGACCCAAAAACAGGCAAGAAAGAAACCGATGATCCAGGCCGCTGTGGCCATGGGGCGGTCCCACAACTCGAAAACCTCGTAGCTCCAGAGATACAGGAGGAAGAGAACGGCCGAGAGCCATCGGTTCCGGAGCCAGCCGGGCCAGCGAAAAGGCCGACCCAAGAGCCGGGCGCTGAGGTTGCGTGACAGGGTAAAGGGGCAGACCGCACAGAAAAAATTCCCGAGTAGGGCCAGCGCCACCAGTGTCATTCCGCGCCAATAGGTCCAGGGCAGGACCCCCGCCAGGTTTTCGGAACTCGGCACCGAGGGACCCAAAAGGCCATCGAGAACGACCACCAAGGCCAGCCCAGCAAGAAGCCACTGAATGCCCCGGCGCATTTTTCGAGACCCGATCCAGGCGCCTTGGCCCAGGGGCGCCCGGGTGGGTTTGTCCCGAGTGGGGGCGGGATTTAGGGGGCGAAGTCGAGGCCCGGACAAGCCAGCGAGGGTCAGGCCCACGACCGCCGCGATCATGGGGAGGCTCGCCGCGATCCACATGAACGCGCCCGCTGCGTTTTGGTCGGCCATCACCGAGACCGACCACGGATTCGGGACCTCGGCATAGAACGGGTAGAGGGGGGTCTCGGAAAACGCAAACCCAGCCGAAAAGATAGAGTTGAAGAGCGCCGCGGCAGCCACCAGGAGCAAGCGGGAACCGAAGCCCCTCGATCTCCGGGTGGGCCAGGGTTCGAGGATTCGAAACCAGAGCAACAAGGAGGCAGAAAGAAAACACAGATGCTCGAAATTGTGAGCCCACGGCGAAGTCAGCGCCCACTCATAGGCCGGGGGCCAATGCCAGGCCAGGGTGACCAGGATCCACAACGCCAGGGCCACCCCAGGATTCGTGAGGAATCGAAGCCCCCGGATCAGACCGGGCGATGCAAGGAGAGGCCCAACGCCCCGGGAAAGTGCGTGGCCGGGCAGGCCCCGGAGCAAGGGGACCGTGGGCGCGCCCAGCCAGATCAGCGGCGGAATCACCATCATGAGGAGCCAGTGCTGAACCATGTGCGCCAAGAAGAGCAGATCCGCCAAAGCATCCAGCGGTGACGCGATACTCACATAGACCAGAATCAGGCCGGTGAGAAAAGCGTTGCGTCGCCAGGCGGGGAAATGCTGGGGGCTCTGGCGCCGAACCCGGGCGAACCCCCGGAGATAAAACCCGGCGGTCATGAGAAGGAGAATCCCAACCAGGGGCTCGGCGGACCAGGGTGTTCCCCATAGGCCCGAAACGTTCATCGCGGTTCCGGGAACCCCGTCGGTGACGAAGAGGAGGAAGCCGCGCTGCGTGCAGGGGGTTGGTTTTCCGGGTGCAGGGTGCCCAAGAAAGCCACCAGGGCCGTGACCTCATGGGGGGCGAGGTGCTTGCCGTAGGCGGGCATATTGCCGCCGCCCTGGAGAACCTGTCGAATCAACTGGTCCTCGGTGAGCCGGGTGGCCACACCCGCGAGATCCGGCCCGCGCTTGCCCCCCGCGCCATCCAGGGCGTGGCAGTTCCGACACTGCTTGGCCTGAAGAATCGTCGCTCCCGCGTGCGCCAGGGGCGAACGACCGCGCACGAAGCGGGGCTGAACGGGGACGCCGCTCCACGCATCCATGTCGGGCGACCAGGGCGATTGCACGCCTTCCCAGGCCAAGGTGAAAAGGCTCAGCAGAACCACGGTCACCGCGATCACTGCGCCAGGCCGACGACTCGGGTGCCGCTCTGGGCCGCGAGAAATAAAGGGCACCGCAAAGAGCAGAACAATCGCCAGGGGCATGACGTAGACGATGACCACGGTCTCGAGATAGGGGGGCATCAGGGCGAAAGCCGCAAAGAGAGACAGGAAGTAGAAATCCGGCCGAGGAACCGTTTGGATCAGCGTAGGGTCCGCGGGGCCATTGGGAATTTTGGGACCGATCAGGGCCGCACAGAGCACGATGGCGAGGAGCACCAAAGCACCGAAAACCAGGTCCTTGCCCCCGCCCTCGGGCATCAATCGAATGCCGGTCTTCTCCACCACGCCTTCGTAATCGTCGCGGTAGGCGCCGGGCTCAACGTGTTTTCCGGCCACGGGGTACTCGCTGATCCCCAGGACCAGAACCAGCCGAATATGAATCACCAGCAACCCGATCAGCGCACCGGGAATCACGAAAACGTGGAGGGCAAAAAACCGGGAGAGGGTTTCGGCACCGACGATGGGTCCGCCTTGGAGCAGATGCGTGGCGTACTCCCCCACCCCGGGCAACCGGCCCAGGATCGACACGATGATCTCCACACCCCAGTAGGCATCTTGATCGAAGCGCATGGTCTGCCCAGTAAAGGCCATCCCAATGGTCGCCAGGAAGAGCGCACAGCCCACCATCCATGTGAGTTCGCGCGGATACTTGTAGGCGCCAAAAAGGAAGATCTGCACCATGTGAATCGTCACCAGGGCGACCATGAAATTCGATCCCCAATAGTGCAGACCCCGGAGATACCAGCCGAAGGGCTGCTCATAGTCGAGATATTCGAGGCTCGCATAGGCGTCATCCGGCGAGGGGACATACACCAGGGCCAGGCAGACTCCCGTCACCAATTGAATGATCAAGCAGACCAGGGTCGCGCTCCCGAAGACGTACCACCAACTCGCCGAGGAAGCGGGAATTCGGTGCCCGATGGTGTGTTCGTAGAGGCGCCCGAGAGCCAGGCGATCATCCAACCACTGCCCGAGTAGACGTATCCGATTCATCGGCCCGTCCTAAACCGGCTCAGAGAGGTTGGGGGTCTGGCCGCCCCGGACCTCGAGATGATTGGCACGCACGCGAATTTGATACTCGAATAAACCCCTGGGCGGGGGGCCCGAGGCCCGGGAGCCGTCCTCGTAATACACCCCGCCGTGGCACGGGCACATAAACAAACCCGACTGGGGAAACCAGCGCACCGGGCAGCCCAGATGCGCGCAGTTGATGGCAAAGACCTGGAAGTCACCCGAGGCTTTGCGCCGAACCCAGCACGGGACATCCGCCGTCACGCCATCCCAGGGCGTCGTGAAAGGGTTTCGGTAGGAGGCCAGCCGGGTTTCGCCGAGAGGAAAACTGTCCAGGCCACCGAGAGGGATCCATGCCTGGCGACCCCTGTCCTTGACCAGCGCCGAGGCCACGTAGCCCACCACGGGAATGCCCACGAGGGCCGCCGCCAGGCCGTTGATCGCCAGGCCCAGCTTGAACAGGAAATCCCTTCGCGTCACCGGGGCAACGGCGGGCGGAAGCGGCTCGTGATCGTGGGGCTCCATGGACTCTCTCCTGGCTACGCGTACTATTTTCGCTGGAAAAACATCACGGGGCCGGCGCACGATGGGAGGCCATCCAGGCCACCACGTCGCCGATCTCGCCCGGTGCCATGGGGCGCTGCCCCAAGTCGTGCCAGTTGGGCATGCCCAGATCCCTGCGCCCAACCAGGGTGGTGGTTCGTAGGCCCTGGTCGCTGACCAACCCCAGGTAGGCGGCATGCACAATGGAGCCCGCCTTCTCGCCGCCGCGGCCATCCGGTCCGTGGCAACTCGCACAGAACTGGCCGTAGACCCCGCGACCGCGCTCGACTTGGCCGTCGTGCCCCGGCACCGCTCCGCCCACCGGGGCCACCAGCCCAGGCGCCTTTGCGGCGAGTTTCTCCGCCTCGCGGCTCGACCACCGTGCCCCCAAGCCGCTGGCCAGAATCGCAATCTGCTCGGGGGTCAGTGTCCCGCCGGCTTCCTGGCCAAAGCGGGGCATAGCGGTTCCGGCGACGCCCCCGGCAATGATTGTCCGAAGGTACTCGGGGGCCGCCAGGGCGAGATAGAGGGGATCGCCCACCGGCGTCGCCGGGCCCAATTGGCCGGTCGCGCCATGGCACCCCGAGCAATTTGTCGCGTACAGGGCGCCAAAGTCCTTCACGTCCTCGGGGCGCTGATACCGATCGTCGGGATTCGGGCGACCGGGCAGCCCGTCACACGCAAAGGTGCTCGCCACCACCAGGCAAAGCAGTGTCAGGCGCGGGATCAAAGCTCATCCCCCTCAATATCCACTTCGAAGCCCGCACGGGCCACCAAGGGGAACGACTGGAGCGTCTTGACGCGTTCGCTTCGCGAGATCACTTCACCGGCGGTCATCCCGAAAACAATTTGAAGAACAATAAAAACCGTCCACTGGATGCTCTCGGCCGCCCCAGGTTCCACCAGTTCAATGCTCACGAACCCGGCACCCGTCCAGACAAGGGGAGCCACGATTCCGCCCCAGAGACGGGGATGCCCCGGGAGCATGGGCAGCACCGACGCGTATACCAGGCCAATCAGCAGCGAGAGCACCACGTGGACCACCGCCGCAGACAGCGCGATGCCCGCATGGAACCCCGCCAGCTCCGGGCCGGGAGCCACACCGAAAAAAGGCAAAACGATGAGCGCGAATCCGTTGAACACATGCCACGCACTGCCCTGAGTCAGCCATCCGTGAACCCCCGCGACGAGCGCCATCGCCAGCCCGCCAGCGATTCCGCCCTTGAGGCCGGCGCTGTAGGGGTGGTACTCCAGAGGAAGCCGAACGCGATGGCCCCCCTCCCCCACCACGAGATTCCTGACGTGGCCCGGGACAGGAACGATCTCCGGGGCCCGCTCGGATTCAGCCTGGGCGGGGACGAATTCCTTGGCTTCCTCGGGGAACATTTCGCGCCACCAACCCACGGCCCCCCAAAGCGCCAATCCCCCACCCGCCCAAACGAAGAGAACGCTGGTCACCAGGCTCACAAGCATCAGTGCGAGACCCACTGCCAGATAAAGAGGCGCCGACGTCGGCGCCGGGAGACTCAAGCCCTCGGCGGGGCTCGCCAATGCTTCGCTGTCCACGCGCTCCTCCAAAGGCAAAACTTCTATACCCCCACGACATAGACGGTTGTTAAAACCACGATCCAGACCGCGTCTACAAAGTGCCAGTACCAGGTCACCATCTCGACCCGCTCGCTGTCCCCGGCACCCACTTTGCCCCCCAGCACGCCGCCCAAAACCAGCGTGAGCATCAGCAGGCCCAGGCCAACATGGGCCGCATGGAAGCCCACCAACGAGTAGAAGGTGGTCCCAAACAAATTCGTTCCGATCGTGAGTCCGTGGCCGTAGATCAGCCCGAACCACTCGTTGGCCGTCGCCCCCAGGAAGCCGGCACCGAGACCCACGGTGAGCGCGAGGGCTAGGCCTGCGCGGACCGTATTGCTCTGGGTCAACGCCTTGACGGCGAGCCCAGCCGTTGCGCTACTGGAAAGTAGGCAGACGGTGGCGAACACGGGGAACTCGAGCACATCCGACGGCTGGGGTCCACTTGCACTCTTCCCGATATAGAACAGATAAGCCACGACGAAAACGCTGAAGAAAGTGCTCTCCCCGAAGATCAGGCAAGCCATTCCCACCCGGCCGCGGTTCCAGGTGGCGGGCTCCATGGGGAGCGCCAGGGGTTGAGTCATGGCCGCATCCTATTCGTGCTCCCAGTCGGGATCATCCGGGTGCTTGAGGTCCCACAGGGGCCTCCGGCTCCGAACCTCGGGAATCGTCAGGAAATTGTAGGCGGGCGGGGGGGATGAGGTGGACCACTCGAGGGTCCACGCATTCCAAGGATCCGGACCCGCCCATTGGGGTCGGCGAAACGCCTGGACCAGCGCGAAAAGGAACACGGCCACGCCCAGCGCCTGGAGGATCGCCCCGGACGAGGAAATCGCATTCCACACCTCCCAGCCGCGTTCCGCCGGGTAGGTGTAGATCCGCCGGGGCATTCCCAGCACACCCTGCACATGCATGGTGGTGAAGGTCAAATGAAAGCCCACGAAAAAAAGCCAGAAGTGCCAGCGGCCCAGCCTTTCGCTCAGCATGCGCCCGGTCATCTTGGGAAACCAGTAATAACAGGCTCCGAAGATCGTAAAGACCAGCCCGCCAATGAGGACATAATGAAAATGCGCCACCACAAAATACGAGTCGCTCAGCTGCCAGTTGAGCGGGGCGCCGGACAACAGGATGCCCGAAAGGCCCGCCACCAGGAACTGCCCGATGAAGCCGATGCAGAAGAGCATGGGCGTGCGCAAGAGAATCTTGCCGCCGTACAGGGTCGCGATCCAGTTGAAGAGTTTGATGCCGGTGGGGATGCCGACGATCATGGTCATCACGGCAAACCAGACACTCAGCCCCTTGCCCAGGCCTACAGTAAACATGTGGTGGGCCCAGACACCGACAGCCACCAGCCCGATTGCGATGGTGGCCGCGACCATGAACGAGTACCCGAAGATCACCTTGCGCGAAAAGACCGGAATGATTTCCGACGCGTAGGCGAAACCCGGAATCATCAGGATATAGACCTCGGGATGGCCAAAGAACCAGAAGAAGTGCTGCCACAAAACCGCGTCGCCCCCGGCCTGGGTGTCGAAGAAATGCGCGCCCATGAAGCGATCAAAGAGCAGCATCACCTGGGCGCCCGTCAGCACGGGCAAGGCGAGGAGGATCAGGAAGGAAACCACCAACATCATCCAGACGAAGAGCGGCAAGCGGTTCATCTTCATGCCCGGGCAGCGCATGGTCAATGTGGTCGTGACCATGTTGATGGCCCCCGAAACGCTCCCGAATCCGCTGATCAGGATGCCGAGGATCCAATAATCTGTGGCGTTCCCCCGTGAGAAAGCCTTCCCCGCAAGGGGCGCATACGCGAACCAGCCCACATCGGGCGCGGTCCCGGCGCCATACAGCCCCATGCTGGCGAAGTAGCTCATGTAGAGCACGATCCCGCCCAGCAGAAACATCCAGAACCCCCAGGCGTTGAGCCGGGGAAAAGCCATATCCCGGGCGCCAATCATGAGGGGAATGAGGTAATTGCCAAACCCAGTGATAATGGGCATGCCGACCAGGAACACCATCGTGGTCCCGTGCATGGTAAAGAGGCGATTGAATTCCTGGGGCTCCAGGAGGGTGTTGGCTGGCACGGCAAGTTGCGCTCGCATCAGGATCGCCTCGACCCCGCCAATCACGAGAAAGAAAAAACCGGCCGCGATATAGAGAATGCCCAGGCGCTTGTGATCCACGGTGGTCACCCAGTCGTGGAGAGACTGGGACCAGCCGGCGGTTGTCCGCTTCGCAGCCTCGGGAACCCGAGTCTCTGTGCTGGCCGACATTCTGCCTGCTCCCTACTCGAGGCTCGAAAGATAGCCCGCGAGTCGGGCGATCTGTGCGTCGCTCAGTTTCATGGCGGGCATCCGCGCTCCGGGTTTGATGTGATCCGGATCCGTCAGCCAGTCCACAAGGCGGGCCTCGTCGTTGACCGCCGCCCCGGCGGCCAAGGTGGTGCGACTCATCAAGTGGGTGAGGTCCGGGCCAAAACTGCCAATTTCGCTAAGACCCCGCACCGTGTGGCAGTTCACGCACGCCGTCGTTGCAAACAGGGCCCTGCCCTCGGCATGGGCGGCGACCCGGCGGGCTTCCTGCTGCTGGTCCCGGACCCAGCGCTCGAAATCCTCGGGCGCGTGCACAAAGACTCGGAGCAGCATATTCGCGTGCTGGGTGCCGCAGTACTCCGCACATTGGCCGACGAACATGCCTGTCTTCTGGGGCTCGATCCACATCGTGTTGGTGCGGTTCGGGATCACATCGAGTTTTCCCGAAAGCTGGGGCAGCCAGAAGCTGTGAATCACATCCTCGGACTCCAGTTCCAGGAAGGCCACCTGGCCCAGAGGAAGATGCAGTTCATTGGCAGTGACAAACCCGTGGTCGGGATATTCCAGTTCCCACCACCACTGATGTCCCACCACCCGCACCGCGAGGCTGCCCGCCGGAGGCGTATCCTTTTGCAGGGCGACGATGCGCCCAGCGGTAATCAAGCCCAGCACAATCACGATCAGCACGGGAACAACGGTCCACGCGAGTTCCAGTTGGTCGCTGCCGTAGATCTGGGGTGGCTCTTCGCCGTCGTCCACCGCCGAGGCGCGAAAGCGAACCACGGTCAAGGCCAGAAGCCCCATCACGACCACGAAGATGACTGCGCAAATCAGGACCAGCAGCGTCCCGTAGTCGAGAATGGATTGGGCGGGCTCGGCGACGGGTAAGAAAAGAGAAGGCGTTCCCCCGCCCGCATCCGCCTGGGCCACCCCCTGCCCGGCCAAGAGCCCAAGAAAAGCTCGGCTCGCCCGGGCACGCGCCTGGGGACGCGCTCGTTTTCCGAACCGGCGTTCCCGGTGACGGCTAGAAGACATTCGCCCTAAACTCATCGCGCCAAAGCTTCCAGATCTCGTGATCGCCCTTGATTCCAAGCAGGGCCTCCTTGACTTTGGAAATCCCGAACCCGTAGGCCTCCTGCACCGAAATATGCGGAGGCATGCTCAACTCCCCCGGGCTCACAATGGCATCGATGATGAACGGCTTTTCCGAGGCCAGGGCCTGGTCGATGGCGGGCAGGATCTCGTGGGCGTGCTCCACGCGAACCCCGTCCCCCCCACAGGCCTTGGCGAAGGCCGCGAAGTCGGGGTTGACGAGCCCTGTGGCATCGGGAAAGGGAGGGAGCCCTGCGACTTCCATTTCCATCTTGACGAAGCCAAACTCGCTGTTGTTGAAAACGATCACCTTGATGGGCCAGTTGAAGCGAACCGCTGTCACGAAATCGTTCATCGACATGGCGAAGCCCCCGTCCCCGGCGAGGGTCCAGACCTGGCGACCCGGATCCAGCGCCGCCGCCCCCAAGGCCACGGGCAAACCCGCACCCAGGGAGCCGTGGTTGAAGGAGCCGAGCATCCTTCGGCCGTCCCGCATGCGCATCTGTCGCGCGAGCCAAATCGTGCACTCACCGACATCGAGGGCAAAGAGCGCGTCCTTGTGGGCCCGATCACTGATTGCCCGGGCAAAGAGTTGGGGATGCAGGGGCTCGTCGGTCCGCTCGAGAGACGACTGCTTGTCCATTTGCCCCAGCCATTTCTCGCACATCTTGAGCAGGTGCTCGCGAAAACGCGAAGGGCTCCGCTCCTCCACGAGGGGAGTCAACTCGGCCAGGGTCTCGCGGACACCGCCCACCAGGCCCAGGGTCACCGCCGCCCGGAGTCCGATCCGGTCCGCCCGATGGTCCACCTGGATGATCTCGATCCCATCCGGAATGAACTCGTCGTAGGGGAAGTCCGTGCCGAGCATCACCAGAACATCACAATCCTGCACCGCGTGGTAACCGCCCGGATTGCCCAAGAGGCCCGTCATGCCCACCACCCCGGGATCGTCGTAGTCGAAGACATCCTTGGCCCGAAGCGTATGGGCGATGGGTGCGCCGATCCGGCTGGCCAGGGCCACCACGTCGTCCTTGGAGTCCCGGCAGCCAATGCCGCAGAAAAGCGTGACCCGCTTGCCGGCGTCGATCAGCGCCGCCGCTTTCTCGATGGCCGAGCGTTCGGGGACGAGATCCGAGCGGAAGCGAACCACGGGCCGCTTGAAATGCTGACTCGGCACCTGGGCACCGATCACATCCGACGGGATCTCGATGCGCACGACCATCCGCTCGGTGAGCGCCTTCTGGACCGCGATTTCGGCCATTCGCGGCATCTGGGCCGGGGAATCGATGATCGCCTGGTAGCCGCAAATATCGTCGAACATCTTGGCGAGATCGATCTCCTTGTGAAAATCGCTCCCGCGCTGAGCGCGCGGCACCTGCCCCGTGATGGCCACCACCGCTCCGCCCTCTTTCTTGGCGTTGTAGAGCCCGTTGATCAGGTGGAGCGCACCGGGCCCGGTGGTCCCCGCGCAGACCCCGATTCCGCCGGTCAACTCGGACTGGGCGTAGGCGGCGTATCCCGCGTGCTCCTCGTGGCGAACGCCGATCCATCGAAAGCGGTCGTCCGTCCGGATGCACTCGAGCAGCGGATTCAGGGCGTCGCCGGTGACGCCAAAGATGTCCCGGGCGCCCGCCGAGGCGAGCACATCGAGCAGGCTCTTGGAAACGTTTTCCGCCATGGCACCCGATCTCCTTTGCTCGTTCCGGTGCTCCGAACTGTAGGGTAAGATGCGGGTTCGATCCGTCAACTTTGTCGCCCAGAGAGGAACTTCATGGACCTTCTCCACCGCGCTCGGGGATGGGTGATGCCCATCTTGTCGGTTCTCTTCGTGCTCTTCGGGCTGATTGGGGCGCTTGGCCTGCCCCGGTTCTACGTGCTGATGGCGGTAACCGGCCTCCTGATCCTCGTGGGCATTTACGACCTGGTGCAACGCAAGCACAGCATTCTGCGCAACTACCCGGTGATCGGGCATTTGCGGTTTCTTCTCGAGGGCACCGGACCGGAAATCCATCAATACTTCGTGGAAAGCAACACCAGCGGGCGCCCCTTCAATCGCGACGCCCGGGACTTGATGTACCGGCGCTCCAAGGGTGTGGAGGCGGTCAAACCCTTCGGGACCGAACTCGACGTCTATGGCTACGGGTACGGCTTCATCAGCCATTCCGCCCGGCCCCGCGCGGCGGTCAAGGATCCCGGCCGAAACCTTCGCGTGGAGGTCGGGGGGCCGAATTGCCTCCAGCCCTATTCGGCTTCCCTGCTGAACATCTCGGCGATGAGCTTCGGCGCGCTCAGCGCCAATGCCGTGCGCGCGCTGAATATGGGGGCACTCAGGGGGGGCTTTGCCCACAACACCGGTGAAGGTGGCCTGAGCATTCACCATCGCGAACCCGGCGGCGACGTGATTTGGCAGATAGGCACCGGGTATTTTGGTTGCCGCACCGATCAAGGCGGCTTCTCGGCCGACCTCTTTCAGGCCGAATCCCAGCTTCCCCAGGTCAAAATGATCGAACTCAAACTCTCCCAGGGCGCGAAGCCTGGCCACGGGGGGATCCTGCCCGGGGCCAAGGTGTCCCCCGAAATCGCCGCCGCCCGGAAGGTCCCCATGGGCGAGGACTGTTTCTCGCCCCCCGGCCACACCGCTTTCTCAACCCCCACCGGCTTGCTCGATTTCATCCAGCAATTGCGGGATCTCTCCGGGGGCAAGCCCGTGGGCTTCAAGCTCTGCGTGGGCGATCCCCGGGAGTTTTACGCCATTTGCAAAGCCATGCTTGAAACCGGAATCACGCCGGACTTCATTACCGTCGATGGGGGCGAAGGCGGCACCGGTGCCGCGCCCCCGGAATTCTCCGACCATATTGGCTTCCCGCTCCGCGAGGGCCTGCTCCTCGTCCACAACGGACTGGTGGGCACGGGGCTGCGCGATCGGATCAAAATTGCCGCCAGCGGTAAGCGCTTCGCCAGCTACCAGATGGCTACGGCCCTGGCCCTGGGGGCCGACTGGTGCAACGTGGCCCGGGGGTTCATGTTCTCCGTAGGCTGCATCCAGTCCCAACTGTGCGGCACCAACCTATGCCCGGTGGGGGTCGCCACCCAAAATAAGCGGCTGCAGAAGGCTTTGGTCCCCACGGACAAGGCCGAGCGCGCCTATCTCTTCCACAAGGCGACCCTGGAAGGCCTGGCCGA
>DUCT01000198.1 GCA_012959665.1 Myxococcales bacterium | reverse complement strand
CAGGAAGGATCAGTTAATTGAACGTTGCACCGTGCCAGTCCTTGGCAAAGTTGCCACACAATGTTGGGTTCCCCTTCCGGGGGATAGGGCATACAAGCTGCCTTCCAGCACAACGTCCGACTATGGGCGTTATGTTAAATCCCTAGGGGAGCTCGTGACGGGTTTGTGAGAATCGGGAGGTGGGATCGATGCAAACAGGATTGATCGCGGCCGCGGTCGTTCTTCTTGCGGCTTGTTCTTCCGGGGAATCTGATATTCGGTTTCCGGGTGTGCGTCGCGCTGTGGAGATCGCCGACCCAGGCTACGAGCCGAGTCCAGACTGTCGCTTGATGGGTTCGGTCTCGATGCCCGAGCAAGATCTCTCTTTATTGGGGTCAGCTACCGGAGGCGCTGAGGTCGACTTTGTCCATGACCTGAGCCGTAAGGCCCTCCAGATGAATGCGAATCTTGTGGTTCCGGCGAATGGCGTCAGTGCGGGAATCTCCGCGTCTTCGGGACAAGCTTTTTCGGGCAGTGCCTATCGCTGTCCCAGATAGGAGTCTGAGCGCAGCCCCAGCGGATCGTGCGTGTGGGATTGCGAATTCGTATTATGAAATCGAACTGGCGTAATTACCTGATCCTGTCGGGATGCATTTCTCTGCTGAGTAATGGGCTTGGCTGTGCGCACCCCTCCTCGCAAGCTCTCGCGGAAGAACCCGATGCCTTGGGCTCTGCTTTCGCGGAGTTCTCTGCGACGCTTGCCTCGGTCGAAGACTCCATTCGCGCATCGGCCTCGTTTCGCGATTCACAGGAAGAGGTCGGTGGCTATCGGCATATGCTGCGATCCATGGCCAAGAGCCTTGAAGCGGAAGTCATTCAGGATTCCGACTATCCCTACTTTCGGATTCTAGATTTCTGGTTGCGCGAGGGCGGTGACAATCCGGACCAGAGATACGCGTTTTCGCCAATTCGAGGCGGCGTGGCGTATCGGGTCTGGGGCAAGATCGGGTCCGCGGCCCGGGTCGAACTTCAGATTTACTCCGGGCGCCCGTGGGCGGGTGATGGGCGCTCCGCCGGATATCTACGCTTTGAAGACATCGCGATTGATGACGATGGGGCCTTCGAGATAATCGTTTCCGCTGAAAAGAGCCCGGGGAATTGGCTGAAGAACCCGGATGACTCGACCACACTCTTTGCCCGCCATATTTACGATGACTGGAGCGACGCCGATACGGGTGAGATTCATATTGATCGAGTGGGCTACGAGGGGAGCCGCCGAATCGGTGAGACACCGGAGGAGTTAGCCCAGCGCATTCGGGATGCTGCCGCGATGTTTAAAGCCACGGCCGAAAGCTGGCCAGCATTCGTTGCTCGCCGGTACGTGGCAGCCGCCGAGCCCAATTCCGTCACAGTTCCGCGTGATACGTATGCTCTGGGTGGTGTGCGCGGCCGCTGGATGAGCGGTGGGTATTTTTCGCTCGAACATGGCGAGGCGGTTCTGCTGCGAATGCCCGCGAGTGAAGCGAAATACCAGGGGATACAGTTAACGGATATGTGGTTTGCTTCGTTGGAACATGGAAATCAGGTTTCGAGTCTAAATACCCGGCAGTCGCTTCTTTCGCCCGACGGCGCTTACTACTACGTGATCAGCCAGGAGGATCCTGGGTTTGCGAATTGGCTGGATGCAGGAGCACTGGTGCGCGGGACTTTTCTTTTGCGGTGGGACGGAGTCGACGGGGCGCTTGCTCCAGAGCAATTTCCATCCGCGGAAACCATTTTTCTAGAGCAGGTGGAGGAGAAGATTCCTGGGTTTGTCCAAGTGGGTGAGGGCGAACGTGAGAGTATTCGTAGCCAGCGCCGCCGGCATCTTCAACGGCGTTCGCATCGATGATGCCGCCCAGCGGCCCGCGCAACTCCCTCGGGTGGGTATCGGTTCTACCACTGGTCGAGGCCGGGTGATCAAGGGCGTCTGTGGAAAGACGAGAAGCTCAGCTTCTAGGAGCAAAGAACACGAGTTATGGAGATTGGCTTTGGTCTGGTAGTGTCGAGTAGATTGATAAAGGGGGTTGGGAATGGCAGCTGAACGAGGCAAAAGCTTGAGCCAGGGGGCGCATCTTGACGCCGTCGTGCCAGTTGCGGAAGCCATTGGTGCTCCTTCTCGACTTGGCCCGTGGCCCATCCGACTCGCGGGAGTCGCACGGGGATTGGTCCCCGCAGCGGTCTCATCGCCATTATTGATTCCGTCGCCAGCCGTATCCGAGAGCACCGGATTCGGGCCGTGGGTTTGCCGTGGTGGCCCCCTGATCCTGCGCCTGGATGGAGCATGCCAAGGCCCAGGACCGGCACGACCACGGGCGAGGTTCACAACAGACGGTTGATAGGTCTCATAGGCTTCGGAGTGCGCGCTTTTCCTCGATCTTTACGGTCTCTTCGAGTGTGTCGAAAACGGCGAAGCCAAGGAGCCTGTGTTAAATATCACTAGAGGTTGAATGAAGCTCCTGACACCGAAACAACGAGAGCAGTGGGAAGCACGAGGTTTCGTCCTACTGCCGCAGGCCCTCGAGTCGGAGACGGTCCGCGAACTCACCCGGTGGGTCGAGGAGATCGAGGTCTGGTCCAGGGGCGACGGCCCCGGCCTGCACCACTTCGAGCAGACCGACCGAGGACCCCGCATCGCGCGCTCCGAGAACTTCGACCCACATCACCCGGCCATTTCCGCGTTCATGCGGGGCGGCATTCTCGCCGACATGCTGGCGGATCTGCTCGGCGAACCGGCGGTCCTGTTCAAGGAGAAGATCAACTACAAGTATCCGGGCGGCGGCGGCTTCTTCCCCCACCAGGACGCCTCGGCCTACCATTTCGCCGATCACCACATATCCTGCATGGTGCCGCTCGATTCGGCGACCGTGGAGAGCGGCTGTCTCTGGTTCGCCTCGGACCGCCAGGAGGGGCTCCTGCCTAACCAGGACGGCCGGATCAGCGAAGCGTGGCTGCGGCAGGCCCGCTGGGAACCGGTTGAGGTGACACCGGGCGACCTGGTGTTCTTCGACTCGTACGCGCCACACAAGAGCGACACCAATCGGTCCGACTCGCCCCGCCGCTTGATCTACCTGACCTACAACGCCGCATCGAAGGGCGATCTTCGCGAGACCTACTACCGCGACAAACGCGCGCAGTTCGAAGCCGCAGGCGATGAGGGGCCCTCGGGGCATGTCCTGATGTCGATCAACGACGACTTCCTCGGCCTTCCCGTCGACAGGCCGACCGCTACCCCCCCAGCTCACCCGACTCAGAAACGCCGAACCTCGTCGTCCTGATCCGAGCGTCAAGTGTGGCGTCGATGGTGGGAGCTTCGGGGTCACAGGATTCGAGATTGACGACTACTCCGCGAACGGCCTCGACATTCTTTCCACAAGCCATCTCGACGCGACTCTCGAACCCACCACCGCACTCCTCCTAGGGATCGGGCTTGGGGGGATGATTGCTTGGGGGGCGGGCGTGATGCGGAAGATTGCGTTGTGCGTTGAATCGTTCACATTGATGGAGAGTACGTCCGCCGGGGCAACGGCTTCGTTTGCGGGCTCGGGTGATCTCCCAGACAGATCCCTCCGCCGACCTGCTACTCGCCATCGGCCTGGGGGGGGCTGGGGATGCGGCGGAAGCGCGTCCCGTCACGGGATCCCCTAGGGATTTAACATAACGCCCAGGCTCGGACGTTGTGCCAGAAGGCAGCTTGTATGTCCTATCCCCTGACGGGCTATCGCCTCTCCAATCCCGCGACCGCCTCCCCGCCACCGGGCCGAGAGCGAGGCGCAGGTTTTGTAAGGTTCCGGCGGGAGGAAATGAGTTGTCTACCCGATACCAGTACTACATCTGCGACGTATTCACGGACCAGCGCTTCGCCGGAAACCCGCTGGCCGTATTGCCCGATGCCGAGGGACTGACGGACCTGCAAATGCAGCAGATCGCCCGAGAGTTCAACTTTTCGGAGTCGACCTTCGTGCTGCCGCCGGAAACTGGGAAGACACGGAGGGTTCGCATCTTTACTCCGGTAACCGAGCTGCCCTTCGCGGGGCATCCCAATATCGGAACAGCCTTTGTACTGGCCAGCACCGGCGAGTTGGGTGCGCTCGAAGAGTCTCTTTCAGTCGTGTTCGAAGAAGGTGCCGGTCTGGTGCCCATCGACATCGGGGTGGCGAACGGCGCGCCGACCCGTTGCGAACTCTCGGCCCCCGAAGCTCTTACCTTGATTGACGATGTGGACCTACAAGCCGTCGCCGATGTGCTCTCCCTCACTCCCGACGATATCGTGACCGATCACCACGCCCCTTGCGGCGCGTCGGTTGGGCTCACGTTTGTCTTTGCCGAGTTGAGCGGGCTGGACGCATTGGCCAGGGTTCGAGTGGACAAGAGCGCAACGGGCGGGTTCGAAGGATTTGGCGATGACCTCGCGCTCTTCGCCTACGTGCGGGGCGACGGGGACAACGAGTTGCGCGCCCGAATGTTGGTCGCCAGCGGCCCGTACGAAGACCCCGCAACCGGCAGCGCGAACTGCGCGTTGGCGGCGATGCTCACGCAGATCGACCCCATGCAGGATGGCGAGATGAAGTGGCACATTACCCAAGGTGTGGAGATGGGGCGGCCGAGCAGTCTCTACGCGCGGGCAGAGAAGAAGGGCGGCAAGGTCGTCGCGGCGAAGATCGCCGGAGAAACTGTGCTCGTGGCCGATGGCATGATCGAGGTCGACTAGGAGAGCAGCGTTGGCGTTGAAGCCACAACCCGTTGAAATCGCAATCGCGGAAGCCGAGTTGCCCGCCACGGGGCTCCCCTAGGGATTTAGCATAACGCCCAGGCTCGGACGTTGTGCTGGAAGGCAGCTTGAATGTCCTATCCCCTACGCGATCGCTCTCGCCGGTCTGTTCTTCTCCTCTCGTTTCGCGATCTCAAAGCAGGGCGCCGTCTAACCAGGGCTTACAGCTGACAACAGACAGTGACCCTACGACCTATAGGCGAGAAGCCAAGCTCTTGGGCTTCCCCCAAAGCGAAGCCAACCAGTTCTGCTCGGCGAGGGGGCGACCTTCGGGGCGGTAGTAGTGGCGCAGGGGAGTGAAGCCGCTCCCGCTGAGCCAGTGCGACCACCTCTTGAGGTCGTGGTAGACCCCGTAGCGCTCTTCGTTCCAGCCTTCTTCGCCGTTTCCGCGTGGGTTGGAGCTGAAGAGAACGCCACCCGGCACCAGGGTGGTGAAGAGCGCGTCGAGCACGCGCTTCAAGTGACGGGTCGGCACGTGAAAGAGTGAGGCGTTGGCAAAGACGCCTTCGAAGCTCTCCGCAGGAAGGTCAAGCGCCAGAAAGTCCTGATGCCAGACGTCGCAGCCCGAGTGTGCGCGGGCCATTTCGCAGAAGGCTTCGCAGCCGTCGAGCCCGGTGGCCAGGGCGCCCCGCTCACTCAGCGCCTTGAGGTCGCGCCCGGGCCCACAGCCGAAATCAAGCACGCGTTGGCCCCGGCCTTCCTCGGGCAGGCACGCAAGCAGCGCCTCGATGTTCTGCGTGACGTCGTGATCGCGGGTGCCTTCCCAGAAGGCGTCTGCCCGCTCTTCGTAGTGGCCGAGGGTTCGCCTGGAGGTTTCGTCCATGGAACTTTCTATCTCTCCGTCTTGCCTTTCCTCCATCCGTGGCTCTTCCTTTGTCTTGAGTATATACGCTTTCGGTCGCAGGCCATTAGACATCGACCATGCCATTACCTAGTTTTTACCCATGACACGCACCCGATGGATCTGGTTGGTTCTGGCCGTTCTCTATGCGGCCTTCTTCAGTTGGTACACCTCCTTTGGTGGCCCGCTCAGCGATGAAGAGATTGATGGCTACATGGCCATGGCGAAGGGAAACCCAGAGGCGCCTCCGCCCGAAAAGCTGGCCATACTGCGCCGCTTTCTGGAAGAGGACACGGGCGATGACTTCGTGATGGTGAATGTCATCGACATGTACGAAACCCCGCTTCAGATCGAAGGCGTCGAGCCCGGAGAGAGCAGCGACGAAGTAATGGCGAAATACATGGCCTACATGTTCCCCGCCCTCTTCTCTCGAGCAAGCCACCCTGTCCTCTTTGGCACGGCCGCCAATTCAGCCATGGACATCATGAACGCCGACGGCATGGAGGAGTGGACCCAGGGCGCCGGCATGCGCTACCGCAGCCGCCGCGACATGATGGAGATCACCTTCAACCCGGAATTTCGCGGCTCTCATGAGTTCAAGATCGCCGCCATGGCGAAGACCATTGCATTCCCCATTGACCCCTGGTTTCAGCTCGGCGATCCACGCCTGGTGCTCGCCCTGCTCTTCGGCCTGATCGGCTGCGGGCTCAGCTGGCGCGAAGCCGCGAGGCGCGCCCCCGACATCTAGCGTGCCCTTCCCGAATCAAGTTGAAGATGCGCTCATGTTGCATGACGTCGTCGGGTTTGGCCGAGGCCTCATGGGGAGCCCGCCGCGATCGCGCTCTTTGCCTTCCTCTCCGGTGGTGTCTTCTTCTTCTTTTCCTCGGCACACTTCTTCTCTCCCTGCCTTCCGCCTACGGAAGGCAGCCCGCTCTCTAGAGCCCCTGTGTCCCCTCTTTTCCTGTACCCTACATGGCCAAGGGTGCACCATGGGCCTTTGAAATTCCTATCTGCAATGCGTGTCCTAAAGCGTCCCCAGAGTCGCTGCGTATTCCCTAAACGATGCAGTTTCGGCTCGCCCGATCAAGACGAGATGGCTGTCTGGCGACTCGGTTTCGGCGTCGGTCACGCGCCATCTCGGGCCGACGACCTGGACATGGAAGCATCGAGGTGCTTCTTCGGGTTGACTGCGCAACCAGACCGAGCCTTTCATTCGGTAGAGACTTTCAGGGAGGCGATCCAGCGACTCGAAAAATTCCGTCGCCGGCAAGGGGGCGTTCCATGTTCGGGTTTCGACGGCAAAGGCCGGATGCTCATGGCGATTTTCCCCGATGCCGGGTCGTGCACCGCGAACGGCGGCCCCGAGAAGGACCTCGGAAGCACTTTCTCCGCCCCCAAGAAAAAGATCATCACATGCAAGGATCGGCCGCCCAGGCGCCAGCTCTCCAATTTCTTGGGTGAGCATCGGCATGTCCGATGTTGCGTCGGTTTTTGTCAGGAGCACCAGGTGCGCTGCAGCGAGTTGGCGTGCGAATACGGAAGCTGTGTCCGGGTGGGAAGTACTGGAGTGAAAAGAAGTAGAGTCGACGAGGGTTACGATGCCATCGAGGGCGGCGCCCGGAACATGGGCGACGGTCTGTGCGATCCCCATGGGATCGGCGATGCCGCTCGCCTCGATCAGAACTGCCTCGGGCAGCATTTCTCGCGAACTGATCTCCTCGAGGGTTTCGCGCAGGTCGGTCTGGAGAGCACAACATGCGCATCCGTTCTGAAATTCGATCGTCTCCGCACTCCGGGATCGAATTAGAGCGGCGTCGACGTTGATCGATCCAATGTCGTTGACGATGGCGGTGATCTGAACCGAAGTCTGCTCGAGGAGCCGACAGATCAGGGTCGTCTTGCCGGCCCCCAGGAAACCGGTCAGAACAGTCACGGAGAGGCTGCGTTTGGCGGAACGCGGCGAGGGGTCGGTTTGGGATTCAAGTCCGAGACCCGGATCGGGGGTCGGCGGCCCGCCCAGGGTTTGCAGGACGACCTCCCACGCCGCTTCGCGTTGCCCCTCTGCAGACGAATCCCGCATCTCAGGACTCCGCCGCCAGGTTTACTTCTCCCCCCAGGACAGTTCCGCGAATGGGGATGTCCTTGAGATTCAGCGGATCGACCTCGAAGGGGTCGTCATCCAGGATCGTAAAGTCGGCAAATTTCCCCGGTTCTATGCTGCCCAACACGTCGTCCTTGCGAAGCACGAAGGCGGCATCCACGGTGATTGCGCGCAGCGCTCTTTCCACTGAAATCCGCTCCCCTGGAGCCACGACGGTTTCGCCGTCGCCGCCCAGGCGATTGACGGCAATCCACGCTGCTGTCAACGGGTGCATGGGAGCCACGACCAGGTTGTAGTCCGAGTGAAGGGCAAAGGTGGCGCCCGCCTCCACCAACGATCCGAGACGAGCAGTGGTTTCCGACCGATCGGGACCAAATCCGCTATCCGCGTGGATCTGCGATCGGTAGTGCACGAAATAGGGATTCACGCTGGCCAGGCCGCCGAGTGCAGCAAGGCGCTTGGCCTGAGCCGGTGTGCTGATGCAATAGTGCTCGATGGTAAAGCGGTGGTCGAAACGCGGCGCAATATTTTGCATTGCGTTCAGGGTGTTGAGTGTCATATCGACGGTTTCATCGCCGTTGGCATGGGAATGAATCTGAATTCCATTCTTCCAGAACGGCAGCATCCGCTCGACCATGTCCTGCCACGGAACTTCGCCGGTCAACCCCTCCTCGCCGTCGAGGTAACCGGGGAAATTCAAGCGGAGGGTCATGGAGGGGTAGGATCCGTCGTTCACAAATTTCACGCCGTGCAGAGCGAGGCGATCTGTTGCCCTTGCTTTCATGGTTCCGTAGAACTCTGGGAAATTGTCGCCAAACGCTTTTCTCAGCCGCCCTTCGAAGGGAACCATGAGCATACGCAGAGGCAGCAGACCGCCCTCGATTGCTTGTTGGTGGTCGTCCCACTCACCCTCGAATGATTCAATGCCGTAGATCATGTCTGCAGTCGTGGTGACGCCGCTCGTGACTGCGACCTGACCCTGCAGTTCAAGCGCCTCCAGGCCAAAGCCAGCCCGGTACAGCTGCTTTCTCACCGGGCGCGAAGCCACTGCTGTGGCTTCGGTCTCGATGAACCAACCGTTCAGGCTGCCATCAGGAAACCGACCCAGGCCGTGTATCCGGCTGTCCTTGTTGACACCGATCAGCTCGATCATGGGTGTGTTCGTGTAGACGATGTGGGGCGCGTAGGCGATTACCCAGAGAGGAACATCGGTCGAGATCGCATCGAGGAGGGTTCGGTCGAGATGGCCCTGTTGCATACCCGGGTCGTACCCCCAGGCCACGATGGGTTCAGTGTTCTGGCCTTCGCGTTTGGCAACCAGGGCGCGAAGGCGTTCGATCACCGCCGTCCGGTCGGCGATGCCCTCGACCCGATTGCCCTGGCGGTCGGTCGAATTGATGGGACCGACATAGTTGAGGCCCATATAGGTGCCCGAAAGGCGAAGGTGGGTATGCGGATCGACAAAACCGGGCATCAGGATCCGGTCTGCGAAGCTGTCGTCGATCTCGTGAGGTGATCGCCGAAGCCAGGGTTGCATGGTCTCGAGTGTGCCCACTGAGACGATGCGGCCGTCGCTGACTGCCACGGCAGTGGCTTCCGGCCGGCCGGGATCCATCGTGCGGATTTGCGCCGCGGTGAAGACCTTCAATTTATTCATTTTGACCGCCTCATCAGACGCTCGCGCCCAGGGGCGCAGTGAGGGAGGACCGCATTGCGGCGGCTGACCACCTCGGCTTCCCCATCAGGGGCCCGACGCCCATAGGCAGGCGCCGTGCGAAAATGCGGTTTGAATGTTCTACCCGCAAGTCCCGGGCCCGTGAGGTGGGCTCTTAGGGGCTTGGGGACAGTGCTCTGGCGCAAGAATACGGAGTTGTCCCTTCGAACCGAAACGGCAAACCGGGCCGAGGCAAGATCAAATTATCTGTTTTTTCGCGGGCTTGACCGGCGGCGACCCATCGACCACTCTCCGAAGGCCCAGGCTTCTGGGAATCGGAGGTGAAATGAGTCATCGGCCTTTGGCGGGCTTGAAGGTGGTTGGCTTTGATCACGCGCTGACCGCTTCATACTGCACCTATCAGCTCGGTCTGCTCGGTGCTGATGTCGTCAAAGTCGAATCGCCCGGGGGAGACTTCACTCGCCGTTGGGGGGGAACCCGTGAACAGATCAAGCGGGGCTTCGGCGACGGCTTCATGGCGCAAAATGCGGGCAAATATTGCGTCTGCATTGATCTGGAAAAAACCCAGGGGCAGGAAATCGCCCTGAAACTCATAGCCAGCGCCGATGTTGTGGTGGAGAACCGACGTCCGGGGGTGATGGATGAAATGGGACTCGGCTACGAGGGCGCGGTCAAGGTGAACCCGACGATTATCTACGCCTCCATCTCCGGGTATGGCGCTACGGGCCCGGACGCCGGGCGACCCGCGTTCGACGATATTATCCAGGGAACGAGCGGGTTTATGTGTACGAACCCGACATCGGAGGGACCCGGCCGGGCGGGCGGTCCAGTCCTGGATTATGCGACAGGACTTCATGGGGTCACGGCGGTGATGGCGGCGCTGATGACACGCGAGCAAACCGGGGAGTCTCAGCATCTGGACATCGCCATGCAAGATACGGCCATGGCGCTGATGAGCCGCCTCGTGACCGAAACCGCGAACACCGGTCGCCTCGGGTCTTTCAGCGGCAATCGCTCGGGCGTGGCCGCTGGTCGATTCGCGACAGCCGATGGCTTCGTCATGCTGGCCGCTTATATGCCGCCGCAGCTCAGACGCCTGGTCGAGGTACTCGGTCTCGAGAAATACACGGCTCTCTCCGACCGCGACCTGATGAAATCGGGCGATGAGCTCACCGCGGCGATTGAAGAAGGCTTGTTGGCGAAAACCTCGGAAGATTGGGATGCGATATTCGTGGCGGGCGGTGTCATCGGCGGTGCGGTTCGAGATATGAGCCAGACCCTGGCCACGGGTCAGCCGGAGGCGCGGGGATTTCTGTCCGAGATCGAAACGCCTCTCGGGCCGTACCAGGTTCCGGCACTCGGTTTTGTCTGGAACGGTGAATCGATTGGGCCCACCCGGAGCGTTTCCAATCTCGGAGAAGACACACGGTCCATTCTCACCCAGATCGGCTACGACAGTGCCGCCATTGATGCTTTCATCAAAGATGGCGTCGTAAGCACGTCTGCTTAGACCGCCTCGAATATGCTTGATCTCCCTGGGATCGCCGTCGCCCGCCTCATCAGAAATCGGGAAATTTCCGCAACAGATGTAGTCAAGGAGACACTCAGGCGTGCTGACGAAGTGCAAGCCCACTTCAATGCCTTCGCCACGATCGCGCACGACTCCGCTCTTTTTCAAGCCCAGAAGGCCGACGAAGCGATCCGCAATGCTTCCCCCGAATCGCTGCCCGAACTCCTGGGAGTGCCTTTTTCTGTAAAGGACCTCCTGGATACCGAGGGAGTTCGAACTGCCTACGGTTCGCGATCGCTCGAAGGAAATGTGCCCGAAAGGGATGTCGTCGCCGTTGCAAGAATGCGCGAAGCCGGCGCGATATTGATCGGCAAGACCACGACTTCCGAGTTTGCAAGTTCTGTGTTGACTGATTCACCTCTCTCGGGCGCCACGAGAAATCCATGGAATCCCGAGCTGAGCTCTGGCGGTAGTAGCGGCGGAGCAGGAGTCGTCGCAGCGACGGGAGCCGGGCCAATTGCGCTCAGTACGGACGGCGGCGGATCGTCGAGAATTCCAGGCGCGGTGTGCGGGGTGCTTGGGCTGAAGGCTACTTTGGGCGCCATCCCCCACGAGACTTGGCCCTTCCACTTTGGGAACAACAGTTCAGTCTCCATCAACTCCCGTTTCCCCGAAGACCTGGTGACAGCCTTCAACATCATGGCGGGCGCACACCATCTCGACCCCTGGTCGCGCCGTGAGATATCTCCGGTTCGGGCCCCAGCGGATGCCCAGCAGGCGGTGGCCGGTCGGCGGGCCCTATTCATCCCTGCTCTGGGCGGTCATGTCGTCGACAGCGAATACCTGGCCATCGTCAAAGGGGCACTTGAAAAGCTGGAAGGCGCGGGACTGCGCGTGGACATCGCGGAAATGGATCCGACTGAGTTCGATCCGTCGATGGCGGCGCACATGATCGGTTGCAACCTTGCCGCGAGAGTGCGTGAATTGCCCGTGGAGCAACAAGACCTGCTGGGGCCGATCCTGAAGGGCCTGCTGGATGAAAACGCCTACAAACCTGACGGGGTCAGTCTGCAAGCCGAAGCCATCGAGCGTTCGCGCGCTTATGATCGCCTGGAGCACCTGCTGGAGAACTACGACTTCCTGATATCGGCCACGTTGACCGCAGCGCCTCCCCTGGCCGAAGCGAGTGCGGACTCCCACGTAGTCATCAATGGGAAAAGAGAGTCCATCGACAAATGGTGGTCCCACCTGGCGATCGCAAACATGACCGGGCATCCCGCGATTTCCATCCCGTGCGGAAAGGATGCCAATGGATTGCCCGTGGGCCTGCATGCCCTGGCGGGTTGGGATCGAGAGCAGGACTTGATCGATCTCGCCGCTGCCATGTCGACCATCGAAAGCTGGATCGATAAATTCCCGACCGTCCAATCTTGAGCCGGGCCTGGTTATCCCCGACCAGGGGCCCAATGCGAACTCCGCGCCGCTGAACTCCTTCGACTCTTGCTCTTGGCCGCCCTGGTGCTCATGCGCGCGGCACTCGGCGATCAGCCGTCGCCAAAGGATGAACGGGTCTTCGGAGGAAGAGGGAAACCCCACTGAGGGCTCGCTGATGCTTGGCACCGCTTCAACAACGTTCGTCGGTATCGGCGTGGCTCGCAAACCCGGTCAAAGGATCAAAGCACCAAAGAGTCAAGAACTGCACGAGCCGGCGCGAACTGCACGAACGAAGAAGGCGTTCGTCTTGCTGGTGAGGCCGTTGAAGTTCACGAGGCCATTGATGAAGCTCGCGCCCCACGCGTAGGAGGGATCGGCGACGACACTCGACGCCGACCAATAGCCCGAAGGCTGTGTGGGGCTGCCGACTGCGGAAAAATTGCGGTCGATGCAAGGCGGCGCGGCACAAGTCGTCGCCTGACCCGTCGCATTCTGCCCCGATGCGGGGTCGAGGGGGTCGGCGTTCGCAACTGTTTCCACACCCAAACCCACCAGAATGCTCTGGAGTTCCGAAATGATGGGCAGACGCCAGTCCGTATGCCCCGCAAAGCTGGCCGCGTTGATGGTTGCCAAGAAGTCCGTGTACGCGTTGCCACCCGCTGCTGTCCCCGTGTTCGACCACTCGTAGCGGTTGTTCACATCGTGCCGGTCCGGGCAGCCTCCGGCGGCTGTACTGCAGATCACATCAGGGTCGCTCGGGCCAGGGTCGCTGGGGTCCCCGGTCTTCCGCTCCCAGAGCAGGTCCGTCGCGGTGTCCTCGACCGTCACCCCATCGGCACACGCCACGAAACGCCCGGGCTGCCCGCCACGGGGCTCCCCTAGGGATTTAGCATAACGCCCAGGCTCGGACGTTGTGCTGGAAGGCAGCTTGTATGTCCTATCCCCATCATGAAATCAGCCCTGAAGACTTGGAGGTTCTCAGAAGACTCGGCTACCTGGAGTAATTTCCGGCCGCGAGCTTGGCGTTCTTGGCTAGAACGCTAAGCCGCCCATGGGGCGGATAGGAATTTCAAAGGCCCATTCGCCACATGCTGAATCCAGCTGCCACCGGCGACCTCAGAACTCGATCAACTCGAGCAGCACCCCGTCGGGATCCCGGA
>DUCT01000197.1:424-13544 GCA_012959665.1 Myxococcales bacterium | reverse complement strand
CGACTGGGCGGCCCGGGCCGGGCCGATGCGATCGTCGGCGTCCGCCCCCTTCTCGAAATCAAAGAGATCGTTGGCCAAGTTGGAAGCGATCTGGAGCAAGAGGGCACCGACCAGGGCCGCCAGAGCCGGAAGCGCCCGGGCTTCGCCCTCCCCCGCCGCCACCGCCGTGCCCACCGCCACGGGTCCCACGGCCACGGGCAAGGTGCGCGGCCGAGCGGCCAGCCACCAGACCCGCCAGCCCTCCGGACGCGGCTCGGCGCCGGAATCCGAAGCCTTCACCGGGTTCACGGTCGCCAGGGGAAGCGCGAGAAGTCGGGCTCGCGCTTCGCGTTGAATGCATCGCGCCCCTCTTGGGCTTCTTCACTCATGTAGAAGAGCATCGTGGCGTCCCCGGCCAATTCCTGCAGGCCGATCTGACCATCGCAATCGGCGTTCATCGAACGCTTGATCAGACGAATCGCCATGGGGCTGTGCTGAAGAATTTCCCGGGCCCAGGCCACTCCGGTGTCCTGAAGTTCCGCCACGGGCACCACCGCATTGACGAGCCCCATGTCCTCGGCTTCCTGGGCGTCGTATTGTCGGCAGAGAAACCAGATTTCCCGAGCCTTCTTCTGGCCCACGATTCGCGCCATGTAGGAAGAACCGAGGCCCCCGTCGAAGCTGCCCACTTTGGGGCCCGTCTGACCGAAGCGCGCGTTCTCCGCGGCGATGGTCAGATCGCAGACCAAGTGGAGCACGTGGCCGCCACCAATGGCGTAGCCCGCGACCAGGGCGATCACGGGTTTGGGAATAAAGCGAATCAGCTTTTGCAGATCCAGGATATTGAGTCGGGGTACGCCGTCGCCGCCGACGTAGCCCGCGTTCCCGCGCACACCCTGATCGCCCCCGGAACAGAAGGCTTCGTCGCCTTCGCCGGTAAAGAGCACCACCCCGACTTTGGGCATATCGCGCACCCGGGTGAAGGCATCGATCAGTTCCTCGGTGGTCTCGGGCCGAAAGGCGTTGCGCTTTTCGGGTCGACAAATGGTCACCCGGGCGATGCCATCGCCGCTTTCCTCAAAGCGGATGTCCTCGTATTCGTGGATCGTCTGCCAATCGACACTGCTCATATTGCGCCTCTTCTTTGCCCGGTTCAGACCGGGTCTCGGTTAGGGGGTCAAGGAGTTAGGGGGTCAAGGAGTTAGGGAGTTAGGGCTTTGGATTTTCCAAGGGCTGCGCCCTCCCCGGACTCGGCCTGCACCACCGACCCCAGAAAGCCTTGGCATCCGGCTTCGAAGGCCCGGGGCTGCTCCAGGTGAGCCGCGTGGCCGGCCTCTTTGATCTCCAGCAATTCGGCCTGGGGAAAGCGCCACAGCAGATCGTTGGCGATGGCGCTGAACTTGGCATCCTCCTGGCCCACCACCAGAAGAACCGGCAGGTCCAGACCGACGAGGGCCGCGGCCAGGGGCGGCATGGCGCCGGTTCCCATGCCGCGCAAACTATTGGCCAAGCCCAGGGGATGGCAGGCCAGACGCTGGGACCGGGCCTCGGCGAGCGCTTCCGCGCCCAGCCGCTTCTGGCTCGCAAAGAGCGGCAGTGCCATCCACTGATCAACAAAAGTCTCCACGCCCTGGCTCATGATTTCGTCGGCCAGTGCGCAGTCGGCCCGGCGGCGGGCGGCGCGGTCGCCGGGATCGGACAAACCCGGGGAGACCCCGATCAGGGTGAGGGAAGCCACGCGCTCGGGCCGGGCCACGGCCAGGGAAAGCGCTACCCGGGCCCCCATGGAGTAGCCCAACAAATGAGCGCGCTTGAGATCCAGGGCGTCGAGTGCCGCCAGTACTTGGGCCACACAGCGCTCCATGCTGTAGAACTCCTCGGCTTCGGGCGCGGCGCTCCCGCCGTGGCCCACCAAGTCCACAGCGTGAACGTGAAAGTCGGCGCCGAGGGCTTCGCCCACCCCCGCCATGCTCTCCGCGGACCCGGTAAAACCGTGCAGCAGGATCAGGGCGGGCGCCTCGGGATTGCCCCAACGCACCACGCGCAAGAAAATGCCCTCGACCTCCAGGCGCATCGTCTCCTTGCTCCGCCGCCCCTCGACCCTCACCGCCATACTAGTTCCCCCGAGCCGCAGCCACAGCGAGAGCGGCGAGTGCGCGAAAGCCCTTGACGTTGCGGTCCCGGTCCACCGGGACCTCGATCAGGCGAAGCCCGCTTTGATCCCGCGCAGTCGCCAGCGCCTTCCGGTAATCGGCCACGCTGTGAACCCGGGCAAAGAAGGCTCCGTGCAGGGGGCCCAGATCGGCGAGGTTCAGGCCATGGGGAGTGCGAAAAAGATCCTCGAAGCCCACGGCTTCGCCGTGATCGGCGATGGGGAGAAAGGAAAATATTCCGCCGCCATCGTTGTCGAGCACCACCACGGTCAGCCCTTGGGGCAGATCGCGTACCAGGCGCAACCCTCCGACATCGTGGAGCAGCGCGAGATCCCCGATCAGCAGAACCACCGGCCCGCGATCCGCCGCCGCTGCGCCCGCGGCGGCGGAGACCAGCCCATCGATCCCGCTTGCGCCGCGATGACCGAGAATCCGCAAAGGCCGATTCGACCCGGCCAGGAAGGCATCGAGGTCCCGGATGGGCATGCTGTTCGAGACGTAGAGGGTGGCATCCGGCGGCAGCGACTCGGCGAGTTCGCGCACCGCCCGGGGTTCGAGGAGTTCGCTTTCATCGGCCAGGGCCGCACTCAGGGCATCGGCCGCCCGGCCGTCATCCCCCAGGCATTGCCGGGTGTATTCGCTCACCCGCGCCTCCCATCCGGCGTCGCGCCAAGCCCGGGCCCAGGCCTCGCAGAGCGCGCCCGGATCGGCCACCAGAACCCGGGAGGCCAAATGGCTCGGGTCGTGCCCCACCCGGTCGGGATCCACTAGAACCAGGTGCTTCGGAGGATGGCTTTCAAGGGCCAAGCGCAGGGACTTGCTCACCGGCGAATCCCCCAGGCGCACCACCACGTCCGGGGCCCAATCCCCGGCGATGCGCGAATCGCGCAGGAGCAGGTCGGCGTGGGCGAGCACCGGGGCCGTGTCGACATGGGGCCCCCGGCGCAATTGCGAAGTCGGGTCCGCGAAAATCGGCCAGCCGGTCAGCCGGGCGAATTCGGCGATGGCCGCGCTGCGCTCGGCATCCGGGGCCAGGGGACCGCACACCACCAGACCCCGCTCGTAGGTCTGGGCGATCTCGAGCAGGACGTCGATTTCCTCGGAAGGCGGCGCGGCCGGGGCCGAGGTGACCGTCACAACGGCGGCGGTGGCTTGGTCCGCCCCCGCCGAGGAACCCGCGGCTGGGGGCTCGCCCGGATCCACAACGGGCTCGAGGGGTTCGCGCAGGGGCCAGTTCAAGTGGACCGGGCCCGCCGGCCCTCCCCGGGCATCGGCCACCGCGCGGGAGGCCACCGCGCGCGCATAGCCGAGGGCCCGGGCGCCGCCGGTGGGCACCGGAAGTTCGACGAAGCTGCGGACGTAGCCGCCGTAGATCCCCACTTGATCAATCGTTTGGCCCGCGCCGCAATCGCGCAGTTCCGGGGGGCGGTCCGCGGTGAGCAAGACCAGGGGAATCCGGGCCGCATGGGCCTCGACCACTGCGGGCAAGTAGTTGGCGGCGGCGGTTCCGGAGGTACAGATCAACGCCACCGGGTGTCCGGATTGCCGGGCCAGGCCCAGGGCAAAGAAACCCGCGGAACGCTCGTCGAGAATGGGACGGCAGCGCAGTTGCGGATGGGCGTGGGCAGCGACCACGAGGGGGGTCGAACGCGAACCCGGCGAAACGCAAACATCGCGCACGCCGCTCCCGGCCAACGCATCGAAGAAGGCCGCCGTGAAGCGCTGCACATCGCCGGGGACCGCAGCAAAGCCATCGCGGGCGCGGGCTGCCATCTAGATCTCCGTCAACGGCGCCAGCAGGGCGCGCAGCTTGAGGCGGGTTTCCGCCAGTTCGGCCTCGGGCCGGGAACCGTCGACGATCCCCGCTCCAGCAAAGAGCCGAGCGCGGGAAACGCCGGGTGATCCGTCCGCGGGGGCATTGCGGATCAGGGCCGAGCGCAGGGCCAGCCAGAATTCCCCGGAACCCTCCCTGTCCACCCAGCCCATGGGGGCCGCGTACCAGCCCCGGTCGAGCCCCTCGTTCTCAGCGATCCAGTTGAGCGCGCCCTTCCTGGGCAGGCCGGCCACGGCGGGCGTCGGGTGCAGGCTGGCCACAAGTTCCAGAACCCCGGTCCCTTCCCGCCCGGGAAGCAGGCGCCCGCGCAAAGGGGTCGCGAGATGCTGAATCCCCAAGAAACCCATGAGCTCCGGAGCCTCGGACCCCTGGAGATCTCCCGTCCAGTCGACCAGATCCCGACGAATCGCCCGCACGACGGTCTCGTGCTCGGCCTGCTCTTTCTTGCTCTCGCGAAGCGCGTCTCCCAGGCTCGCGTCCTCCTGGGGACTCCGGCCCCGGGCCGCCGAACCCGCCAGGGCGCAGGCCTCCACCGCGCCGTCGGCCAGGGAAACCAGCAACTCCGGGGAGGCCGCCACCAGTGTGTCTTCGCCGCGTGCGCACGCCAGCACGGTGCAGTGGGGATAGAGATTCCGCAGTTGATCGAGAAAGCCCGTAACCCCAAAGCGGCCGGGATGAAACACCTCGAGTGAACGCGCCAGAACAGCCTTCTCGATTTCCCCGCGCCCGATCGCGGCCAGGGCCGCTTCGACCTGACCACAGAAGACCGAGTGACCGCGATCGGCCACCACCCGGTACTCGGCTCCCGCCTCGGGTGTGCGGGCGCCCAAGAACGGCGGGGCCCCTGCGCGGTTCACCGTGACCCCCTGCAAACCCTGGGCGATTTCGATCTGGGCCGTGACCGCATCCAGCAACCGTTCGGGATTGTCACCCGGCTCGACCCCCACGCACACGGTGGCCCGGGTGTGCCCATCCATTCGCCGAAGCAGGAGTTCGGGCACCACCAGTCGCCCCGCCGAAAAGTGTTCCCAGTCGCCCGGACCCGGGGGCGTCCCGTCAAAGCCAAAGCCCCCGACAAAGAGCGGCTCGGCGCCCCCCACGCAATCAAATTCCCGAAAACCCTCGGCGAGAGCAGCCCCTACCCGGCCAATCGGGCGGGCCGCCGGGGGGAGATCGTCCACCTCCAGCGCGCCACGGGCTTCGGCTTCCACCACCATCACCGCGCCGCGTCCGGCGATCGAGTGACCGCGCGCGCCTTGCTCCCAGAAGAAGCGATCCTCGGCCTCCCCGAGCGCAAACCCGGCCAAGGGGTCGCAATCGGTCAGGCCGAGGCCCACCGCGAGCACACGGGACCCGAGGCCGGCGTTTGCCTTTTCAACGCTGGCGGCCACCGCCTCGCGGAGGGCAATCCCATCCATGGGTCCCCCGTCCTCTACCGCCATTCCACCTCCAGACGACTCGAACGGGTCGCCGCCAGGGCGCGTTGCAGGTTGGCCCGGCCCTCGCCCTCGCTTTCCGCCAATCGCTCCAGGGCACGGTTCACAAGGGTGCGCTGGAAGTGCAGCGCCACCAGGCGGGTAATCTGGGGCAACAAGCTGCGAAAGGCCTGAGTGATCGCTTCCTCTTCCCCGGCGCTCTCGCGGATGTAGGTATCGAAGAGATCGATGGCCTCGTCGGCGACCTCGCGAACGTGAGTCGCGTGCCGGGCCGAAAGGCCCAGCAATGCGTCTAACGGAAATCCGGCGCCCAAGACCACCAGCGCGGCTCGGGCCATCTCGAGATCGGCCTCAACAAAGCGCGGTTCCCCGTCGATCTCCAGGGGTTCACCCAGGCCGGCAGCCTCCACGGCTTGGATCAAGGCCTCGGGAATGCCCACCTCGGCGGCCAACTCGGCTCGGGAAAAGGTGCGCTGACCGACACCCTCTCGGGCCAGTGCCGCCAACAGCGGCTCGGGCGCGGGCTCTTGATCGTCCCCTTCGAGCACTCGGCCGATCTGGGCCAGGCTAAAGCCCTGCTCCACCAGGCTACGGATGCGACGCAGGCGCTGAAGGTGATCGGCCTCGTAGATCGCCAGCCGGCCCCGGCGACCCGGCTTGGGGAGCAGTCCCCGGGACTGGTAGAAGCGCACCGTGTCCACCCGGACGCCCGCGGCCGCCGCCAATGCCTCCACTCGATATTCCATCCAGCTATTCTAAGAGTAATGACTCTCAACGTCGAGAGGGAGGCTGGGAGGAATGAGGGAGGGGTGTACCGGAAACAGAGGGAAATAGGAAAATAGAGGGGAAGATGTGACTGGAGAGAGGCGGGAGGCTGAGCCAAAGACCACACCTGGGTCCAAATTCACCCCGCCCGAGGATCGACGCCCCGCCCAGAGCCACTCGGCGATCAGGCGGCTTCGGCTTCGGCCGACTCGACCAATTCGCCAAAACGGGCGAGCAACCCGGCGCCGTGGGGGGAATCCCGGCAGGCCGCCTCCAGGGCGACTGGGTCGCCGCCCTCCTCGGCGATCAACCCGCTCCGGCCTCGGATATAACCGCGCATGATGTCGGCATCGAATTCTGGATGAAATTGGACCCCCCAGGCGCGATCCCCCAGGCGAAAAGCGGCATTGGGGTCCATCGAGTTGGCCCCCAGGCGAACCGCCGCCTCAGGGAATTCGCGAACCACCTCGACGTGGGTCGCCTGGACCACGAGTTCCTCGGGCAACCCCCCCAGCAGCGGATCGCCTTGAGCATCGAGCCGGACTTCGATGGTGCCGATCTGTCGGCCACCCGGGTTGGGCCCCACCCGGCCGCCCAGGGCATGGGCGAGCAACTGATGGCCGTAGCAGATCCCCAGGATCCAGATGTCCGCGGCCACGGCCCGAGCGAGCCAAGCGGCGCAGCGTTCGCTCCAAGCTTCCCGGGCGGACACCATGGCGGGGGAACCCGTGACCACCACTCCGGCCAGGGACTCGGGGGGAGGCAGGGGCTCGTCGCGGTGCGCGCAGACGACTTCTACAGGAAGCCGGGAGAGTGCCAGGCCCGGCCGGATCCAGGCATCGTAATCCCCGCGCCGCGCAAACACCTCGGGCAGGGTATCGCCCATCTTCAGGATCAAGAGGGGCCTCATTGGCCGGGTGCCTCGTGAACAAGTGCTTCGTCAACAAGCGCTTCGTCAACAAGCGCTTCGCGAAAATGGTGGAGCGCGATGCCCGAGGCCGTGGCCACGTTCAGTGAATCCACCCCGGCCGCCATCCCGATTTTGAGCCGCAAATCAACCAGATCCAACGCCTCTTCGCTGAGGCCCGCGCCCTCGGTGCCAAAAATCAATGCGCTCCGCCGTGGCAACCCGCGACGCGCAGCCGAGGCGATGGACTCGCCGCTCGGATCCAGCGCCACCAGGGTGTAGCCCTCGGCCTTGAGCCGATGAAGGCCCGCAGGCCACTCGGGAAGCCGAGCGAAGGGTACGCAGAGCGCCGCCCCCAGAGACGTGCGAATGGCCTTGCGGTAAAGAGGATCACAACAGCGCGGACAAACCACGACGCCATCGGCCCCCAGCGCCATGGCGTTGCGAAAGACGCCGCCCACGTTGTCGTGGTTGGTCAATCCCTCGAGCACCACGAGCAGCGACTCCCCACTCGGCCGAATGGCGCGGGCCAGCAGATCCTCGAGATTGAAATCATCCGGCCGACGGCCCAGCGCCAGGCAGCCCCGGTGAAGATGGAAGCCCGACAAATCCCGAAGAACCGTGTTGGGCACCTCATAGATCGGTGTCGCACTGTCCAGTTCGTCCAGCACGTCCTGCAGAGCCAAGCGCGCCGGAGGACTCGCCAGGACCGAGACCGGATCGAAAGGCGAGTCCTCGATCAGACAGCGCAGGGTAAAGCGACCCTCCACGACAAAGAGCCCCTCCCGGCGCCGCATCTGGGGATCCTTGATATCCCGGTACACGTCGAGTCGCGGATCGTCGAGCGTGTCGATCTCGATACGGCCCATGCCGTCTCCCCCTCAGAGATCCGCGAAGAAATCGTTGCCCTTGTCATCCACGATGACGAAGGCCGGGAAGTTTTCCACTTCGATCTTCCAGATGGCTTCCATGCCGAGTTCTTCGTACTCAAGTACTTCGACCCGCTTGATGCAGTCCTGGGCGAGGATTGCCGCGGGGCCACCCACCGAGCCGAGGTAGAATCCGCGATGTTTCTTGCACGCTTGGGTCACGACCTTGGAACGGTTGCCCTTCGCGAGGGTCACTAAACTGCCGCCATTTTCCATGAAGAGATCAACGTAGGAGTCCATCCGGCCCGCGGTCGTGGGGCCGAAGGAACCCGAAGCATATCCCTCGGGTGTCTTTGCCGGACCCGCGTAGTAGACGATGTGGTCCTTGAAATAGCCGGGCAGACCCTCCCCTGCGTCCAGCCGCTCCTTGAGTTTCGCGTGGGCCACATCCCGGGCCACCACCAGGGTGCCGGTCAGGCTCAGGGGCGTGGTCACCGGGTGGCGCGAGAGTTCGGCGCGAATCGCATCCATGGACGCATTGAGATCGATGGCCACGGGCTCCTCGCCCAGATCGAGGCCGGACAAGTCGGGCATGAAGCGCGCGGGATCCGTCTCGAGTTGCTCGAGAAAAATTCCCTCCGCCGAGATCTTGCCGAGAATTTGCCGGTCCGCCGAGCACGAAACCCCAATCGCCACCGGGCACGAAGCCCCGTGCCGGGGCAGGCGAATGGCCCGCACATCGTGACAGAAATATTTGCCGCCAAATTGCGCGCCGATCCCCACTTCCCGGGTCAGCTTAAGCATCTCCTCTTCCAGGACCGGATCGCGAAAGGCCCGGCCGTGGACGTTGCCCTCGGTGGGCAGATCATCCAGGTAATGACAGCTGGCGAGCTTGACGGTTTTCAGTGTCGCCTCGGCGGAGGTTCCACCGATCACAATGGCCAAGTGGTAGGGGGGACACGCCGCGGTGCCCAGGAGCTTGATCTTCTCGGCGAAAAAGGCGAGCAGGGAAGCCGGGTTGAGCAAGGCCTTGGTTTCCTGGAACAGGAAAGTTTTATTCGCCGAGCCGCCGCCCTTGGTGATGAAGAGAAACTCGTATGCGTTCCCATCCGTCGCCGCGATATCGATTTGCGCGGGCAGGTTGGAACCCGTGTTCCGCTCCTCGAACATGGTCAGCGGAGCATTCTGGGAGTAGCGCAAGTTTTCCTTGGCAAAGGTCTGGTGGATGCCCCGGGCGAGGGCTTCGGCATCCCCCCCGCCCGTGAAGACATTCTGACCTTTCTTGCCCACCACGATGGCAGTGCCCGTGTCCTGGCACGAGGGCAGCACCATGCCCGCGGCTACATTGGCATTCTTCAGCAACTCGAGGGCGACGAACCGGTCGTTGTCCGAAGCCTCGGGGTCTTTGAGAATCAAGGCGAGTTGCTGGAGATGGCCGGGCCGCAGGAGAAAGGAGACGTCCCGCATGGCCTCTCGCGCGAGCAGGGTCAACGCTTCGGGATCAACCTTCAGCACGCTCTGGCCCTCGAACTCCGTGGTGGACACGTGCTCGGAGCTGAGTTTCCGGTAAGGGGTCTCACGCCCAGCGTGTTCAAAAAGGGGCTGATAGTGGAAGTCGGACACGGCTGCGCTCTTCTCCGAATGGGGCCAATTGACACTCAGAACAGACCCGATCCCCGGGGCCAAGCCGGGTACGGAATCGACGGGCAACGACAATAGCGGAAGAGTCCGGGGCGCGTCCCGGGCCGCCCGGGGCCTGCGGCGGCTTTCCGAACCCCGAGGAACGCCGAATTCCCACCCCTCCGGCCCTTCCCCGCCCCACGGATTTCAGCCACTCTGTCCGGGTGGCACTCTGCCCGGGTGGCACTCTTTCAGGGTATCGTCCGGGCCTCCCGGACAGGCGCGCCATCGGAAACGCCGAAACGCGCCGGCCGCAACACAGACCTCCCCGCCCGACCCACGGAGAACCCCATGACCCGCCCCCTGCACTTTGGCGTCACCCTGCCTCAAATCAAACGTGACTGGGCGGAATGCCGGGACTGCGCCCTCGAACTCGACCGCCTCGGATTCGACTCGGCTTGGGTCTGCGACCACGTCTACGGCGTTCCGAACCCCCGAATTCCGATTCTCGAAGGCTGGACTCTGCTGACCGCCGTGGCCGCCGTCACGGAAAACCTGGAACTCGGCACTCTGGTCACACCGCCCTTCTTTCGCAACCCCGCCATGCTCGCCAAGCAGGTGGCCACCCTGGATCAGATCGCTGGGGGGCGGGTCATCATGGGGCTCGGAGCCGGCTGGTTTCAGCCCGAATTCGAGGCCTACGGGAACCCCTTTCCTCCCCTGGGAGCGCGCATGCGCGGCCTTGAGGAGTACGTCCAGATCCTGAAGAGCATGTGGCAGAACGAAATCACGACATTCGAGGGCGAATTCTTCCAAGTCAAGGAAGCTCTCTGCGAACCCAAGCCCCCGCGCAGGCCTCCGGTCCTGATCGGAGGAACTGGAGAAAAGGTCCTGATGGGAATTGCCGCTCGCTACGGAGATATCTGGAACAACATGGCGATCACCCAGGCCCAGCTCGGCCCGAAGATCGAAGCCCTCCACAAGCGCTGCGCCGACGTCGGCCGGGATCCCGGCGAAATCCAAGTCTCCCAGCAATGCGTCGTCATCATCGAGGAAACCGAAGAAGCCGCCGAGGCGTCTCTTGCAAAGGCCGGCAAGATCTACGGAGGCCATATGGGCGCCGGGCTCGAGGAACACGGGATCTGGGGCACTCCGGAAAGGGTGATTGAGTGCATCGAAAAGCATCGCGCACTGGGCTGCACGAGCTTCCTGATGGAGTTTTTCGGTCGCGACACCCGGATTCCTGCACAAATATTCGCAGAACAGGTGCTGCCCCACTTCCGCGCCTGAGAGTGAATCGCCAGAAAAGCTTCAGCCCTAGCCGCTATCACCCGATCGATACATCAGGACTCCCCAGGGAGCGGAATCCCCGAGATGGCTCCGGCCGACTCGCCACGTTGCTGTTATCATTCGATTTTATGAATCTACTCACCCAATCCACGCGAATTGTGATCGGACTTCTGCTGCCCCTCGCGCTGATTCTGCCCGGGGGAGGCGCCATAGCGGCGAAGGCCGAGCCCCAGCTGAGCTGCTCCAGAATCCCCGAGCTCAGCCGCACCCTGTTGCACAAACACATCAGCTTTCACTACGTGAACGACGAACTTCGCCAGCGCGTCGTCGACACCTACGTTAAGCGCTTGGATTCATCCAAGAGCCTCTATCTCGCTGGAGAGGTTGAAGCCCTCAAGCTGAAATTGCGCGGGGTCATTCAGCAGATCCGCGACGACAATTGCTCGGCTCTGCTCGAAATCCAGCTGGACCAGATTGTCCGCTACGAGGCCCTGCAGAAATTCGCCACTGAATTATTGGCCAACGATGACTACGAGCTCGATACCGAGGCGGTTCTAATCATCGATCCCGACAAACGATCCTATGCCATCGATGCCAAAGGCCGGGATGAACTCGTAACCAAGCTGATCCACTTCCAGATGTCCAACTATGTGAGCTCCGACATGGACCTGGTCGAAGCACGGGAGAAGCTGACCCATCGCTACGAGTTGATGACGCGACGTGCGAACGAAAAGACCAACGAAGATCTCTACGCCTCTTACCTCGATGCTTTCGCAACGGCTCTCGACCCGCACTCGAATTACCTGTCCCAGGAAGTCCTCGAGGATTTCCAGATCAGTATGGGGCTTTCCCTTGAAGGCATCGGCGTCGCCCTGTCCGCACGGGACGGCTACTCGGTGGTGGAAAAGGTGATTCCCGGCGGCGCTGCTGCAGGGCTCAAGGTGCTCGAACCCCAGGACAAGATCATCGCTGTCGCCCAAGACGGTGAGGAACCCGTTGATATCATCGACATGGCTCTGCGCGATGTAGTTCGATTGATCCGAGGGAAACGCGGCACCACCGTCCACTTGACAGTTCTTCGCCAGGGCGACACCGCAGAACGTTTCCAAGTCAGCATCGTCCGCGACAAAATCAATTTGGAAGAGCAAGCCGCCAAGATCCGTTTTGAAGAGGTCAAGGTCGGCGGCGAACCCCGAAAGGTCGCGGTGCTCGAACTACCCTCCTTCTACGGGGGCAACGATCCCGGTGGCCGGCAAAGTTCGGAAGACGTGGCAGCACTCCTCGATGAAGCAAGAAAAGAGAAGGCTGTGGGCCTTGTCCTGGATCTGTCACGCAACGGTGGCGGATTGCTGGACACTTCAGTGGACATCGCGGGTCTCTTCATCGAAGAGGGCGGCATCGTCGCCGTTCGAGACACATTTTCCCAAGTTCAGGTACTGCGGGACCCCAACTCCCGAATCGCCTGGGACGGCCCCCTGGTTGTCCTGATCTCCAGGGTCAGTGCCTCGGCATCGGAGATCGTGGCCGGGGCCTTGAAGGATTATCGACGCGCCGTCATCGTGGGCGACGATCACAGCTTCGGAAAGGGAACCGTTCAGAGCATGGTTCCCCTACCCGAAGGCCTGGGAGCCCTCAAAGTGACGACTGCGCTTTTCTTTCGACCGGGTGGACAATCGACTCAGCACTCGGGGGTCGCGTCGGATGTTGTGATTCCCTCGATCTTTGGAACCGACGAATTCGGCGAGGCCCATCAAACCTATTCCCTCCCGACCCAGTCCATCGCCGCCTTCCTCGACCCATCGGCCCTGCCCACGGATAGTTCCAGCGAGGATGCTCCCTCCTGGAAGCTCATCACTCCGGCCCTGGTTCAAGAACTCGCCCTGCGCTCCAAGAAACGAGTGGACGTTAACGAGGACTTGATCAAGGTGCGCGAGCGCATCGCCAAGAGCGATGCGCGAAATGGCGTGGTTCATCTGGCCGAGTTGATGAAGGAAAAGGAAGAAGAAGCCGCCGAGAAGGAAGCCGAAGAGGAAGCCGAAGCAATCAACGAAAGCGGCGACGATAAGACTCCGACCGCTTCGGCGGAGAAAATCGAAGAGGACACGGGTGCATCCCTCGCATCCGCCGAATCCACCGACAAGGACACTGCGGCTGAGCCCGAGGACGGCAGCGCGGCTCTGGGCGAGAACAAAGAAGGCGAAGAAAAAACGGATTCGGTGGCGGCCGCTGAGGCTGAAGAGGAAGACGAGCCCTCCCCTCAGCAACTC
>DUCT01000197.1:0-372 GCA_012959665.1 Myxococcales bacterium | reverse complement strand
CGGCCGAAATCTGACCGTTTTCAGGGTCCGGGAGGGCTGCTACCCTACCCTGTCGGGCCACTCCCACCGGTTGGATCGACCCCGAACTAGATCCCCTATCTACTACGCCCCTATCTACTACGCCCTCATCTACTACGCCCTCTATCAATACGCCCTTATCCAGGATCAGGAGCCAAAATGAGTCTCGATGAAGCAACCCGTGACAAGATCAATCACCTGGTCCAAAACAATTCCGTAATGCTCTTCATGAAAGGCAACCGGCAAGCCCCCCAGTGCGGCTTCTCCGCCAAGGTTGTCTCGATTCTCGACGAATACCTGAGCGACTATGAGACGCTTGACGTCCTTTCTAATGGGGACATCCGCGAGGGCATC
>DUCT01000196.1:6510-13580 GCA_012959665.1 Myxococcales bacterium | reverse complement strand
CCTCCATGGCGGCTTGCAGGGCGCAGATCGGATCGATCTCGGTGATGATCACCCGGCAGCCCTGGCCTCGCAGGCTCTGGGCGCTGCCCTTGCCCACTTCGCCGTAGCCGCAGATCACGGCCACCTTGCCCCCGAGCATCACGTCGGTGGCGCGCATCAGGCCGTCGGGCAGGCTGTGGCGGCAGCCATAAACGTTGTCGAATTTGCTCTTGGTCACCGAGTCGTTGACGTTGATGGCAGGGAAGAGCAGTTCGCCCTTTTCGGCCATCTGGTAGAGGCGGTGCACGCCCGTGGTGGTTTCCTCGGAAACGCCGCGCAGGCCCTCGGCGATCTTCGTCCACCGGCCCGGGTGGGCGGCGAGGGTGCGGCTGAGCAGTCCGAGGATCACGCCGTACTCCTCGGAATCGGTCTCGGCGTTAAAAGCGGGCACCTTCCCGCTCTTCTCGAACTCCAGCGCCTTGTGGACGAGCAGCGTGGCGTCGCCGCCGTCGTCGACGATGAGGTCCGGGCCCGATCCGTCGGGCCACATCAGCGCGGCCTCGGTGCAGTCCCAATATTCCTCGAGGCTCTCGCCCTTCCACGCGTAGACGGGGATGCCCGCCGGCGCGTCGGCGCTGCCATTCGGGCCCACCACGGCCGCGGCGGCGGCATGGTCCTGGGTGGAGAAGATGTTGCAACTCACCCAGCGCAAGTCGGCGCCGAGATCCACCAGGGTCTCGATCAGCACGGCGGTCTGGATCGTCATGTGGAGGCTGCCCATGATCTTGGCGCCAGCCAGGGGTTTTTTGCCCTGGTAGCGCGTGCGCAGCGCCATCAGGCCGGGCATCTCGTGCTCGGCCAAGCGAATTTCCTTGCGGCCAAAGTCGGCCTCACCGATGTCGGCGATCTTGAAGGGCAGTTCGGTCAGTGCGGGCATGATTTTCCCCTAGGGGTGGTTGTGTGGGTCCAGTGTGGGTCCAAAGGCGGCTAAGCGTGGGCTGAAACCAATTCCAGCCACGCCTGCACCGATGTATTCGGATGCAGTGTTTCAGTATTTGGCCTGGATGTCAAGTCACCGAAAGCAGTCCGTCGGCCCGGCGCAGAGCGTTTGGGCAGAGCGCCTGGGCAGAGCGCCTGGGCAGAGCGCCTGGGCAGAGCGTTTGGGCAGAGCGCCTGGGCAGAGCGCTTGAGCCAGAGCACTTGGGAAAGAGCGCTTGAGAAAGAGCACTTGAGAAAAAACGCTCGAGACGTCCTCCAAGCGAAGGCCCAATTCAGCGCGCGAGGAGGAGCAACGCCCCGATTCCCGAAGCCGCGGTGAGCAGGAGCAGGCCCGCGAGAAGCTTGAGACCGAGGGTGGCCCGGCGAAGGGCTTCCTCGGCTTCGGTCTGGTCGACCTCGAGCCCCGCGAGTCGTTGCCGGAGTGCATCGAGGGAGGCCTCCCGGTCGCGATCCAAGATCTGACGCAGGGCGTCCTCCGAGCGGGCCAGCCTTTCGTCGGTCCGGCCTTGCTGGGTCTCCCACTGAACTTGCAGGGTGTGCATGCGCTCGAGCAGTTCTTGGATGGGAGAGGCGGGCAGGGCGTCGGACGCCGGGCTCCGGGGCAGGGCCATCCGGCGCCAGAAGGAGACCTTCTTTTCCTGGGCGTTGGCCCCGGAAATTCGCCCGGGCGCCAACGGCTCGGGGCTGCGGTCGGGGCTGCGGTCAGGGCTGCGGTCAGAGGCGTCGGGCTGGGTCTGCACGCGAGCGCCCAGATGGGCAAAGCGCGAGAGCGTTGGGGCCAGCTCGGCGGTGCGTGTTTCCGGCGACCTCTGAGGCGCCCAGGGCTCTTCGGCCAATCCCATGCTCTCCTACTTGGGGCGTCAAGCCTCGCTGGGGAGCGAAACCGGTTTCCGGTCGCCTCAGCCTAGCGATCGCATGGGGTGCGCGCGAGACAAACCGGACTCGAAAACGCCCGGGGCCGATTTGTTCCGGGCGACGGCCTCAATGCCGGCTCACCAGGCTGGCGATTTCCTCGGGCGAGAGCGCGTAGGCCTGGGCGCAAAAGTGGCAGCAGACTTCCTGGCCCTGGCGCGCGTTCACCAACTCCTCGAGCTCGGTGAGTTCGAGCATCTGGAGCGTGGCCAAGGCCCGGGCCCGGGTGCACGGGCAGTAGAAGATCGGCTCGGACCGGGTGCGGGTCCGGGAGCCCAGGCCAGCCAGGAGCAGGTCGAGAATTTCATCGCCATCGGTGCCCGAGAGGGCCAGGTCCGAGAGGGAGGGCATGTTCCGCACATTGGTTTCGGCCTGGGCAATTTCGGACTCGCTGGCGCCGGGCAACCTCTGGAGCAGAAAGCCCGCCGCCACCACGGCGGTTTCGTCGTTGGCCATTGCCACCCCCAGGCCCATGGCCGACGGGGTTTGTTCGCTCTCGCTCAGGTAGAGGGTGATGTCCTGGGCGATTTCGCCGCTGGTGAGGGGCACGATCCCGGTGTAGGGCTCGCGCCAGCCGGGCCTGTGGCGCACCACGGTCAGGGTGCCGAGTCCGATGGCCCGGGCGACGTCGGGGCTGCCATCGGCCAAGGACAGGTCGGTTGCGGGTTGGGCCACGGTGCCGCGCACCCGGCCCCGAGCATCGGAAATTGCGAGCACGCTCCCCATGGGCCCATCGCCGCGGAGTTGAAGTTGCACGCTCTCGCCTTCGTCCTGGGCTCTCGCTTCTCCTCCTCCTCTCCCCCCTCCTCCTCTCCCCCCTTCTCCCACTCCTTCACCGACCGCTTCTCGGCCGCCTTCCTCTCGGGAATTGCCATGATCCGATTGGCCCCCGGGCGCTACCGCGATCAGGACGGCACCCATCAGTGCGCGGCCCAGGGCATTGGCCGCGGTGGGGGCCAATGGGCGCAGGGACATGGCGTCGGCGATCAGATTGCTGCCCATCAGCGCCCGGGCGCTGATACCGCCGGCCTCGGAGAGAGTGCGGACCAGGCGAGCGGGTCGCGGGGTATGGGCGTGGGCGTTGGGGATCGGAGCCGGGGGCGATGCGAAGGACGAGGACATTGTGGCGGGAGTATACCCGGGCGAATGTGCCCGGGGCGTGTGGGGGTTCGCGCGCCGTGGAGTGTGCGATGCTCACGCTTTCCCCGCTGCGGAGGCGCCGTGCGTTACGACTTCCAAGTTTGTCCCTCCTGTGGAGACGAATTCACCCTCTCGATTCTCGAGTGTTCGGAATGCCGAGTCGCGCTTGTTTCCCCCGACTCTCTGCCCCCCCAACCCGAGCCCGAGAATTTTCCTCCAGTGGCCGGTCTCGAATGCGTTCGCGTCGGGCCGCTGCCCTGGACCCGGGCGCTCTCGGACGCGCTGACCCAGGCGGGTCTGGCCCACCGAGTCGAGCCCGACACCCGGAGCGTTGCCGAGGGCGGCATCGACCCCAAGCGTTTCGGGGGCGAGACCCTCTACGGCAGCTGGGTTCGCTCGCAGGATCTCGAACCCGCCCAGGAAATCGACAAAGCAATTTTTGCGGTGTTTGAAGCCGAAGCCGCGCCCGTGGCCGGCGACAGCGAAGCCTGCCCGGCCTGCGATACCGCCCTAGCGCCCGATACCCTGGAGTGCACCGACTGTGGGCTGGTCTTTGGCTGACTGAAGGCGCGGGCTTTTGAGCCGGCTCCTTCGATCGAGGTCGCCTAGCCGGCCGGGCGTTCCCAGGTCTGGTACGTGAACGCGTGAGCGTGGCGGGGGTCGGTGGTGTGGTATTCCTCGGCTTCGAGGTGAAAGCCGGCCTCGGCGGGGTCGAGGGGGCCGGGCATTCGCGTCTCGCCCTCGACTCGGGCATGTACCCGGGTCAGGTAGAGGCGGTGGGCCACGGGGAGAGCTTCGGCATAAACCCCGGCCCCTCCCACGGCGAAGACCTCGGGCAGGTCCCGGGTTCGGGCCCACTCCACCGCTTCAGCGAAGCTTGGCAAAACCTCGGCGCCCTCTACCCGATACTCGGGATTGCGCGAGACGATCAGCGTGGTGCGTCGGGGCAGCAATCGCCCCACGGACTCGTGGGTGCCCCGGCCCATGACGATGCACTTGCCCAGGGTCAGGCGTTTGAAAAATTGCTGGTCGTCGGGGAGATCCCAGGGCAGCCCCCCCTTTGCTCCGATCACGCCATTCTCGGAAACGGCTGCGACGATCGATAGGCGCACTCGCTCAGACCGCGATGGGAGCGGAGATGCGCGGGTGGGGTTCGTAGCCCTCCAGGTGGAAGTCCTCGTAGCGGAAATCAAAGACCGATTTCACCGAGGGGTCCAGGCGCAGGGTGGGCAGGGGCCGGGGCGAGCGCGCGAGTTGGGTATTCACCGCGTCCACGTGGTTTGAATAGATGTGGGCGTCACCCAGGGAGATGATCAGTTCGCCCGGCTCCAGGTCGGTTTCCTGGGCGACCATCTGGGTCAGCAGCGCATAGGAGGCAATGTTGAAGGGCAGGCCGAGAAACAGGTCGCAGCTGCGTTGGTACATGCTGCACGACAGCCGCCCGCCGCTGACGTTGAACTGGTAGAGCATGTGGCAGGGCGGGAGCTTCATGTGCGGAATTTCCGAAACATTCCAGGCGCTGACGATCAGGCGCCGAGAATCCGGGTCGCTGCCGATGCGTCCGATCACTTCGCTCAGTTGGTCGATGCCCCCCCGGCGCTCGTCCGGTGTGGGCCAGTTGCGCCACTGGGAGCCGTAGACCGGGCCCAGGTCGCCGTTTTCATCGGCCCACTCGTCCCAGATCGAAACCCCGTGCTCCTGGAGGTAGCGAATGTTGGAATCTCCGGAGATGAACCAGAGCAATTCGTGAATGATGCTCTTGAGGTGGACCTTCTTGGTGGTCACCAAAGGGAAACCCGACTTCAGGTCGAAGCGCAGTTGGGCGCCGAAGAGACTGAGGGTGCCGGTGCCCGTGCGGTCGCCCTTGGCTTCACCGCGTGCCAGGACTGTTTCCAGGAGATCTAGATATTGTCGCATTGGCCCTCGTGTTCCTTCTGGCCCCGCGCGGATTGGCGTCCAACGCTCTGGATGATTTCGCTTGCGCCCGGGGGAGGGAGGCGATCACTCTACCACGCGAAGGCAACCCGGGCCGGGGATCGCCCGGGCGTTCGCCATACTTTGTATCGGTTCGGAGCGGGGCTGGGAACGGGCGCGGCCCGGGACATTCAGCTCTGGGAAGGCTCTTCGTCCGAGGCTTCGAGGAAGTAGTTGAAATCCTCAAACTCGTCGCCGTGGAGCAATTCGCTGGCGTGGGCTGGGCTGGTGGCATTGAACAGTTGATCCTGGAAATCGGGCCCAAGCCCCACCGTGCGCGCCAGGGTGGCGAGAACCTGGAGGTGCCGGTCGCGTTCTTCCGGGGACGTACCCAGCAGGACCATGCAGTGGACCGGCTTGCCGTCGGGTGTGTCGAAAGCGAGGCCCTGCCTTGAGAGGGCCATCACGCCCGCCATGGGGAACCCCCTGGGCAGAATACCGTGGGGGACCGAAAGGCCTTCCCCCAGGCAGGTGGAGGCTTGCTTCTCCCGGTCCAGGATACTCGCGAGAAAATTTTCACGGTCTACGGCGTGAAGCCCGTGGCTGGCGATCAGCAGTTCCGAGAGTTCAAGGATGGCGTCCTCCTTGGACTCGGCCCGAAACTCGGTCACGATATTTTCCTCCTGGAGGAAATCCATGAGCCGCAGGCGATCCTTGCCCACTTCTCCCACCCGCCCAAGCGCCATGCGGGTCAAGAGTGGCCCCAGGATTTCGTTGACGGTAACCACCGAGAGCACCACCGCGCTGAGCAGTCCGGCCAGGTGCGCGTAGGCGGGATCGTTCTGGATCACGATCACCAGCCCCACAGCCACACCGGCCTGGGGGATCAGCGCGGGTCCAAGGTTGCGCCGGACGCCCTCGGTGGCCCCGGCCAGGCGCATGGCGGAGTTCGCCGCGAGCCACTTGCCCGCCGCTCGAGCGAGAAAATATGCGAAGGCCATGAAGCCAGCCTGTTGAAGGTGAAGGGTATCCAGATGCAAGCCCGCCAGGGTGAAGAAAATCGCGAGGATCGTGGGCTCGAAATCCGCAAAGACCGAATCCACCAGATGGCTGCGCACCCGGGTGATATTGGTTTGGACAATCCCCAGCACGAGGCAGGCCAAAAGCGGCGAAACCCCCAGGCTGGTGGCGAGGCCGGTGGTAAAGACCAGGGCGAGCACGGCTCCGGTGGTCACCCGTTCGGGGCGCACGGCAAGCCGGGCAAATTGATCCATGGCCAGGGCCACCCCGGCGCCGATGCCCGCCGCCAGCACCAACTCGCCCAGGGCCCCCCCGGCCGCTTCCCCCAGGCCGGGCAGGCTCGGGCCGCCCAGGGAGGATCCGGCGCTGCGCGCGACTTCGAAGAGTACGATGCAGGCCATGTTGTTCAGGGCCACGGCGGCCACCAGGGTTTTGACGAAGACGCCCTTGGAGCGGGTTTCCTTGACCACCGCCACAATGGTGGCGGGGGCCGTCGCAATGGCGATGGTGGCCAGCAGTAGGGCGAGTTGGGGGGAACTGCCCGGCAGAAAATAGAGCGCGGCAAAAACCGCCAGGGGAACGACGATGGATTCGGCCAGGAGCAGGTAGACCAGGCGCTTGCCGGCATTGCGCAGGCGCTGAACATTGAGATGGGCACCGACGGTGACCGCGATCAGGCCCAGGGCGAGATGGGTGAGGGGTTCGAGCCCGTCCAGAGCGTTGGCATCGAAGAGTCCGAGGCCCGCGTGGCCCATCAGGACGCCCGCCAAGATCTGGCCCGTGACACTGGGCAACCCCAGGATCACGACGGCCAGGGTAAGCAGCGGCCCGGCCTGCCCGAGAAATTCTGAACCCCACGCCATGGTCGAAAGCTAGCGTGCCCACTGCCGGGCGCGCCGGTCAGCCCACAAGGTTGCTGACAATTTCAAACCCGCCGACCCACGTACCGATCACGCTGCCCAGGGTGGTCAGGAGAAAGACCAGCAGAATGCGTAGAAGCCGGTTCGTCCACCAACCCTTGGCGGTGCTGATGGCCTCCCCCACGGTTTGGATTTCGTGGACGGTGGGCGGAACGAACCAGGTCTGGACGAACGCCGCCACGTAAC
>DUCT01000196.1:2670-6500 GCA_012959665.1 Myxococcales bacterium | reverse complement strand
GCTCCGATCACCGGGGTCAGGCTCGTGAAGGGTGCGGCAAAGAAGGCCGCCAGTGTGGTCAGGGGATGGGCAAAGGCCAGCAAGCCCCCGATGCCGCTGGGAATCGCATTGGCGAGGAACCAGTAGAGCGCGTTCTCGCCGGCTTGGGTGAAGCCCTGGGTGGCGCCGATCCAGGCGATGGAGCCCACGATCAGCCCGGGGATCGCCCAACCCACCCACTTCCAGACGGGGGAAGCGGGCGCAATGGTCTCGATCTCAGTTAGGTCCACGTCCTGCTCGGCAGCCATGGCCCGGGACATGCCCTCGATGTGGCCGGCTCCGACGACCGCGACGATTTTCTGGCCGGGGGCTTCGCGAATCTTCTGGGCCAGATAGGTGTCGCGCTCGTCGATCAAGCTGGTCTTGAGCCGGGGCATGGCCTCGCCGAGTTCGCGCATGAGTTCGGAGAGCACGTCCTGCTGGCGGATGCGGGCGAGTTCCTCCTCGCTGATCTCGACGTCCTCGAAGGCGCTGGCCATCACCCCCGAGGCGAGTTGCAGCTTGTGCCAAAACGAGATGGCCGCCCAGGCCCGGCGCAGGGTGATGCGGACGTCCCGGTCGCAGAGCGCGATGGGGATATCGTTTTCCTGGGCGGCGCGGGTGGCCTCCAGGAGTTCCTTGCCCGGGGTGACACCGAGCTTCATGCCCAGGCGTTTCTGGTAGCTGGCCAGTAGCAGGTTCATCAGCAGGGCGGCGAGTTGTCGGTTGCGAATGATCTCGCGCAGATCCTGGGCCTGAAAGGTCTTCTCCTGGGAGAGGGCCTCGTAGCGCTGCTGGTCGAGTTCCACGCACACGCAATCCGGGCGTTCGCCCTCGATGACTTCGCGGACCAGGTCGACGGATTGCTGGGAGATATGCGCCGTGCCCACGAGAAAAAAACGGCGGCCGCCGAGTTCGAGCACGCGGACGTCGTCCCCGTACGGGGACTGGGCGGGCGGGTTGCCCTGGGGCTCGAGTTCTTGGTCGCTCAGGGTGTCTTTCCTTTGGGATCGGGGTTCGCCGTTGGAACTGCTTGGGGACCGGCCTCTTGGTCTTTTCCCCCGGCGCCTTGGGCATCGGTTTCGTCCGGGCTCCGGGCGCGGCGAATCGTTGCATAGTTGGACCGCTTTTGCCCGAAGCGTTCCACCCCCCGGACCCCCAGCAGTACCGCCAACACCCCGGCGTAGATCCCGGGCTCGAGCCAGTCGGCCTTGGCGGACCAGACAAAATGGATTGCCACCAGGATTGCCGCCGGGTAGACGGCGCGGTGCAGCCCCTGCCAACGCTTTCCCAGCCGCCGAATCGAGGCCCGGGTGGAGGTCAGGGCCAAGGGGATGAGCAGTACCCAGGCGGTGAATCCCACGGTGATGAACGGGCGCTCGCGGATGTCTTCGGCCAGGCCCCCCAGGCGAAAATCGAGATCCAGGGCGAGGTAGGTGGTGAAGTGCAAGCTGGCGTAGAGAAAGGCGAGCAGACCGAAGGTGCGGCGATGGGGTGCCAGCCCCGGTGCGCGGAGCGCCTTGCGCAGGGGCGTGATCGAAAGGCTCAGCACGAGCATGCGCAGGGCCCAGGATCCGGTGCGGTGGGTGATCTCCTCGACGGGTTCGGCCCCGAGGCCATCGGTGGCCAAGTCGAAGAGCCCCCAGGCCAGGGGGATCAAACCCCCGGCGGCCACGGCGAGCCGAACCGGCCGACTGCCGAGTTTCACCTCAGAAATTCCGCCGCAGATCCATCCCCGCGTAAAGGGCGGCGACCTGCTCTCCGTACCCGTTGAAGGGCAGGGTGGGGCGCTTGCGCCAGTCGCCAATGCGTCGCTCCCGGGCCTGGCTCCAGCGCGGGTGGCTGACCTCGGGATTGACGTTGGCGTAGAAGCCGTACTCCCCGGGCGCCGACTGGTTCCAGGCCGTGACGGGTTCCTCGGCTTGGAGGCGAATTCCGACGATGGACTTGATGCTCTTGAAGCCGTATTTCCAGGGCACCACCAGGCGCAGGGGCGCGCCGTTCTGGCCCGGCAGGCTCTGGCCGTACATCCCCACCGCGAGAATCGTCAGGGGATGCATGGCCTCGTCCATGCGCAGCCCCTCGCGGTAGGGCCAGTCGAGTACTCGGCGCTTTTGTCCGGGCAATTGCTCGGGGTCGAGTAGGGTTTCGAAGGCCACATAGCGCGCCTTGGAGCCGGGATTGAGGCGCCGGATGACGTCGCCCAGGGGCACGCCCACCCAGGGAATCACCATGGACCAGGCCTCGACGCAGCGCAGGCGGTAGATGCGCTCTTCCAGGGGATGCGGGCGCAGCAGATCTTCCAGGGCAATCACGCCGGGCTTGGCGATTTCGCCCGTCAGGCTGACCGACCACGGTTCGGTGCGCAGGCGATGGGCGTTGCGCGCGGGATCGTCCTTGTCGGTGCCCATTTCGTAGAAGTTGTTGTAGCTCTTGGCGTCTTTTTCCGGGGTGAGGGGGTCCTCGGCGCGAAAGCGCGCCGGCGCGGGGGTGACCGGGGCCAGGGCGCGCGGCGGACTTTTCGGCTCGGGCGCGTCCGCCCGGGCCTCGCCCGGGTTTTCGCTCCCGCAGGCGGCGAGGGCGGGGAGGCCAGCGGCGAGAGCGGCTCCGGCGGCAGCGGAGGTGCGCAGGAATTCCCGGCGGCGCAAATAGACGGCCGGGTCGGTGACCTGGTTCTCCGGGAGATTCGGGACTGTACGCATGCTTCGGTTTGTCCTCGTGGACGGCGGGGTAGGGCGCGGGAGGGCGGGGTACGGCGGGCGCCAGTTCTGGGTGTCGAACTCAGGCGCCGATTTCCAGAACTGTGCGGACGCCCCGGCTGGCGCTGAGGTCGGCCATGGCCTCGTTGATTTCTTCCAAGGGTCGGCGGGCGGTGATCAGAGCCTCGAGATCCAGGCGCCCGGCCTGATAGAGACCGATCAGGCGCGGAATTTCCCGCAGCGAATTGCAGCCGCCCAGGAGCGTCCCCATCAGGCGCTTTTCGCTCATGACGAAGAGCGCGGCAGGTGCCAGGACGATGTTGTCGGTGATCGGCGGTGCGCCCACGCAGACGATGGTGCCGTGGTTGCGCGTCGCCAGGAAACCGGTGCTGATCAGGTCACCTCGCCCCGCACACTCGAACGCATAGTCGACCCCGATCCCGCCGGTGAGGCTCTGGGCGCGCTCGATGACATCTTCGTGGGTGGGATCGATGAAATCCGTAGCGCCCAGGGCGCCCGCGACCTCACGCCGTTGGCCCACGGGATCCGAGACGATGATGCGAGCGGCCGAGGCCAGGCGCGCGCCTTGGACCACCGAGAGCCCGATGGCCCCCAACCCCATGACGAGTACCGTGGCGCCCTCGACGACTTGGGCGGTATTGAGCACCGAGCCGACGCCGGTTTGCACCGCGCAACCCACGACACAGGCGACTTCCAGGGGGACTTCCGCGTCGATCTTGACGGCGCCGGTCGCATAGGTGAGGACGTACTCCGCGAAGGCGCCTAGCCCGACGCCGCGGTAGACCTTTTCGTCACCCCGGGTCAGGCCGGTTTGTCCGTCGCCGAGTTGGTTGGTCACGATATCCAGCGAGTTCACGCAACTGCTGGCCTCGCCGCGCACGCACCAATAACACGTGCCGCACGGGGGGGCGGGGGTGAGCACCACCGGGTCCCCGGGCCGAAGGTGGTCGACGCCAGCGCCCACGGCGTCGACGATCCCCGAGGCCTCGTGGCCCAGCACGATGGGCGTGGGGGCGGGAAAGGTGCCCTCGGCGATGGAGAGGTCCGAGTGGCAGCAGCCGCAGTACTTGACAGCCACGCGGATCTGGCCGG
>DUCT01000196.1:0-2647 GCA_012959665.1 Myxococcales bacterium | reverse complement strand
ATCCGCGATTTGGATTTCTTCGATCTTCATCGGCGAGCCGGGGGTTTCCACCAGGGCAGCGCGCATGGTCTTCTCCTTGGGTACCGGGCGGGGTGCGTCCCATCCCACTGGCCAGCATACCGCGCCCGGCCCATGGGGTGGGGCGCGGGGCGGCACGCCCTCCAGCCGAGTTCTGCGGAGTCGAGTAGGCTTGACCCCGGCCCGAGCCCTCCTGTTCGGAAGCCATCTGCATTTATCCCGCTCGGTGCTCGACGACCGGGTCGGGGATCCGGGAGAAAATCATGCAAGCTGCGGTCTTCCATGCCTCCGACCGACCCCTTGTGGTCGAGGAGGTCCCCGAGCCGACCCCCGGTCCACGGGACCTAGTTGTGGAAGTGAAATGCTGCGGCATCTGCGGGTCGGATCTCCACGCGGCGAGCTTGCCCGGTGGTTTGCCCAAGGGGTGCGTGATGGGCCACGAGTTTGCGGGGGAGGTCGTGGAGGTGGGCGGCGAGGCCACGGGCGGCTTCGGGATCGGCGACCGGGTGACAGGGATTCCCGGGATCGGCTGCGGGGCCTGCGCGGCCTGTCTCTCGGGGGATGTGATGCATTGCCCCGAACTCGTGATCACCGGCCTTGGCCAGTTGCCCGGCGCCTACGCGCAGTATCTGCGGGTGGGGAGCAACGAGGCCGTGGCCCTGCCCGAGGCCATTGATTTTCGTTTGGGTGCGTTGGTGGAGCCCCTGGCGGTGGGTCTGCACGCGGTGAACGCCGCGGGCCTTGCACCGGGCCAGGAGGTGATGGTGATTGGCGCCGGGCCCATCGGTCTGGCGGTGACTCTCTGGGCCCGCTTCCTCGGGGCCCGGAGTATTCTCGTGAGCGAGCCCGCCCGGGGGCGCCGGGCCATGGCGACGCAGATGGGCGCCACGGAAGTAGTGGATGGGGCGGCCAGCGCCGCCGCGTGCTTGGCCGAGAAGCCTCGGGGCGGGGTCGATGTGATTTTCGAGTGCGTCGGCATTCCCGGTCTCCTGGCCCAATGCGTGGATCTGGCGGCGGCGCGTTCCAAGGTGGTGGTGGCCGGGGTCTGTATGCAACCGGATACCTTTGTGCCCGCCGCGGCGGTGATCAAGGAACTGCAGTTGCAGTTCGTGCTCGCCTACGAGAAGCGCGATTTCCAGCTGACCCTCGACATGATGGCCAGTGGTCGCATCGATCCCCGACCGATGGTCACCGATCGCGTGAGCCTGGGCGCCATGCCCGAGGCCTTCGAGGCGCTCAAACAGCCCGGCGATCAGTGCAAGGTCCTGGTGGAGCCCTAGCCCGGGATGCGCGCGGCTTGGGTCAGCAGGGCAGGGACGGCCCCCGGCGAGGAGAGCCGGCATGGCGCAAGCTGATATCGAACTGGGCCAGGGGCTGAAGATCCCCGCGGCGGAATTGCGTCAGCTGGCCAGCCGATCCAGCGGACCGGGTGGCCAGCACGTGAACAAGAGTGCGACCCGGGTGACACTGCGTTGGAATATCCGGACCAGCGAGGCCCTGGACGAAACCCGCAGGGAGCGACTTGTTCAGCGCCTGGCCTCTCGGCTGACCGTGGGGGGGGAGTTGATCGTTCATGCCGAGGCTTCGCGCAGCCGGGCGCGCAACCTCGAAGCCGCCCGGGAGCGGATGGCGGATCTGGTGGCGGATGCCCTGGAGGTTCCCCGGAGTCGTCGACCCACCCGGCCCAGTCTGGCCTCCCGGGTTCGCCAGCAGAAGGCCAAGCGCCAGCGCTCGGATCTGAAGCGCTCCCGCCGTGATCGGGGCGATCCCGAGGAGCGCTCGTGAGCCCAGGGATTGTGAGTCGAGCCATTCGGGGCCGCCGGCCCTCGCGTCCCCTATTTTCGGCCATCCCGCATTCTCTCTTCTGAAATTTCATTGCGACGATTCGAGTTGCACTTCCCAGGAGGTTCCAAGATGCCCCGCTTGAAGCAGGTCCCGCGCTCCGAGGCTCCGGCCGATATTCTAAAAATTTACGACATGCTCTTTGGCGACCGCGACCCAGTTGCCGAACCCGGTACCGAGACGGGGACTCCCGGGAATTGGTGGACGGTCTTCGCCATCGTCCCCGATGTCTTCCGTCACGCGGTGGCGGGCTTTCAGTTGTACCGCAGTTCCAAGCGAAAGATCGACCCGAAGCTGCGCGAACTCGGCCAGACCCGGGCGGGCTATTTGCGGGGGAGCCAGTTCGTCTTTTCCCAGCACTGCAAGGCCATGCGCTCGGTGGGCTTCGACGATGCCTGCGTTGAGGCGATTCCCGGCTGGGAGACGGCCGACTGCTTTGGCCCGCTCGAAAGGGCGGTGCTCGCGTACACGGACGCCCTTGTGCTGGGCGGCGGGCGGGTATCCGATGCGACCTTTGCGCGCCTCAAGGCCTCGCTCTCGGACGAAGAAATTCTTGAACTGACCTACATCACGTGCACCTACGATCTGCACGCGACCATGGCCCGAGCCCTGCGTCTCGAGTACGACGACGTGGACGAGCGCATCGTGGAGATTCCGTCACCCGGCGCGGGCGCTTCCGTGGACGTGATGCGCGGAGTCGACGACGCGCCGGAGGGAGGGCAGGGCTAGCCCTACTCCTACTCCCTACGCCCACACCCTACGCCCACACCCTACTCCCACACCCCAC
>DUCT01000195.1 GCA_012959665.1 Myxococcales bacterium | reverse complement strand
GGCTCTCGTAAGCGCCCTTGTTGCGGTATTGAACTCGCCACATGGGCACTTCACGCAAGGGATCCAGTCCGATACCGCCGTTGGGTTGGGGAATGCAGACAAAACTGCTCAGCCCGCACAAATTGGAGTCGAACTCGCTGATGGGCACCGAAATCGGACCGGAAAATGTCGAGGCTGCGGGGTTCGCAAAATCGACATGAAATTCGAAAATTTCAAGAAAATCGATGACCGGATCGTTCGTGCCGGGGTTATGAGACTCATCGTCATTATGGCGAATAAAAAAGTTGGGAGTACCGGGAGGGGGCGGAGTGGGACCGTCTATATCCGAAGGATTGATGATCTGAAATCCAAACCCGTTCAGGCCGCTCGCTGTGAATCGCTGCATGGCCGCGGCCTGTCCGGCGAGCATGCTTACGCGGTCGAGGGCGTAGACCCCAGGGCCGGCCCCTTCATTGGTCCCGATGTAGTACGCATCGGGCCAGACTCCATATTTGGGGTAATCGGGAAATTGAGGTGCGGCGAATTCATACGCGAACCAGCCGCCCTGAACTGGATCCGCAGTTGCGCTGATGTAGACACACAGCTTGTTGCCCGCATCCGAAAATTCCGAAAGAAGCCAGCGACTCGCGAGGTGGTCGTAGAGAACAATGGGGTCGCCTCTGCCGGTGGAACAGTTGACGATTCCGGGGGCGTTCGAGCCGAGGGCGTCCATGGAGAGGGGACCAGCCACAGTGGTCCCGGTTTCCTTGTCATAGACCGAAAAGGTGGAACCACCGCTCGAGTTCGTCGATTGGATGTAGTACAGGAGTCCGACATCGCCCACGGTATCTGGCGGCGCGACTCCGGTAAAACCTCCCCCCGCGAAATTGAGCAGGGGCTGGGTGATGACCTTGTTGATTGTGGCCCCAGCCTGCAATGCGAGCAGTGGATCGGCCTTGCCTGGGGCGGGTACCTTTGCCCGGGATTGGGAATCGACCAACTTCTCGCTCAGGTAAAAGCGCTTGGGGATCATCTTGATGCTGTCGCCGGGAGCCCAAGCCTGGCGAAGGACCAGGTTCCGGAGGTCGACGTCGACAAAGGCGGGTTCAATGGCGGGCATGGCCTCGGCACCGGTGAGGACTCGGGCGGGCGCGAGCAGTTGGGCCCGGCGGGGCGAGGCGGCCAGGGTGACGAGGGGAATCAGAATCAGAGCTAGGCCGAACAATCCTATCGCGCCGGAGGATCTCATCGCCCGGGCGGGGCGAATCCGTCGGGTTCTTAGCCCCGGGGAGATTCGGGCACGCACAGGCGCTCCCGGGCGCATCTCTACCTTCCCCCGGATGGGGGTTATAGGGTTGACGATGTTCATCGAGCCCAAGCTAGAACTTCCTTCCCACCCCATGCAACCGGGGTTCCGCTTTCCTGCTCTGGCTGAAAATACGCCATATTTATCAGCCATTTGATCTTTCTGAGGCCCGACCATGGCACGTCCTCATCAATGAATTGTGAAGTGACCTGTCCGGGCTGGCGCCGCTTCACATATCGCTCCGGTTTCCCGGTTCAAATTGGCTTCAACCTTCCGAAGTTTTGTGTATTGCGGCGGCCCCCACACCGGAGCGAGCGGCCCGAGAGCGCGGTCTGCTCTTCCCCTGGTCACGCAGCTTCGCCAGGAAGACCTTGTTATTCCAGGAGTAGGTTCGCTGGCCCGAGGGCTGGCGCCGATCCAGGGCACCCGCCCGCCTCAATTTTGGAATTTTGGGTTCGCGGTGGACCGGCTGCAATCGGTCGAAAATCTCGTAGGGCACCCGGTGCAATCGTTTTCTTCATAATGTCCATATATGAAGCCCCCCCCAATTGGGTCTGGGGCCATCCGTTGTGCGAGCATGGTCGTTTGAATCCGCTGTAGACCCAGCCCGCCCTGTCGGCTTTCGCAATAATCGGCTTTCGCAATAATCGGCTTTCGCAAAGGGATCCCAAAGGCATCAAGAAGGGAATGGGCGCGGTCAGCCATTGCCCGATGCAGCCGATCGATCGTATGTTCACATCAGTTCTACTCCGAAATGCAAGAAAGGTGCAGATTATTTGCCAGTGAATACCCTAAGGATTTCATTTATAAGGGGATTTTTGATTTTCTCGAGATCGGTCCTCTGCCCCCCGCAGGGCATGTTCCCGAGGGTCGAGAAGGGCCTCAGCCGCTCGCTGAGAGTGGTCTTTCTCCTGGCTCTGGTCTCCGGGGTCGCCGCTGGGGGTGATCCTCCCGGAGAGCCCCAGGTTTGGGTCGATACCGAGCGCTGGAGGGTCGAGCTTCCGGTGGACACGGTATTGAAGGTTTCCAATCGACTCGGGGATGTCCGGGGGCGCAGCAGTGGAGACGGCAAATTGCTGGTGGTCGCCATCATTCAGCGATTTGCTCTCGAGCAGGGGGACGCGGATGTCTCGATCGTCACGAAGGGGGGCGAGGTCGTAGTGGAGACCCGCTACCCGAGCGCCGAAATTCGCGGCGAGGACGGCCGTCTCCAGGGTAGAATCGATTTGAGCCTCCTAGTGCCCGCTGGCGGCAGGATGGAGATCGAAACCGACCACGGCTTGATCGAGATCAAGGGGATCAGCCGGGACCTCGTCGCCCGGACCTCTTCAGGCCGGCTTCGGGTGACGACGGGCCGCACTCTCACGGCAACCACTGAAAGTGGCGAGTTGAGAGCGGTGCTCAAGAACGCGACCTCGTCCCAGCCCGCCCGTTTGCAGACAAAGGGCGGGCCGCTTCGGGTGGACCTTCTCGATACACCCGGCCTGGGGATCAGGGCTAGGACCGGTGGGAAAATTACACCTCCACAGGGCGATTCCGAAGGGGTACAGGTCGCCCGTAAGGATGGAATTTCGGAACTTCGCATGGGGGAATCGCCCTGGGCCCTCCACGCCCTGAGCGAGGGTGGTGCCATCGAAATTCACACGGTTCCGCCGAACGAACTCCGTTGACTCTTGGGAAAAGCACGCTGTAAACTCGGGCCGACGGCGGCCTCGTTCGGGTGAACTCTACGAGTCGGAGCGTTGCGAGCTTTAGCAGACGGTAGAGTCACGGCCGCACGTGAGAGAGCGAGTTGAAACCGAATGAAGAATGCAGGTAAACACCTGGGCTTGGCCTGGGGGCTGCTGCTGGCGGCGATCTTCCCCTCGACCTTTCCCTCGATTATCGAGGCGGAAGAGGTTCGTCCCAGTGTGCGCATTGCCTGGTCCGAGTCGGCCCCGGAGATCGACGGCCAGTTGGACGACCCGGTCTGGGCCGAGGCGGCGCTGATCGATACCTTTCTTCAGGTCACTCCAGTCCCCGGCGCCCAGCCTTCCCAGCAAACGGATGTTCGGATCCTGACCGACGGAAAATTCATTTACTTCGGCATCCGTTGCCATGACACCGACCCCAAGGCGATCGTGGCAAACCTGATGCTGCGCGACGACCTGCTCTGGTACGACGATCGCATCGTGATCGGGCTCGATACCTTCAATGATCATCGGAATGGGTATGCCTTCGAGGTCAATCCTCGAGGCTCCCGGCACGATGTGCTGGTGGAGGGCGATTCGTTCAATGGCGACTGGCAGACACTTTGGTTTGCCGAAGCCTCCATCGACTCGGGGGGCTGGAGCGTCGAGATCGCAATTCCCTACCACTCCCTGAATTTCGACCCCGAAGGCGACACTTGGGGTTTCAACTTCTCCCGCGGAATTCGGCGCAACGATGAGCAAATTCGCTGGAGTGACACTCAGCCCCAGCGTTTCGTCAGTGATTTCGGGGTGGCAGGTACGCTCGAGGGGATGCTGGGAATTGAGCAGGGGTTGGGGATAACCCTGACACCTTCGGCCACGGCCACACGGGTCAACGAGCACGACGGATCGGTGCCCGAAAACGCCATCAAGCCGAGTGTTAATGCCTTCTACAATTTCCTTCCTTCGGTGGTGGCTTCGTTTACCGCAAACACGAATTTCGCAGAGACCGAGGTCGACGATCGCCAGGTCAACCTCGGTCGCTCGGGCCTATTCTTTCCCGAGAAAAGAGATTTCTTTCTACAGGATTCCCTGATATTTAGCTTTGCAGACTATGGAGCCAGCCGGAGTTACAAGAACGGCCTTCCCTTTTATTCGAGAAAAATGGGGATCATTAAAAACTCGAATGGAGATTCCGAGGCCGTAGATATTCTTGCGGGCGGAAAGGTCACCGGTCGACTGGATCGACTTAATTTCGGCCTGATGGATGTAGTTCTCGACGCGCCCGCGGGAGAGAAGCAGAAGAACCTTGTCGTGGGGCGCGTGGCAATGAATGTCCTAGAAGAGTCCACGCTGGGCGCAATTTTTACTCATGGCGATCCAACGAGTGAGCTCGAGAATTCCCTTTTCGGCATGGACTTCAACTACTCGAATAGTGATTTCAATGGCGACAACACGCTCATGGGACAGGCATGGTTTGCCAAAAGTTTTACCGAGGGCGAAAGCGAAGAAGAGTGGAGCTACGGCGCACTCCTGGAGTATCCAAACGATCGCACGAACTGGAAAATCGGAATTGCGGGAGTGGATAAGAACTACAGCCCCGGGCTGGGCTTTGTGGATTTTCCTCTGGAAAGGGTCGCTTCCCAGTTACTTGTTGAAAATCCCGACTTCGTTGATCGACAGTCGATTCGGCGTTATAGCGGCTCCTATCGGAACCGGATCCGCCGCGATGACTATATCCGGACGATTGATTCAAAAATGGTGGGATACCTGGCGACGGATGAGTTTAACGAGATCGATTCCGCGCAGATCAATTTGTCGCCAGTGAGCATCCGAAGCGAGATCGGTGACGCGATTAGCTTTTTCTACAGACACGATTACCAGAGGATTCGTGGCTACTTGATGGTTTTCAGTGGTGTGGAAGTTCCCCCAGGAAGCTACTCGGTGGACCGAGGTTATGTTCGAATCGATACGAGCCATAACCGCGCTATCCAAGGCGCCATACAGGTCACCCACGGCGGTTTTTACGGGGGGACAAGTACCAGCGTTTCCCCCGAGATTTCCTGGAGGCCGAACTATCACTGGCTCTTCAAACTGGAGTACGAACTCAATGATGCTCAGTTGCCCGAAGGCGACTTCAAGGCTCACCTCTTGCGCGCTCGCGTCAACGTTCAGTTCACACCGAACCTTGCGTGGATTACGGTCGCTCAGTGGGAAAATTTCACCAACAGCGCCTCAATCAACAGCCGTATTCACTGGATTATTGAAGACGGCCGGGAGGTGTTCGTCGTATTCAATCAGGGGCTCGATACCGAAAATGGAATTACTGCGACTCGTAGCGAACCCCTGATTAAGCTCGAATGGTCGTTCCGATTTTGATCCGGCCATCAGCCACTTAGGCATAAACCGCCATGGAGATGGGCTTAAAGTGACCACCCACGGATTTCGGAAAACCGGGAGAGGACAAGGGCATTGAAGCCGGGCCTTCGTTTTTTCTTATTCGCTCTGATTCTGCTGGTCGCAGCAGTCACGGTCCTGGCTCAGGTCCCCCGCAGCCAGCCCGATGCCTGGAGCGAGGCGCGGTCAGGTTTTGTGATCCGCCTTGGCCCGTCCGAAGTGTGGGAAAAATTGCAGAACCTTCGTTTGGCCCACCACTATGTTCCTGGGGTGGAGCGTGTTGAAATGCTCACTTCGCGCACGAGTGGTGTTGGCGCCAGTCGCCGGATATTCCAGGACAGTGGAGATACCTTGGACGAGACGGTGGTTGAGTGGGAAGAAGGCCGTGGGTTCGAGATTCGGCTCCACCGTGGGCCCGAGGGCCCTCCGCCGCCATTCGAGCGAGCCCGCTTTCGCTACTGGATTGAGAAGGGCGAGGGCGAGGAAACTCACCTTTCATTGACCATCCTGTATCAGCCTTCGGGTGGGCGCGTTGGAGAGTGGGTGGATGAGATGATCCTCAACTCGGAAATGAGCAAACGAATGCGTGAGTTGGGCGTGAGTATGCGCGACTACTACGAAGCGGGTTCAGTAGTACGCTAGTTTTGCCTTCGACGTCGCAACTTTGGTTGCAAGCTAAGCACGCCCAGGTCTGAATGGAGGTGGCTCGATGAGTGGTTCGCGGACGATCGATACCGGCACCGAAGATCTTCTAGCCCGGGTAGAAGACCGGGTAGCCATCTTGACGATGAATCGGCCCAAGCGCCGTAACGCTTTTTCCAACGCCATGCTCGAAGGGCTCCAGGTCGCTCTGATCGAAGCCGAGCGGGCCAGTGATATTGGCTGCGTGGTTCTGACCGGAGCAGAGGGTGCCTTTTGTGCCGGTGGCGATGTGAAGGGCATGGCGGATTCGCAAGGGACGCGGCAGGTGGGTCTCGACGAAGCGATCCATCGCCAGCGCCTCGCCCAGCGCGGAACAGCGGGCCGGATCTACGAGATGCCAAAACCAGTCATCGCGATGTTGCCTGGTGCGGCGGCTGGAGCGGGCTTGGGACTTGCCCTGGCCTGCGATCTCAGGGTCGCCTCAGAAAACGCGATCATGACCACGGCATTTGCCAAGATTGGTTTCAGCGGAGATTGGGGCGGAACCTTTTTTATGACCGGCCTGATAGGGGCCGCTCGAACTCGAGAACTCTATTACTTGTCGGAGAAAATCGATGCCCGCCAGGCCGAAACTCTTGGTCTGATCAACCGGGTGTTTCCCGCCGACCGACTCGAGGAGGAAACCATGGAGATCGCCAGCCGGATCGCTCATGGGCCCACTGTCGCTTATCGCTACATGAAGGAAAATATCGCCCGGGCCGTGAGCGGAGAGATGGGGGAATGCCTGGACATTGAGGCAACCCACCACGTTCATACCTCGCTCACACGGGATCACAAGGAAGCAGTCAAGGCCTTCGTTGAAAAGAAGACGCCTGTTTTCGAAGGTCGCTGACGAGCATGTTGGCCCCAGGAGCCTTCTCGATTCCTCAGTTGACCCGACTTCGAAATTCCCAAAGGTGACTCTCAATGAAGGACAAGATTCAGGTGAAGCGGATCGCCAGCGCTCTCGGCGCAGAGATCCGTGGGCTGGAGCTGCGCTCGCTTTCCCCGGAGACCGTTCAAGAAATCAAGAGCCTTCTGCTTGAACATCATGTGCTCTTTTTCCCCGACCAGGGGCTGAACAACGAAGAGCACATCGCTTTCGGAGAGCACTTCGGGGAGTTGGAAGGTCACCCCCACCTCGAGAACTCAAAGGACGAGCAGAGACTTTTCGTCCTGAAGGCGAGCCGTGGCGGTGTGGCCGACGAGTGGCATAGCGACCTCAGCTTTCTTCCTCGGCCCGCGCTGATCTCGATTCTCCAAATTCTCAAATGTCCAGAAGTGGGAGGAGATACGCTTTGGGCCAATCTCGCTCGGGCCTTTGACGAACTCTCGCCACCACTGCGCGATCTATGCGAGGGGTTGTCTGCCCTTCACAACGCAGAACCACACGGGCATCCCGAAACCATGTTCGTGCATCCCATGGTCCGGGTGCATCCTGATACAGGGCAAAAGGTTCTCTTCGTCAACGAACATTTCACTCGGAGAATCGTTGAACTGAGCGTCGAAGAGAGCGAGCTCCTGCTGGGATACTTGGCACGCTGGATTGCGAGGCCCCGTTTTACAGTGCGCTATCGCTGGAGCCCGGGGACGGTGGCCATGTGGGACAACCGCTGTACCCAACATTTTGTTTCCAATGATTTCGAGGGTGAGCGGGTGATCCAGAGGGTCACCGTGATGGGCGACCAAATCGAGGAAGGAAACCCTCGGTGGGCCCCGTATAAGAGCCCTGTGGGCCCCAGTGATACCGATCGCCACGATCAAATGCTCCGAGAGTTTTTCAAGAGCACACGGATTTGAGCGGGGAGTGAAATCGCGCTTGCCGCCCAAACATGGCCTGCTTAGGGAGCCAATGGAGGGGAATAAGATGTTGGACGGAAAAGCGGCACTCGTGACCGGGGCCGGGCAGGGAGTAGGGCAGGGCATTGCACTCGCCCTGGCGAAAAGGGGTGCTCGCGTTGCGGCCGTGGGGAGAACGCTTTCGAAATGCGAGACGACCGTCCGTATGATCGAGGAGCGAGGCGGCGTCGCTATTGCTGCCGAATGTGACGTCAAGCAGTTGTCGTCGCTTGAGGCAGCAGTTGGCTTCACTGTGGGGAAATTCGAAACGATCGATATTCTGGTGAACAACGCCCAGGAAGTACCCCTCGGCCCGCTCAATGATGTAAGCGAAGAGAGCTTTGAAGCGGGCTGGCAGTCCGGCCCACTCGCGACGTTTCGACTGATGAAGCTCTGTCACCCCTACCTGAAGGGAGGCGGGAGCATTGTGAATCTGGCAAGCACTGCCGCCAAGCGCTGGGATGCCACCGGATACAGCGCCTATGCGGCGGTCAAGGAGGCCATTCGGGCCTTGACCCGGGGAGCGGCCAGTGAATGGGCGATGGATGGAATTCGAACCAATGCGATCCTTCCCCACGCCAAGTCGCCGGGGCTCGAATGGTGGATCGAGAATAATCCCGAAGAGTCGGCCGCCTTTATTGCGACTATTCCCATGCGCAGGGTAGGCGAGTGCGAAGAGGACATCGGGCGTTTCGTCGCGACATTGTGCTCAGATGATTGCGCATACGTGAACGGACAGAGCATCGCGGTCGACGGCGGGCAGGCTTTTATGGGCTAGCTGCTCCAGTCGACGACGTGAAGCATCAAATACACCAGGACACCAGTTATGGAGACGTACATCCAGCCGCCCCATGTCCAGCGAGAAAATCGCTTGTGCATGGCAAAGCGTTCGGTCAGGGCGAGATACACCGAGGTGAGGATCATGGGCAGGACGACTATCGAGAGCACCACGTGGCTGATGAGTAGGGCAAAGTAGATCGGCCGAATAGCCCCTTGCCCCTGAAAATGGGTATCTCCTTGGCTGTAGTGGTAGTAGATGTAGTTGACCAGAAAGAGCGCTGAAAAAACCAGTGCGCTGAGCATCAGCTGTTTGTGCAGGGCACGCTTGCCTTGCTTGATAGCGCGCAGGCCAGCAAGTAGAAGTACCGCACTGGTCGAGTTGAAGAGTGCATTGAAAGCTGGGAGGCTCGAATTTTCCTGGCCGGTCGAGCCCTCGTGGAAGTAGATCAGCCAAATGAGGAATCCCACCGCAGCGCTGGAGACGGCGGCGTTGATCAAGACGAACTTGCGTGGAGAGAGTTGGACGGGATTGCTGGGGCTCATCTCTATTCTGTAGCGATCTCGTCGTGGCTGCGCATGGCTGAGGCGTCGTGAATGGAGCCCGTTCCGCTGAGGCCAGTAAGATCGAGGCTCATCTCCCAAAGCCTTTGGGCATCGCCAGGGTTGAAAACTCGCTTGGCGGGTTCGATGGCTTTCATGTCGTAAAAATAAGCGCCGGAGATTTCTGTCACTTCTGGAGAAGTACAGAGGTAGACACCGGTCTCGCCACCTTTGCTCGGACTCCGCACAAAGGGAGCCACCCCAGCCATCATGACCCGGGCGAAGAGTCCGTTGTTCTTGCTGAAGTCACTGCCCACGAAGCCCGGGTGGAAGCAATTTGCGGTGATTCCCGACCCGGCCTCTCGGCGTGCAAGTTCTTGGGTGAACAAGATATTGGCAAGCTTAGAACGTCCGTAGACGCCGAAGGTGCTGTAGTTCTCCTCGGCTTGGAGGTCTTTGAAGTCGAGACCTCCCCCGAATCGGTGAGCGCCAGAGGCTGTGGAAACGACGCGTCCGGCCCCACTCTCCCTCAGACTCTCGAGCAGGAGATGAGTCAGGAGAAAGTGGCCCAGGTGATTCACAGCGAAAGTTTGCTCGTAGCCGTCGACGCTGGTGCGGCGCTCTTGGTTGATCAAGCCCGCATTGTTGAAGAGTACGTCCAGGGTTCGATTAGTAGCTAGGAACTCGCTGGCCATCCGCCGGATGTCGCCCAGGTTTCCGAGGTCGCCCACAATGAGTTCAAGGTTTGCCTCGGGAAATCCCTGGCGAATGCCATCGATGGTTCGGATTCCCTTCTCCCGGTTGCGGGCAAGGAGGTAGAGATCCGCCCCCATCTCCGCCAAGGCGAAGGCGCTGGCTTTGCCAAGTCCTGCGGTAAAGCCCGTCAGGAGCACGGTTTTTCCCCGCATGTCGATTTTTTCTGCCGCCAATCCAATTTCTCCGTCGCCGAGGCTCGCACACATTCGATTTCTTGGCAGCCTGAAGGGTCCGGTTGGCCGAGCAGGGTCTCGGCATGGGTCGAAATTCAACCCGTGGGCGCGGCTTTTCCAGGTCTTTTGCCTCTGGCCTTTGCCGACCAAATCCGGGTGGCTGGCCCGATTCTATCGGGGGGCGCGTACGGACCTTTCGGACTGATTTCGGGCGAGTTTCAGGAATGTTTTGGCTTCGCCCCAGGTCTGCCGAGCAGCATTGAGGGCTTTCCGAACAGAAAACTCCGAGTTTTCTGATCTGAATCAGGACATTCTCGCGACCTGTTTACCGCGGGCGAGTTCGCCCCCAATGAAGTTCACGAGAGGGCAGGCGGCCTGCCGGGAAAGTCACTCGATTTCGGTTGGGAAATCGGTTCCCGGACTTGGCGACTGCCGCTTAATACCATGAGCCGTTGCCGCACTTTCGGCGAGCACACTATTTCCCGCGATTGCCGGTTGGCTACTGAACAGGAGTTTTACGATGCTGAGTGACCGTTTCTACGTTGAGTTCTGGGCTGTGCTTTTCCTTCTTCCAATAATTGGTTGTTTACAGATACCTGACCAGTTCGTTGTCATATCGCCCGAACAGGGGCAGTTGATTCGCGATGCCGAGAATTTTTCGGTCGAAATTATGGTCTCGAGTGAGCTCTTCGACCCCACCACACTCGAGGCAGAGATCAATGGGGTTTCCTTGACGGTGAGTCCTGGGGACCCGAATTTTGTCGCCTCGCTGCCTGTTGGCCAAACCCTGGATAACTCAAACCAGCTGGTGGTCTCGGTCCTTGGTTGGTCCGATGGTGTCCCTCGCATCCGGCAGGTCGAGTTCTCCATGGAGCCGCTATCCAGGGCAGTTGTCTTTTCTGAAAAATTTGTGACGGAACCGCCGCCGATAGAGACCGCGGAACTCCAAATCTTGCACACCCTCGGGCGTCGGCAGAACGCGATACTTCACGTCACTTTTCGCGCTGGATTCGATGCGCCCACCCATATTCCCTATCGGGTTGATGCGCAAACGGTCTTTGTGCTCAGCGATAGCGGTCTGGGTGATGACGAGTTTGCGGGCGATGGACTCTATACAGCTCGAGTTGATTTTGACTTTGAAAATTTCCGAACGCGCAAGTCGCGAGATCTGCTTATGGCTGCGCTCGGGGAAGCAGGGACTGATGAACTGCAATTCTCGGGTCGGGAACTCGTCGCTAAAAAAGTTCCCAACATCGGATCGAGCCTGGCCAGTCTGGCATCTCCCATGACGATTTCCCTTGTCCCCGCGCCTCCCATGGTGGCGACTGTAGACTCCGAGCGCGCTCTGATGGTGAGAGACCTCAGTGTTGTTGCGGATCCATCCCGAACATTTGACCCGTGCGATACCGATGGCGACGGTGCGACAGGCGACCCGAATGGCGCGTGGAGTTTCAAAACCCTGATGGGCCAGATGGCGAATACCGCGGGGACTGGCATTCCGCTCGATATTTTTGTCCGGCAGTGGCTGGCTGGGTGGGCCAAGAATTTCGATCCTCTGAATGGGGGGGCGCTAGTGGTGACTGGGTTGTCAACGATGATGTCGTCCCCGAGCGCGAAGCGGGACTGATTTCGGCGATCGTTAACCCCTGGCCGACGACCAGCGCCGGTACCCTTGATATGGACCAAGCCCCCTTTCGGCTACTGGCCATTGTGAACCGGGTGGATCTGCGAGATGCGGTGGGGTACGGATCGAGTACAGCGAGCGCGGGGGAGCTTCGCTTCGTTTTTGGCCTACTGGATATGAACACGTGTTCGCCCACACGCATGACCGCAATCTTCGAATATACGGTGCATGCCAATACCTGTAACCAGGTCATCAACTATGCCCAGGAGTGGGAAGATCTGGACCTCATCCACCCACCCTTCCCGGCATCGGCCGGATATCTTACTCACCTCCAGTCGATTACCGACCCGGTGACGACTGCGGGCGCCGCACCCGGGGAGCCGAATGGGAGTTCAATCGGCCAGCTTCGAACCAGCGAAGTCGTCATGGGTAGTCCTTGGGAGTTGCGCGAGTTTACGCTTCAGCAGATGCCCTTGGGCACACCGATTCAGAATGTCCTGCGTATGGACACGACGAAACAGACGCCCGATCGAGATTTTGCAACGGTAGCCCTGCTCCAGCCCGTGCTTGCGAACTACATCAATTCGAATTTGTCGGATATCTGCAACCAGGAGCACGTTGTCCCCGACAGCTGGATGTCGATGCCATTTCTTTCTGGCCGTGCGGATTTTTTCCCAAACACCCACTTCTGGGCGCCTGGAATTTCGGGTTTCCCGGCGGGTGGTTGTACCGATGATGACATTCGATTCAATTTGTCGGTCAATACGTGTTCTGGGTGCCATGGCGCGGATGCCATTGATCCAGGATTCGATCCGCCCTTCTATCATGTCGATCCGAATACGCCGGGCGGAACGCCTGCGCAGCTGTCGCGCTTCCTAACTGGGACCGGAGCATCGCCGATCCCCGATCCGAGTCCCATCGCGGGGATCGGGCGGGATTTTGACGACCTCAATCGGCGAGCCACTGATCTTCAGGATCTACTGGCCACGGGTTGCCTGAGGTTGGCCCTGGCTTCGGCGAGCATGGTGAGTGCTGTGCACTAGACCGCCTTCATGGGCTGGGCTTCGAGTGAGAACACTGAGGCCGGTGAGTCTCGGGCTTGGAATTCGTCGTCACCCACCCTCGAGCAACTGCTCGAGGGTGGGCGACGAGCGTGTTTCTCCAGTGAGGAATGGTTCGGTGGCGAAGCAAGAGCCCGGCTCGATCCGCAGGGGTGGGATCGGGGGGCGAGTCGGATTCGTCGTGATCCCCCAGCGCACCCGCGCCCGGGAGCATTGCCATGCTGAGCACTGCCCGAATGGGAAAACGTTCAATCGACAGAAGACAAATATAGCCACGTGACGAGGGCGGGCAGCCGAATGGCCATGGGGCAGCCCAACCCCTGGGGGTCTGCCGAGACCCGCGCAAGCTCCTGGGGAGTTATTTGGCCTGGTCGTTCGCTTCGATCTGTTGGCGAAGTTTATCGCCCTCTTGTTCCTGGGATTCCCAGTCATTCATGGAGACGCGAACCTCTTCCAAGAGCATTCGGTGCTCTGCCTCCAAAGCGGAATGTTCCTCGGCAGGCGTTTTCTTGTAGTAATTTTCCTCGCAAAATTTCTCGTTGAGAGCTTCGATTCTGGCTTCCGCAGCAGTAATTTTCTCGGTGAGATCAGCCAGGCTGGCTTCGACCTTTTTGAGTTGACGTCCGGGCGACGGACCCGGCTGGACCTTAGAGGCACTCGTGCTGGTATTCCGTGTCTTTCGTTTTGTCGTCCGTGCTTGACGGAGAACGGCCTGGCTGTCGAGGTGGTCATCACCGCTTCGTGCAAGATATTCTTCGTAGGTTCCAGGGAAGTCGTTGATTCCGTCTCGAGTGATCTCGATGATTCGTGTGGCGAGTTCGCTCACAAACCAGCGGTCATGGGAAACAAAGAGAAGGCTGCCATCGTATCCCTTGAGCGCGTCCACCAGTGATTCGATGGCTTCGAGGTCCAGATGATTCGTGGGTTCGTCCAGAACCAATACGTTCGGGTTTTCAACC